>NZ_BAAARV010000046.1:153704-280376 GCF_039532525.1 Dactylosporangium salmoneum
CGGGCCGTCAGTTGTGCTGGTGGGCGGCGTCGTCGGTGACGGGCGCGGCGGCGGCCGCCGGGGCGGCAGCAGCGGCGTGCAGGTGGTCCATGCCGGGCGGCATGTTCCCGTTCTCGTCCAGCACGTGCAGCATCGTCGACATGCCGGCGTCGGAGTGGAACTGCATGTGGCAGTGCAGCATCCAGTGCCCCGGTCCGACCGACTCGCCGGCGACCACGTTGACCCCGAACGATTGGGCCGGGCCGAGCACCTTGGTGTCGATGATCGGTACAGAGTCGGCGAACGGCTGCCCGTTGCTCACCACCCCGGTCCGGGTGTCCGCCCAGGAGTGCCCGTGCAGGTGGAAGGTGTGCATGTCGTTGCCGATGCCGACCACCACCAACTCGATCCGCTCCCCCATGCGGGCGACCAGGCAGGTCGGGCCGGGCTGCGGGTTCACCTCCGCGCAAGTGTCGGTGGCCTCGCCGCGACGCAGGTTGATGCTCTGCTGGTTACCGAAGACCACCGTGTAGGAGCGGTCCGGCTTCGGGTCGCCGGGGCGGCGGACCACCAGGCCGCCGAAGAGGCCGGCAGCGAGCCCCTGGGTGCCGTGCGGGCCACCCACCACGTGGTCGTGGTACCACCAGTACCCGGCGGTGCCCTGCGCCCCGGTCTTGGTGTTGCGGGGCTGGGCGTACCAGGTGTAGGTGCGGGTGCCGCCCGGCGGGACGTACGACCCGCTCTGCACCGTGCCGTCGGAGTCCTGCGTGTACTTGACCCCGTGCACGTGCAGGGAGACGCCCAGCGGGTGGCTCGGGTTGGTCCGCAGCGCCGCCAGGGTCGCCTCGGGCACCAGGTTGTGCACGGTGATGGCGAGGCACTCCCCCTCCATCATCTCCATCAGCGGGCCCGGGTAGGACGCCGTCTCCGGGGTGAGGCCGTAGCCGAGACGGACCTGGGTACCGTCCTTGGGCAGCTCCACCGCGTACAGCTGGATGCTGCGGTCCGGCTTGACGCAGCCGTCCGGACGCTCGGCGAACATGCCGGTCCGGGCCGCGGCAGCCAATCCGCCGGCGCCGAGCACGGTCACCAGCATGACCACCGCGACGGCCAGGAAGCGTCCACCGGCACGGCGACGCTCTGGACGAGGCTCCTGCTCCGCCGGCTCGTCCTGGACCAGGCGCCAGGCCCTCATCGAGCACCTCGCAGCCCGAGTAAACGCTCGTGGGCCGCGCTGCCTGGCGGCAGCGTACGACGGTCGATCCTGTTCCTTGCCATGGGGCATGTCCCTTTCGTTCAACAGCAGGTGTTTCCGGTGCCGCCCGGGCGGCAGGCGGTGCCGTCGTGCTGCGAGCCGTCGCCCGGGTCGTCCATGCGGTGTTGACGTACTCGTTGGTCAGATGCCCGTTGCGAGAGGTCGGGTGGGGCCGGCCGTCGGAACGTGCGGAGGGGGTCGTCGGTTGCCCTTCCAGGCCGCACCGACTCCCCGGCCGTGGCCGGTGGCCATGGTCGTGCATGTATATGGCGGACTGTCACCGCTCGGCGGCGGGTCACCGGGCGGTGGTGCGGCGGAACTGTGGGGTGTGGATGTCGGCAATGGCCGGCGGCGGGCGGGCCGCCGTGGTGGCGCGCTGGCCCGGGGTGTGGCCAGCCGACCGGTCGTGGCCGCCGCCGGGTCGCGCCGCCGGAGGGCCACTGTCGAGAGCTACTGCGCCGGTACTTCCTTTCGATGAAGCATATTGATGGTGCCTGACAGTACTAACTTCACTCCAAACTGTCCATACTTTCGCTCAGTCCACGACTACTTTCCTACGCAACATACAAAAGTCCCCAGTGGTCGCTCGACACCCGTGCTCCTGCTTCGAGTACGCCTGAGCACCGTGTTCTCCGACCGGGCTGTGGCGCTGGCACACGACAGACCGAGCGAGAGCTCGTCGATGACCATGAGTTTGGGCTGCGACATCAGCGCACGCGCCATTGCCAGCATCTGGCGCTCACCACCGCTCAGGAGCCCCGCCCGCTTGCCGAAGAGCTTCTTCAGCACCGGGAAGAGGTCGAACGCTTCGTCGCGTCGGGCACCGAAGGCGGCGCGCGGCGCGGCTACAGCTCGTCAACGAGTCGGCCGGGCAACCGGGTGCAGCGCCTCGGGGATCGCCCGGCCTCGACTCAGCGCCCCGTTGCGCTCGCCGGGGCCGCGGGTGGGCTGGTGGTGGCCGGCGGGGTCGCGGTCCGGGTCGGGCTGGGGCGCCGGCTCGGGCAGTCCTGCGGCCGGCAGGTAGGGGCTGCGGAGCTCGGGCCGGCTGAGGTTGGCGTCGCCGGCGGCGGGGACGACGGCGCCGTGGTGGCGTCGCCGGGGAAGGTGGGCTGGTCGAACCGGAACCGGTTCTTGTCCAGCTGGAGCGCGGCCGCGGCGTCGACCATGAACTGCCGCCAGATCGCCCCGGGGTACGTCGCGCCGTACACGTCGTGGCTGCCGTCCTTGGTGACGAGCGCCTGGCCGTCGGTCGTGCCGAGCCAGACGGCCGCGGCGACCGCCCGGGTGTAGCCGACCATCCAGGTGTTCGCGTTCTCGGTGAGGCTGTTGCCGCGCTGCCAGGTGCCGGTCTTGCCGGCCGAGTCCCAGCCGTTGGGCAGTTTCGCCGCCTCGACCTGGCGCAACGTCCAGTTCAGCTCGTTGATCTGCTCCTGGTTCAGACCGACGTCGCGCGGCTGGAGCTTCTCGGTGTACACCTGGTCGCCTTGCTTGGTCACCGAGCGCACGAAATGCGCGTCCGCCCGCTTGCCCGCCGCCGCGAAGGTCGCCATGCCGTTGGCGTGGTCGAGCACGGTGACCGGGTACTGGCCGATGCCGACCTCGGTCGAGAACCGCTGGGCCGCCTCGGTGCCCGGCGTGCCGCGCAGGTCGACGCGGACCGGTTCGTTCTGGCCGGACTGGTTGGCCCACATCGCGTCGATGCCGGCCTTGCTGGCCATGTCGATGACGTTCGCCGTCCCGAGCTTCTCCGTCAACTCGAAGTACGTGACGTTGAGCGACGCGACGGTCGCCTCCCACAGGGTGCAGTCGGGCTGGCACTTGGCATGCTCGGCATTGCGGATCGGCCCGGCGGGGCTGCGGTTGACCCGGCCGCTGTTCGGGAACTCCTTGCTCGCCGGCGAGTCCCAGTGCGACTTCACCGAGATGTTCTGGTGCAGGGCTTCGGCGAGGTCGTACACCTTGAACGAGGAGCCCGGCGGGTGCGCGCCGAATCCGCGCGGCTTGCCGTTCGCGTCGAGGTACCACCCGGCGTAGTCGGCGCCGGTGCCGTTGCTGCCGCCGTAGTACGCCAGCACCCGCCCGGTGCCCGGTTCCACGGCGACGAGCGACGCCTGCCAGTTCGCGGGCTGCCCGCGGACGATCTGCGGTGCGCTCGGCCGTTTCAGGTCCGCGGTCGCCTCCGCCACGTCCTGCGCGCGCTTGTCGATCGTGGTGACGATCTTGAACCCGCCGTTGCGCACGTAGTCCTCGGGCTTGCCGCGGAACGCGTCGGTCTGCCGCAGCTCGGCCATGACCTGGCCCACGACCAGACCGGTGGGCCGGTCCAGGCCGGTCTGCCGCGCGGCCGGGTCGGGCTTGCGCACGGTGTCGGGGTAGGCGAGGGCGTCGGCCTTCGCACGCGTGAGGTAGCCGAGGCGAACCATGTTCTCGCGCACGTAGTTCCAGCGGTCCTTCGAGTTCTCCAGCGCCTTGGCGCCCCGGCTCGGGTCGTACCCCGGGCTGCCCTCCGGATCGCTCGGATCCGCCTCCGGCTGTTTGACCATCGACGCCAGGACCATGGCCTCGGCGACGGTGATCTGGGTGTCCGGCGGGGCGTTGCGGTTGGCCGTCTTGCCGAAGAAGGTCTGGGCGGCGGCCTCGATGCCGTAGGCACCCCGCCCGAACGGGACGGTGTTGAGGTAGAACTCCAGGATCTGCTCTTTCGAGTACCGGTCGTCGAGCTTCCACGCCATGACCGCCTCGCGCAGCTTCCTCGAGTACGTCACGCCCTTGAGGTCGGCCGCGAGGCGCGCGTACTGCTGGGTGATCGTCGAGGCGCCCTGTGTCTGCCCGCCGGTGACGTTGTTCCACGCCGCGCGCAGGATGCCGCCGAAGTCCACGCCCTGGTTGGTCCAGAACGTCTGGTCCTCGGCGGCGACGATGCTCTGCCGTACCGCGTCGTTCATCTCGCCGTACTTGAGGATCGTGCGGTTCTGCGTGCCCAGCTTGGCCATCGGCGTCGTGCCGTCGGCGTAGTACACGGTCGTCGACTCCGGCAGCGTGAGCTGCTCCGGCGTCGGCACGCTCTCGAAGTACAGCGCGCCGACGACCGAGCCGACCCCGGCCAGCATCGCCACGAGGGCGGCGACGACGAGCAGCCGCACCCGGCGTGACCGCTTGCGTGCCGCAGGCGGGCGCGGCCCGGTGGCATCGGCTGACGGACTGGGCTGCGGCGGGCCGGCCTCGGGTTGCGAGGTCGCCCGCGCGCCGGGCTCGACGATCGGCTCTGTGGGGTGCACGCGGTTACAGTTCCCGAGCCCGATGGGGCGGAAACACCGTCGTGCGCCGAATGCCCGGATCATGGCGGCCT
The DNA here is from genome assembly GCF_039532525.1 of Dactylosporangium salmoneum. Classification (NCBI taxonomy): domain Bacteria; kingdom Bacillati; phylum Actinomycetota; class Actinomycetes; order Micromonosporales; family Micromonosporaceae; genus Dactylosporangium; species Dactylosporangium salmoneum. The sequence goes on from NZ_BAAARV010000046.1 coordinate 158,288, forward strand.
CCCCGCCGCAGCAGCGGACCCGCGGCTGGCCACGCGAAGGTTGGCAACCTTCGCGTGGGCTGCCGCGTATGAGAGGCGTGGAAATGACCAAGGGGAGCGGCCCGGACGCGCCGTTCGAGGCGTTCGTCGAGGTCGCCTGGCGGCGACATCTGCGCTTGGCGATGCTGCTGACCGGCGACCCGTCGCGTGCCGAGGAGCTTCTGCAGGACAGTTTGGTCAAGCTGTACGAGCGGTGGGGCAAGATTCGGTCGGAGGACGGGGCGCACGCCTATCTGCGGCGGATCCTGACGAACAGTCAGATCTCCTGGTGGCGGCGCCGGTTCCGGGAGCGGCTCGTCGCCGAGGTGCCCGACCGGTCGTACGAGCCGATCGGGGCCCACCCGGACGCGGACGTGCTACGGCAGGCCCTGCTTGCCCTACCGCCCCGCCAGCGGGCGGTGGTGGTCCTGCGGCACTACGAAGATCTCTCCGAGCGGGAGATCGCCCACATCCTCGGCTGCACGGAAGGCACCGTCAAAAGCCAGAACGCACGCGCTCTGCAACGCCTCCGGCGCACGCTGCAACAGCCCGCACTCAATCCGCAAAGGTGATGGCGATGACCGATTACGACTCCCAGCTCGCCGTCGGGCTACGCGCATTGGTCGACGACGTGCCGATCCCGGCGGCGCCGACCGAAACCGTGCTACGCCGTGGCCGGCGGGCCCGCCACCGGCGGAAGCTGACCGTCGCGGCCTCCGGCACCGCGCTGGCTCTCGCGGTCGGATCGCTCTCCGTGGCCGCCATGACCGGCGCGAAGGATGGGACGCCGAAGCCGCCGGCCGCCACCGGCGCAGTGGCGGACCCGCAGACGCCAAGGTTGCGACTGGCCGCCGCGATCGACGCGACCGCCGGGGGCAGCTTCACCCAGGACATCACCGTCAACGTCGAGAACTTCGACAAGCTGTCCGCGCAGCAACGCAAGATGGCCTCGCACCTGGACCGACTGCGGCTCAGCGGCCCGTTCGATCCCAAGGCCCGCACCGGCTACCTGAGGTCCACGCAGGCCGACGGCACGTCGATCGAGCAGCGGCTGATCAACGGGACGCTGTTCATCGGCGACGGGAAGGCATGGAAGAAGGTGCCCGGCGAGCACACCGGGTTCGACGTTGCCAGCCTCAGCATCGACCGGATCGCGCTGTCGGCCGACCCGACCCAGTTCCTGTCCGCCCTGCGCGAGCTGGGCCAGGTCGAGCTGGCCGCCTCGGCAGGCGCCGACACGATCACGTACCGGTTCACAGGACAGCTCGGCGCGTTGCCGGAGGCTGGTCCGACGTACGAGCTGACCGGCGAGGTGACCGTGGCACGGGCCGGCAACCTGATCACCAAGGTGACGTACCGGGTGCCGGCCTGGCTGACCAACGGCCACCCGGACGTCGTGGCGCTGGTGACCATCAACCTGTCCAAGCACGGCGAACCGGTGTCCGTCGAGCGACCCAGGAACACCATCGACTGACCGGTGCGCCGGCGGCAGACCCCCGAATGGTCACGCGGCCAGGAAGTCCAGCAGCCGCCGGGTGGTCTCCTCGGGCGCCTCCTCCGGGATGAAGTGCCCGACCGGGATTGGGCCGCCGCGCACGTCGTCGGCCCAGTCCCGCCACAGCGCGAGCGGATCGTCGTAGAGCTTCGCGACCGCGCCGCGCTCGCTCCACAGGAACAGCACCGGGCCGGAAATCCTCCGGTGCCGCTCACGGTCGGCCTCGTCGTGCTGATAGTCCAGGGTCGCCGAGGCGCGGAACTCCTCGCAGACGGCGTGCACCGTGGCGGGGTCGGTGAACTTGTCGACGTACGCCGCGCGGATCTCGGCCGGGAAGGCGTCGGGCACCTCGGCCCAGGTGTCGAGCATGAAGTCGACCAGGTTCGCCGGGGCCGCGGCGATGTACCGTTCCGGCACCGGCTCGGGCGCGGCGAGGAACGACCACTGCCAGTACGCGAGGCTGAACTCCCGGCCGGCCCGCTCGTACGCGGCGCCGACGGGCACGACGTCCATGACGGCGAGGCGGTCGACGGCCTCCGGGTGGTCCAGCGCGAGCCGGTACGCGCATCGTGCCCCGCGATCGTGCCCCGCCACGCTGAACCGCTCGTGCCCCAGCTGCCGCATCACCTCCAGCTGGTCCCGGCCGATCGCGCGCATGCTGTACGGCTCGTGGTCGGGCGTGCTGGCCGGCTTGCCGCTGTCGCCGTACCCGCGCAGATCGGTGGCGACGACGGTGTACCGCTCGGCCAGCCGCGGCGCGACCGCCCGCCACATGAGGTGCGTCTCCGGGATGCCGTGCAGGAGCAGCACCGGCGGCCCGCTGCCGCCCCGGCAGCCGTGCACCGACGTCTCCGCCGTGGCGATGTCGAACTCCTCGAACCCGTCGAAGCCGGTCACGTGAGGAACCCTCCGATCGCCTCGGCGATGTCCGCGGCGTGGGTCTCGAGCGCGAAGTGGCCGGTGTCGAGGAAGCGGACGTCGGCCTCGGGCAGGTCGCGCCGGAAGGCCTCGGCCCCGGCCGGGAGGAAGAACGGGTCGTTGCGCCCCCAGATCGCGAGCATGGGCGGCCGGTTGGCGCGGAAGTACTCGTGGAACGCCGGGTAGCACGCCACGTTGCTCGCGTAGTCGAGGAGCAGGTCGAGCTGGACCTCATCGGCGCCGGGGCGGGCCAGGTAGGCGTTGTCGAGCCCGTAGCCGTCAGGGCTCACCCGGGACAGGTCGGGGACGCCCTCGGTGTATTGCCAGATCGTCGTCTGCGGCGCCAGCATGAACCGGACCGCCTCGCGGTTGGGCGGGGACGGGTCGCGCCAGTACGAACGGATCGGATCCCAGCCGTCGCTGAGTCCTTCCTCGTAGGCGTTGCCGTTCTGCGAGATGATCGCGGTGATCCGCTCGGGGTGGCGCACCGCGAGCCGGAACCCGACCGGAGCGCCGTAGTCGAACACATACAGCGCGAAGCGGCCGAGCCCGAGCCGCTCGGTCAGGCCCTCGATGACGTCGGTGAGGCGCTCGAAGGTGGCCCGCTCGGTGGCGGCGGACCGCCCGAAGCCCGGCAGATCCGGCGCGATGAGGTGGAACCGGTCGGCGAGCAGCGGAATCAGCTCGCGAAACATGTGGCTCGCGGACGGAAAGCCGTGCAGGAGCAGCAGCGTGGGCGCGCCGGGCGGCCCGGCCTCCCGATAGAAGACCGGCAGGCCGTCGAGCTCCGCCGTGCGGTACCGGACGTCAGTCATCGAGCCGACCGTCCCTCGGACGGGGAGGATCCGGCGCCACCCGTACCGGACGACGAGAGGCGCGACCACGTCGAGGCCTGGCTAGGCCCTGTCCTGCCGATCATGCCGGCCTGCGACGGGCCCAGATTCCGCCTGCGCGCACCCCGCGAAAGGCCGGTTACAACACCGGTAGCCTGCCTTCCGCGGGGCACACGCAGACGAAATCTGGACCTCGTCTCGGCTCGACATGATCGACAGGACAGGGCCTAGATGGCGGCGTCCCGGTTGGGCGAAGGCTGGGCTCGGCGGGCCGGCAGTGCGACGGCGCCGGCCAGGAGCAGGTCAGCGGCGGTCATGACGGCGCGCGACAGCAGGGCCACAGCGGTGGCCTCGGCGGAGCCGGCCTGGGTTGTCAGGAGAGCGATGAGCACGACATCCCGGGCGCCCACTCCGGCCGGCGCGATGACCAGCAGGAAGCCTGCGCACCAGGCCAGTGCGAACCCGCCGACCGAGACGGTGAGGGCCTTGCCCGGGTCGTCCGCCAGCGGGGCGAGCAGCAGCCAGATGTGGATGCCGAACAACAGCCACGACCCGACCGACCAGCCGATGGCGGTGAGCACGGCGCGGGCCGGGAACGGCCGGGCGAGGGGCGGGCGGCGGATGATCCGGAGCGTGGCCGCGAGGGCGGCGTTGACCAGCCGCGGGTGCAGGGCAGCGGCGATGACCGGCACGGCGGCGAGCAGCCACCAGTACCGGACATCCTGGCCGGCCAACGCCACCGGCACGGTCGTCGCGGCCGTCAGCAGTCCGGCCGCGAGGGACAGGAGCATCGTCAACAGGGCGGCGGTGCTGCTGCGATGGCGGGGTATCGCATAGGCGCGGGCGAGCTCCGCCTGGGCGACGATCGGCCAGACCGAGCCGGGTATGTACTTGCCGAGCTGGCCGACGAAGAACACCTTCGCCGCCTTGGCTGTGGGCAGATCGCTGCCGAGTCCGGCCAGGGTCGCCCGCCATGCCTGCAGCGTGGCCGCCAGGCCGGCCACGGCCGCGGCCGAACTGGCGAGCACCGCGCCCGCGCCGATCTGCCGTACCGATTCGGCGATCGCGTGCCGGTGCGGGGCGAGCGCGCCCGCGCCGGCGAGGACGGCCACGGCCACGAATCCCCACCGAACCCACCGGCTGGCCGCCACGGTCTGGGCGAGCCGCAGCGCGCTGCCGGCCAGCCGGGCTACAGCTCCGGTCGGAGGCGGCGGGAATGATCTCCGGCGGAGCATCGCCCGAGCCTATCCCTCCGCTCGATGGCGCCGAGGCCGGCATTGGTCCGAGGTTGCCGCCCTCGGCGAACGCTGGACTGTTGCGGCTTTGTCATACCGTGTCGTGATTTTCGTCGTAATTGTCACGGACAATGGCGCGGTGATCAGGACGGCGTCACGGCGGCATCAGACGCGTGTATTCCATCGGGTGCCGGCCAAGGTCGCCGCTCCGTGGCGGAAGGCGCTGCTCGCGCCCAGTGCCCGGGCCGGTTCGCTCCTGCTGCTCCTGCCTGCTCTGCCCGTCCTCGCCGTGACCGGCTGGCTGCTCGTCGCGGTGCCCCTGGCGGCTCTCGGCGGCTTCCACCCGTGGACGGTGCTGCCCGCGGCCACGGTCGTGGTGGCCCTGCTGACGCGTTGGGCGTGGCCGCGGCTGCACGCCGAGCGGGCGCGGCCGGTCCCGTGGTGGGTGCTCGCCGCGACGTTGCTCGTGGCGGCGGGGTTCGCCGCGTTCACCATGGTGACGCACAGCCAGCAGGCGGTCCTGCATCGCGACGCCGGCACGTATGCCCAGATCGGCTTGTGGCTCAGCGGACATCCGGGTCTCACGACGCCGGTGCCGGCCGAGGCGTACGGCTCGGCGGCAGACATGGTCAATTTCGCGCACCCGGGGTTCTACGTCCAGGGCGGCCGGATCGTGCCGCAGTTCATGACCGGCTGGCCGACGATGCTCGCGGCCGGCTATTGGGCGGGCGGCTGGACCGGGGTCTTCGTGTTGCCGGGGATCGTCGGCGGCTGCGCCGTGCTGGCGGTCGCCGGGCTGGCGGCGCGGCTGTGCGGGCCGCGGTGGGCGCTGTTCGCCGCGGTACTGCTGGCCGCGGCATGGCCGATGCTGCGGGTCAGCCAGACAACCTATTCGGAACCGTTGGCGTGCCTGATGCTCGCCGGTGGCCTGAGTCTCCTCGCCGCCGGCTGGTCGACCGGCGCTTCGGCGCGGGGACGTCCGTCGGCCGCCGTGCTGATGGGCCTGGCCGGGCTGGTGCTGTCCGCCGGTGAGCTCGTCCGGCTGGACATGGGCGTGGACTTCGCGCTGGTGCTGCCCGCGATCGGCTGGTGGTGGCTGCGGCGCCGGCCCGGCGGCCCGGCGTTCGTGGCCGGGGCGTTGCTCGGCGGAGGCCTCGGCTATCTCGACTGCCGGTATGTGACGTTGCCGTACATCGAGGTGAACTGGTCGTCGGTTCGGCTCATGATCGCGTTGCTGGTGGCGGCGGTGTTCGGCACGGTCGCCGGAGTCGTGGTACTGCACCGCCGGCCGTTGCGGCTGGGGCCGGCCCGGCGTCGCACGCTCGCCCGGGCTGCGGCGGCCGCGGTGGCGATCGGTGGGGTCGCGCTGGCGGCCCGGCCGCTGTTGTACGTCGACCACTCCATCACCTCGCCGGACACGATGGGGTACGTCGCCTCGCACCAGGACGCGTTCGGCCTGGCCGTCGACGGCAGCCGCGGCTACGCCGAGCAGAGCTTGGACTGGGTGGCCTGGTACGTCGGCTGGCCGGCGGTCGCACTCGCGGGCGTCGGGCTCGCGGCCGCGGCCGCCGCCGCCGTCCGGGGCCGTGGCTGGCGGCTGATGCCGGTGCTGCTGGTCTACGGCAGTTCGGGACTCGCCTCATTGCTGCGCCCCGCCATCACTCCCGACCATCCATGGGCGGACCGGCGCCTGGTGGTTGAGGTGCTGCCGGCGGTGGTGATCTTCGCGACGTTCGCGTTGGCTCGGGTCGTGCCGGTGCTGCGGTCCGCGCCGTGGCCGGGGTCGTCCACGGTGGCGCCGGCGATGCTCGTGCTCGCCGGCGTGGTGCCGGCCATCGCGATCTCCGTGCCGCTGGCGCCGGAGCGTACCGAGCTCGGCGAGCCGGCGGCGGCCGCGGCCGTGTGCCGGGCGCTACGCCCGGACGACGCCGTGATCATGATCGACACCCAGTGGGCGCCTACGGTACGTAACGAATGTGGTCTGCCGGTCGCGGCACTTCCGGACCCGACGGTCGAGCGGCTGCAGGCGGTCGTCGCGGCGGTGCGACGGACCGGGCACGATCCGGTGCTGATGTCCTCATCCACCCTGCCGCTGCTGCCGTACGGCCAGCCGCTGGAACAGGTCGTGTACCAGGACGAGCGGGAGGACCAGCATCAGCTGGTGGTCCGCCCGACCGGGACCGACCCCCGCCGGTTGGAGTGCTGGCTGGTGCGGCCGTGACCGGCGCGGCCGACCGCGGCGATCCGTTGGTGATCTTCTTCGGCACGTACGACACGACCACGCACCCGCGGGTACTCGTCCTGGCGCAGGGGCTGCGGGCACTGGGGGCGACCGTCGTCGAGTGCAACGCGCCCCTGGGCGTCGGCACCGCCGAGCGGGTCACGGCGCTGCGCCGGCCGTGGCGCGCGATCCCGTTGTCCGTCCGGCTCGGCCGCCGCTGGTGGACGCTGGCTCGGGCCGCCCGCGCGCTGCGTCCCGGCCGCGGTGGCCCGGACGTCGACGCCGTGGTCGTCGGCTACCTCGGGCTGTTCGACATCCATCTGGCACGGCTGCTGTTCCGCGCCGTCCCGCTCGTGCTGGACCACATGGCGCCCGCCGCGGACACCGCGGCCGACCGGCGGCTCGGCGGAGGTGGGCGGCGTCGGCTGCTGCGTGCCGTTGACCGGGCCGCAACGGCGCGCGCTGACGTGGTCGTCGCCGATACCAGCGAGCATCGCGATGCCCTGCCGGGCCCGGTCCGATCGCGTACCGTGGTCTGTCCGGTCGGTGCGGCGGATGCCTGGTTCGCCGCGGGCGCCGCCGCGCCGCCGCCCGATGCCGATGGCCCGTTGCGGGTGGTGTTCTTCGGTCTGTACACGCCACTGCAGGGTGCCCCGGCGATCGGTGCCGCCGCCGCGCTGCTGGCCGGCCGGCCGGTCCGGTTCACGATGATCGGGCATGGGCAGGACGAGGCGGCAACCCGGCGAGCCGCGGCGGGCGCGGACGTCCGGTGGCGCTCGTGGGCCGGCGCGGCCGAGCTGCCCGCCCTGGTCGCCGGGCACGACGTGTGTCTGGGCATTTTCGGCACCGGCGCGAAGGCGGCGCGGGTCGTGCCGAACAAGGTCTTCCAGGGCGCGGCCGCCGGGTGCGCCGTCGTCACGTCGGACACCGCCCCGCAGCGGCGGGCCCTCGGTACCGCCGCGGTGTTCGTGCCCCCCGGCGACCCGGCCGCGCTCGCCGCGGCGCTGGACCGCCTCGCCACCGATCGGGTCGAGCTGGCCCGGGTTCGCGCGGCCGGCCACCACCTCGCGCAGCGTGACTTCACCCCCGCCCGTGCCGCGGCCCCGCTGTGGCCTTGGATCACTGGAGCAGCGACGTGATGGACCTGGACCGCACCGCGCCGCTGTCGCTCAACGCGTGGCTGCGCCTCGACGTCGTTGCCCGGCTGCTGCCGCCGCAGGCCACCGACGTGCTCGAGGTCGGTTGCGGGCAGGGTGGCTTCGCGGTGCGGCTGGCCCGGCGCTACCGGTACACCGGCGTCGAGCCCGACCCGGAGTCGTTCGCGGTCGCCGAGCGCCGTCTCGCCGGCGCTGGGACGGTGGCGAACATCCGTCTCGAGGATCTCCCGCCGGCCCGCTTCGACGTGGTGTGCGCGTTCGAAGTCCTCGAGCACCTCGACGACGACGCCGCGGCGGTTGCCGCCTGGGCCGGGCGGCTACGCGCCGGCGGCCTGCTCGTGGTGTCCGTGCCCGCCTACCAACACCGCTTCGGTCCCGCCGATCAGCTCGTCGGGCACGTGCGCCGCTACGACCCGGCACACCTGCGGGCGCTGCTCGCCGGGGCGGGGCTGGAGCACGTGGAGCTCCTCCACTACGGGATGCCGCTGGGGTACCTCCTCGAGACCGGCCGCAACGTCATCGCCCGTCGGCGCCTGCGCCAAGGCGGCGACGTTCCGGCGGCGCAGCGCACGGCTGCCTCGGGCCGGCTGCTGCAGCCGGCCCGGCCGCTGCGAGGCCTGGCACACCGCTGGGCTACGGCGCCGTTCCGCCTGCTACAGCGCGCGGCGCCGGGCCGGGGCCCCGGACTCATCGCGGTGGCTTCCGCACCGACGCCCGCCGCCGGAGGGGGACCAGCGGCGGGCGTCAGGCATCCGGGCGGGACCGGACGATGAGGTCGGCCAACAGCGCGAGAGAGCCGATGATGAGCCCGGTCAGGAACACCATCACGGTGTTGTTGGCCAGCCGTACCGGGTGGACGATCACGTCGAACACACTCTTCACCGCGCCGACGCCCAGCAGCAGCAGGGTAAGCGGCATCAGCGCCTTGAGCGGGTTGAAGTACATGACCATGCGCAGCACCTGCAGCAGGTACCGGTAGGCGTCACGGACGAACCGGAACTTCGAGCGCCCGGCGCGCTTGGCGTAGTCGATCGGCACATAGGCGATCGGGTGCTGGTTGGACAGGAAGGCGAGCGTGATCGTGGTGACGCAGGAGAACCCGGGCGGCAACAGACGCAGGTAGGGTGCGGCCACGCTGCGGCGGAACGCCCGCAACCCAGAGTTGAGGTCCGGGATCGGCTGCCCCACCAGCCACTCGGCGATCTTCCGGATCGTCCACTTCGCCGGAACCCGCAGCAGCCGATGACTGCCCTGCTCCGACGTGCGGGCGCCGACGACCTGGTCGACGGACCGGTCGTCGAGCAGGCGGCGTACCAGCTCCGGAATCCGCTCGTTCGGGTACGACAGGTCCGCGTCGGTCCACACCACGATCTCGCCACGGGCCAGCCGCGATCCGAGCCGCCGGACGGTGCCGGCCCCGCCGTTGCGTGGCATGGCGATCACCTGCACGTGCGGCAGCGCCGCCTGCGCCAGATGCAGCACGTCGAGCGTGGCGTCGGTCGAGCCGTCGTCGATGGCAAGCAGCTCATAGGTCAGGCCGTCGTCGTCCATCGCGGCGCAGATCCGGTCCAGCTCGGCCCGCACGTGCGCGGCCTCGTTGAAGCAGGGCAGGACGATACTCACGACCGGCGGCGCCGACTCGTTGCCCGTCCCGGGTCCGGCGGTGGCGGAGTCGTGAAGTGCCTGCAGCCTCCCTCCGGCCACGAAATCGTGCCGAAGACCGATGCCGGGCAGCCCCGCGCGCTCAACCTCCACCGACCAGCAACTCCTTTACACACCTACCGCACCAGGTGCCGTCCGGCTTACCGCCCGAGTTAGGCTCTCGGCCCGACTTGGCGAACGTATCGCGATGACATGACAGTTCTATGACTCTTCGCACGGCGGGACGGATCGGGCTGACATCGCCATCGGCGGCCGGGGAGCGGATCGGGAAACTCACGGGCTGGTAGGATGGCCGGCATGGAGATTGAGGTCGACAGAATCTAGCCACCGCACTGCCGGTGGCTTTCACTCGTGTGGGCGGCGCCCGCACCTGTGCATGACCATTCTCCCGACGCAGCAGCATTCGCACCGCTGCGTGAACCTCGCCGGCAGGCGCGCACCGCACCGACCTCGGTCCCGAGTGGGTGCCTGCGAACGCGCGACTTCGACTCCCTGGCGGACCCACCTCTCGCCCGTTGCCTGAGCAACGGTGCATTGTCGCCGGTGGATGGTGCTCCCGTAGCTCGGATCGAATCTCTCGCCGCCTCGCCCCACGGCCCATGGTCGGTTGTCCCGCCAGCTCCGCTGGCATCCACAGCCACCTGTCAGGCCCGTCGGCAGCTGACGGGAAGAAGAAAGAGAAGTACCGCCAATGTCTTTGAAGTCCGCCATCACACTTCGCGACCTGACCTTCGACTGGCCGGACGGCACCCTTGCGCTCTCGGGCGTCAACGGCACGTTCGGCACGGGTCGTACCGGCTTGATCGGACGCAACGGCGCCGGGAAGTCGACCCTGCTTCGGCTGATCGCGGGAATCCTGCGGCCGGCCGCCGGGCAGATCGATGTCATCGGCGAAGTCGGCTACCTGCCGCAGACGCTCACGCTGCGGCACGAGGCGACGATCGCCGAGCTCCTCGGCATCGACGGCGTCCTCGCCGCGATGCGAGCCATCGAGTCCGGCGACGTCGACGAGCGCCACTTCCACACCGTCGGCGACGACTGGGACATCGAGGCCCGGGCCGATGAGGCGCTCCATCAGATCGGATTCGCCGCCGCCGACCTGGACCGTCGCGTGGCCGAGGTCTCCGGCGGGGAGGCGATGCTCATCGCCATCACGGGCCTGCGTATCCGCCGCACGCCGATCACCCTGCTCGACGAGCCCACCAACAACCTCGACCGGCCCACGCGCGCCAAGCTCGCCGAGTTCGTCGACCAGTGGCCCGGGACGCTCGTGGTGGTCACCCACGACCTCGTGCTGCTGGAGCACATGGATGCCACCACCGAGCTCTACGGCGGCACGCTCGACACCTTCGGCGGTCCCTACAGCGCATGGAAGGAACACCAGGAGCAGGAGCAGGCGGCGGCGGTGCAGGCCGCGCGGTCGGCTCAGCAGGCGCTCAAGGTCGAGAAGCGGCAGCGGGTCGAGGCCGAGACGAAACTGGCGCGCCGGGAGCGCACCGCGAAGAAGACCCAGAAGGACGGTGGCATCCCGAAGATCCTCGCGGGCAACCGCGCCAGCAAGGCTCAGGCCTCGGCGGGCTCGCTGCGCTCCACGCTCGACGACAAGGTCCAGGCGGCCCAGGCCGCCGTCGACGCCGCGGATGCCCGCGTCCGCGAAGAGGAGCACATCCATCTCGTACTGCCCGATCCCGACGTCCCGCGCGGACGGCGCCTCGCGGAGCTGCGGGACCAGGACCGCACCATCGTGATCCAAGGGCCGGAGCGGGTCGCCCTCGTCGGACCCAACGGCACCGGGAAGTCGACCCTGATCGAACAGCTCGTGCACGGTATGGCTCCCGCGACCGATCGGCCGCACGGGCGTCTGGTGACGGAACTCGTGGGATACCTCCCGCAGCGCCTCGACGGGCTGGACGACGACGCCAGCGCGATGGTGAACGTGCGGGCGGTGGCGCCGGGGACACCGGCGGGCACGATCCGCAACCAGCTCGCCCGGCTGCTCCTGCGTGGCGACAGCGTCGATCGTCCGGTGCGCACCCTGTCCGGCGGCGAGCGGTTCCGCGTCTGCCTCGCCCGGCTCCTCCTGGCAGAGCCGCCGGCGCAGCTGCTGGTGCTGGACGAACCCACGAACAATCTCGACATCGCAAGCGTCGAACAGCTCGCGGAAGCCCTCGACGCGTACCGCGGAGCCCTCCTCATCGTCAGCCACGACGTCGCGTTTCTCGAACGGATCGGCGTCGACACCGTCATCGAGCTCGACAGGAACGGGCGCATGCGTCAACGCCGGGACCTGAACATGTGACGATCTTGATCGCCGAGCCCGGCATCGCCTGACGTCGAGCACAGCAGCGCGAGGGGGATGCCGCAGCATCCCCCTCGCGGGTCCGGTCAAGGTGCGGCCGTCACCAGTCCCAGAGGAACCGGAGCAGGCAGCTGATCAGGTCGTCGGACGACGGGTCCGCGGCCGGGGCGGGCGCCGGGGCGGCGTTGTCCTGTGACGGGGCGGGGGCGGCGTTGTTCGCCAGCTCGAAGGCGACGTCGGGCGAGAACGTGCCGGCCGCGCCCTGGCAGCCGTCGGCCTCCCCCGGCGGCTTGATCCACAGGTACGCCTCGACGGCGGGGTCACCGGTGTCGAGGGTCGGTGCCTCGCCGATGGCGCGTCCGGCGGGGTCGCACCACTGGTCGCCCAGGGGTCCCTTGCCGTTGCGGCTCGTGTCGACGACGAAGTGCAGCTGCGATGCGCCGAGCTCGGCGAGGACGGCCTTGCCGTACGCGACCTCGTCGGCGGTCGGGCGGAAGTTCGACGCGTTGGTGAAGAAGCCGTCAGCGCTCCGCACGCCGGCCGCGGTGAGCCGCTTGGCCTGTTCGGCGGGCGAGTTCCACTGCGAGTGGCCGCCGTCGAGGTACACCTTCGCCTGGGGGTTCGCGCTCTTGATGGTCTTGACCGCGAACGTGACGGCGTCGTCACGCTCGGCGATCTTCGCGTCGTCGAGGCAGTTCTGCAGCGCGAGGGCGTCCGGCTCGACGATGACCATCGACGGTTGCGAGCCCAGCCCCTTGGCGAAGGCCTGCACCCACGTCTTGTAGCCGGCGATATCGGGGGCGCCGCCTGCGCTCGCGCCGCCGCAGTCGCGGTTCGGCAGCGCGTACATGACGAGCAGTGGCACCTGCCCGGTGCCGTTCGCCTGACCGACGTAGCCGCTCACGTCGGAAGCCACGGAGTCGGGGCTGTACGTGGTGAACCACTTGCCCGTGGGCTGGTTCGCGATGCGGTCGCGGATCGCGGCCGCCCGGGAGTCGTCGGGGTTGGCTGCCAGCCAGCGCGCCGCCTGCGAGTCGGGGGCCTGGAACAGGGCCCCGGGGGTGGCGGCGGCCGATTCGCCGCCGGTCCAGACCACGGCTCCTGCCGTGGCGGCGACCATGAGACCGGTGAACGCTGCCATCGTGGCACCGCGCGAGGGGTTGGGCGACAAAGCGTCTCCTTCCATGGAGGTACTAGCACGGGAGCGCTCCCAAGGACCGTAGTGGTTCGCGGCGGTCATTCAAGCCATGAGCAGGTGATTTAAGGCAACCTTAAGAAAACGCGGCGCCTGAATACTGACGCGCTTGCACACTCCACAATGGACGGTTAGTCGCCATCGGCCGACCGCCTCATGTGCACCGGGCTGTCGTACCTGTGGACGATCGACCTGAGCCGCCGGCGCCGGCGAGGCCCGCGCTTGTTACCAGCTCGACACGGTCTGCCACAAGTTACAAATGTGATAAATATGGACATTAATCACCACGCCTGCTGGCCGCCGCCGTGGCTCGGATGTAATGATCTCGCAGGTTCCACAATGCATGATGCGAATAGACGGGCGCCGCGATGCCCGGGTTGTGGGGGTGTCCATTGTCCGCAGTCCAGGTGGCGCCGAGGAAGGCCGCGGCCGTGCCGATGCACCGGGCGGTGCCGAGGCTCGCCCGCAATCCGCTCGACGCACTTGTCGGCTTCGCCGAGGAGGCCGGCGGCGAGGTGGTCCGCGTCAACCTGGGCGCGTTCCGGCCCTACCTGGTGTCCAACCCGGCGCACGTGCAGCACGTGCTGCGCGACAACGCCGCGAACTTCCTGCGTGACGGCAAGGGCATGCTGTGGCGGCCGGTCAAGCGGCTGTTCGGCGAGGGCATTCTCGCCGAGGGCCAGGTGTGGGCCGCGAGCCGCAACACGCTGCAGCCGCTGTTCACCGCGAAGCGCGTCGACGCGCTCGTCGATGGCATGGCGGCGTCGATCGAGGAGTCCGTCGCGCGGCTGGACGAGCCCGCCCGGGAGGGCCGCGTCATCGACGTCGGCGCCGAACTGTCGAAGATCGTGTGCGGCGCCATCATGCGGGTCCTCTTCGCCGACAGGGTGAGCGTCCCGGAGGCGCTGCGGATCGTGAACGCGCAGAACACCATCGCCACCGCGATCGTGTTCCGGCTGCTCGTTCCGTTCGTGCCGAACGCGATCCCGATGCCGGGCGACCGGCCGTTCCGCAACGCCGTGCAGGAGATCGACGACGTGCTCCTGCCGATCGTTCGGGCGTCACGGGCGCGCGGCGACGACGGCACCGACGTCATCGCCACGCTGAGCCGAGCCAGCGACGCCGACGGACGCCCGATCGACGAGCGGCAGGCCCGCAACGACGCCGTCGCCATGTTCGCCACCACGACCGAGACGACGTTCGGCGTCCTCACGTGGCTGTGGCCGATCCTCGAGGCCCACCCGCACGTGGCCGAGCGGCTCTACGACGAGATCGACCGCGTGGTCGGCGGGGGCCCGGTCCGCCGCGCGCACCTTGCCGAGCTGACCTACCTGCGGATGGTGCTCGAGGAGTTGCTGCGGCTCTATCCCGTGGGCTGGCTGATTCCCCGCGTCGCCGCCGGGCCCGACGTCGTCGGCGGGACTCGCATCCCCAAGGGTGCCGACATCCTTGTCAGCCCCTACATCACCCAGCGCATGTCGCAGTTCTGGGACAGGCCGCAGGAGTTCGACCCGGAGCGGTTCGCCTCGCCGCGGGCCGAGCGGCGCCACCGGTACGCCCACTACCCGTTCGGCGGCGGCCCGCACCAATGCCTCGGGCAGCACCTGTTCTACCTGGAGGCCCAGCTGATCGTCGCCACCATCCTCAGCCGCTTCCGGTTCCGGTTGCACGATCCGGCCATCCCGGAGCCGCAGGTCGCCGCGTCACTGCGCCCCAAGACGAAGGTCGAGCTCACGCTGCTGCACCGCGACCGCGCCACCGTCTAGCGGTGTCCAGCATGAACGCCCCGACGACGGAGCTCGGGAACGAGCTCGCCGCCGCGGCCGAGCAGGGCCGGATCTGCGGCCTCGCCGCGAGTGGGCAGCGGGACCTGAATGCCGCCGCGGCGGCATACCCCGAGCTGTTCCCGGCGAACCCGTTCGACCCGGCGGTGTTCGGCACCGTGGCGCTGGCCACCGCTTTCGGCGCGCCCTGGTGCACCCGCGAGCAGCTGCGGATCGCCAACCTGACGGCGCTGTGGGTCTTCGCCGTCGACTGGCGCGTCGACTACCTCGCGCGCACCGGTGCCGACGTCGACCGCGTCGTGGAACGGTGCCTGTCCGCGGCCGACGGCGGCGAGCCCGAGGACGATGACGCGCTGTCGCGGATGCTCGCCGCGGTGCGCGATGAGCTCGCCGCCGCGCCGGCGTTCGCGGCGCACCGGCCGGTCTGGCGGGAGGAGCTGCGCCGGATGCTCGCCGCGATGCGCCGCGAGTGGGAATGGAAGTCCACCGGCGCGCGCCCGGACCTGGCGCAATACCTCGACAACGCCGACAACTTCGGCTCGTCCTGGGTCAACGTCTCGCACTGGCTGTCGGGCGGCGAACCCGACGCGCTCGCCGAGTTGCCTCGGCTCATCGCCGCGGGGCGTGAGGTACAGCAGGTGCTGCGGCTCGTGAACGACTTGGCGACGTACCGGCGCGACGTCGAATGGGGCGACCTCAACGCCTTGCTGCTCGGCGCCGACCACGACGAGGTCACCCGTCAGATCGGCAAGCTCGCGCGACAGGCGCTCGGATCGGCCGAGGCGCTTGCCGGCAGCTGCCCGCGGGAGGCGGTGTACCTCAGCCGCCAGATCGGGTTCAGCACCGGCTTCTACCGGCTGACCGACTTCTGGGGTGCCCTGTGAGCGTCGATGAGGAGGCGATCGCTTCCGCGGCGAGCCTCGCCGCACCGTTGGACGCGCGCGTCGATCAGGGTGTACAGGACCTGCTCGAAAGCCTGGCGAGGGAGCCTTGGGGGCAGGTGTCCGCCTCGGTCTACGAAACCGCGCGGCTCGTTCGGCTGGCGCCCTGGCTACGGGGCCATGCGGAGCGGGTGCGGTGGCTGCTCGCCGCGCAGCGACCGGACGGCGGTTGGGGTCCTCCCGGCGGTTACGCACTGGTGCCGACGCTGAGCGCGACGGACGCGCTGCTTTCGGCCGGCCCCCGCGAGGCCGCCGAGCGCGGGCTCCGGTTCCTGCACCGCCTGCTGAGCGAAGTACCGTCCATTCCGGACACTCCCGCGGCCGACCTCATCGTGCCGGCGCTCGTCGAGCAGATCAACGAGCGCACCGCGCAGGCGCTGCCCCTGCCCCACGGCATGGACGGCACCCGGCTGGCGGCGGTGCGGCGGTGGTTCGAGGCCCGTGCGGCGGTCCCGGAGAAGCTCCTGCACGCCCTGGAGGTGCTCGGCGACGCGGCCCGCGGCGCGCCCTCGGTCCGGCCGGTCGGCCCCGGCTCGGTGGGCGCCTCCCCTGCCGCCACCGCCGCCTGGATCGGCGACCAGCGGCCGCCCGCGGTGAGCTCGTACCTCGCCGCGGCCATGCACCCTCACGGCGGCGCCGTCCCTTGCGCCACACCGATCACCGTGTTCGAGCGGGCGTGGGTGCTCGGCGGGCTCGCCCGCGCCGGCGTCCGATTCACGGCGCCGGCCGAGATGGTCGCGAGCCTGACCGCGAACTGGGGCCCGACCGGCACGGCCGCCGGGCCCGGGCTGCCGGCCGACGCCGACACCACGGCGGTGGTGCTGTTCGCACTCGGCGAGCTCGGGCATCGCGTCGATCCCGGCGTGTTACGGGAATATGACGTCGGTGAATTCTTCTGTACCTGGCCCGGCGAGGACGGCTTTTCGGTCACCACGAACGCGCACGTACTGGATGCATTCGGCGTGTGCGGTCAGGTGGACGTGACCGATCGAATTTCCTCGTGGCTGTGCGCGCAGCAGGAGCCGGACGGCTCCTGGCGCGACCGGTGGCACAGTTCGCCGTATTATGCGACCGCCTGCTGCGTGCTCGCGCTGACCCGTTTCGGCCGCGGGCCGGCGGTCGCCGCGGCGGTCGCGCGCGCCGCCGAATGGGTTGCCGCGACGGGGCGTCACGACGGCTCCTGGGGCCGCTGGAGCGGCACCCGCGAGGAGACGGCCTACGCGGTCCACGTGCTGCTCCTGGCCGGTCACCGGCCCCGCACGGACCTGGCCGCGACCGCGCGCTACCTGACTGGAACGCACCCGGCGGACCCGCCCCTGTGGCACGACAAGGACCTCTACGCACCGCACGCGATCGTGCGGGCCGCGGCGCTGGCCGCACAGCATTTGATCATGCAGCACCGAAATTGACCTCGGCGAGTTGGATCGCGTGGCGAGAAGTTGCTAGCGTGCGTCGGTGCTCCGGTGCCCGCGGCGTGAAGTCGGTGGATGACCGCGCCGGGCGTGTCCGAGAAATGCTCACTGGGACGGTGTGATGGCTTCCCGCAGTTCACGGCTCCGCACCAAGATTACCGCGCTACTGCTTTCGCTGACCGCACTCTGGGCGTTCGCGGCCTGGGTGACGCTGCGGGAAGGCGTCAACCTCCTGTGGGTCCAGACCTACAACAGCCAGATCTACGACCCGAGCGAGCCGCTGCTGCTGGAGCTGCAGGTCGAGCGGCGCATGTCGGTGGTGTACCTCGGCACGACCGGGGCCGCTCCGCACGGCGACCTCGACGCCCAGCGCGGCAAGGTCGACGGCCTCGCCGCCGAGTTCCGCCAATCCGCCCAGAGCCGCTGGGCCAAGCTGGCCGCCGACGCGGAGCTCAAGTCCCGCGTCGCCACCGTGCTGAGCAGCCTGGACCAGCTGCAGGCCACGCGCACGTCGGTCGACTCGCACACGATCGACCGGGCCGCCGCGTCGAGCGCCTACACCGCGGCGATCGAGTCGATCTTCCAGGTGTACTACTCGCTCGGCAAGCTCGACGACCAGGCGATCGCCGACGACACGGTCACCCTGATCCAGCTCAACCAGGTCCGCGAGCTCGTCTCGCAGGAGGACGCGTTGCTGGCCGGGGCGCTCGCCTTGGGCCGCTTCACCGACGTCGAGTACGGGCGGTTCACCCAGCTCGTCGGCGCGCACCGGTTCCTCGCCGACCAGGTCGCGGCGAAGCTGCCCGCCGCTGACAAGTCCCGCTACGACGCGATGGTCGACGGGGCCGAGCTCACCCGGCTCCGCACGATCGAGGACCAGGTCGTCTCCGGTTCCCGCACCAACCTGCGGCTCCCGGTCGACGCCGCCGGTTGGAAGACGACGACCGAGGCAGCGCAGAAGCAGATCCTCGACGTGGTCCTCCGCGGCGGTGACTCGGTCGTGCAGCGGGCCACGCCGGTCGCGATCGGGGTGGTCGTCCGCCTGCTCCTCGCCGCCGGTCTCGGCCTCGTCACCGTCATCGCCTCGATCATCGTGTCGATCACGACGGCCCGGGCGATCCTGCGCCAGCTGGAACGGCTGCGGGACGCGGCCCGGCACCTCGCGACGGAGCAGCTGCCGGGCGTCGTAGCCCGGCTCAGCCGCGGCGAGGTCGTGGACGTCGCCACCGAGGCACCGCCGCTGGAGTTCGGCAACGACGAGATCGGCCAGGTCGGTCACGCGTTCAACGCCGTGCAGGAAACCGCTATCCGCGCCGCGGTGGAGCAGGCCGAGCTGCGTCGCAGTGTCCGCGACGTCTTCCTCAGCATCGCTCGCCGGTCCCAGTCGCTCATCCACCGCCAGCTCGCCGTGCTCGACGGCATGGAACGGCGCGAGAGCGACACGGTCAAGCTCGAAGACCTGTTCCGCGTCGACCACCTCGCCACCCGGATGCGGCGCAACGCGGAGAACCTCATCGTGCTGGCCGGGTCGAGCCCGGGCCGCGTCTGGCGGCGCACCGTTCCGATGGTCGACATCGTCCGGGGTGCGATCGCCGAGGTCGAGGACTACGCCCGAGTGACCGTCTACCCGATCGCGCCGGTCGAGCTCGCCGGCCGCGCGGTCAGCGATGTCATCCACCTGCTCGCCGAGCTGGTCGAGAACGCGCTGTCCTTCTCGCCGCCGCATACCGAGGTGTACATCAAGGGCCAGGCCGTCGGCACCGGCTACGTGCTGGAGGTCGAGGACCGCGGCCTGGGCATCGGCGGGGAGGAGCTCACCGAGCTCAACGAACGCATCGCGAGCCATCCGGAGTTCAATCTGGCGAGCGCCGCGCGGCTGGGCCTGTTCGTGGTGAGCCGCCTGGCCGAGCGGCACGGCATCCGGGTGCAGCTCAAAGAGTCGGCCTACGGCGGCACCACGGCCATCGTGCTGATCCCGAAGAGCCTGCTCCACGGCGCCGACGCGATCGAGGGCGGGACCGGCGGCGCGCCGGCGGCAGGCCCCCGCGCCGCGGCGAACCGTGGGGCCAACCACCGGGAGGGAACCGTTGAGCCGTTGCCGGCCAGTGCCCACAGCTCCGTCGCGCTCGCCGAGGCGCCGCCGCCCGCGCTCGAAGCCGCCGGCCCGGTGACCGCCGTGCCGCCGGAGCCGGCTCCCACCCCGGTTGCCGACAGCTCGTTCACAACCTCCGGGCTGCCGGTCCGGATGCGGCAGACCAGCCTCGCCGCGCCGCTGCGGGACGAGTCGCCCGATCCCCAGTCGGTCGAGCCGGTGGCGCCTGCCGCCGACCCGGAGCAGGTCCGCAGCCGCATCTCGTCGTATCAGGACGGGGCCCGCCGGGGCCGCACCGACCTTCCCCGGCACGCCGTGGACGATTCCGCACAGCCCGAGGCCTGACGTAAGGGGAGACCTGTGGTACAGAAGACGGCCAAAGCCGATCTGACCTGGTTACTGGACGACTTCGTCGCACGCATCGACCACGCGCAGCACGCGATCGTGCTGTCTGTCGACGGCCTGCTCAAGGCGTCGTCGCAGGCGCTCGGCCAGGACGACGCCGAGCATCTGTGCGCGATCGCGGCGGGCATCCAGAGCCTCGCCCGTGCCGCCGGCAAACGGTTCGACGGCGGCCCGTTGCAGCAGACGATCGTCGAGATGCGGCGATCGTCGCTGCTCGTGACCGCCGCCGGGGACGGTTCGTGCCTGGCGGTCCTCGCCAGCGAGGACGCCGACCTGGGCCTCCTCGCCTATGAGATGGCGATGCTCGTGACGCGGGCCGGGAAGTACCTCGGCTCGCCGCCCCGGCTGGACGACCCGGCTGAGGGGGCGTGACGCGCTCCGATGACCGCCCAGGACGAGCCGATGGAGGATCAGTGGGTCGACGACCGTGCCGGCCCGGTCGTCCGGCCCTACGCGATGACCCGCGGGCGAACGCAGCCGAAGCGCGGCACGTTTGACCGCATCGCGCTGGTCACGGCCACCGTGATGACCGCCATGCCGGACGTCGGGATGGAGCCGGAGCACCTCGCCATCGTCCGGATGTGCCAGCGGCCGCTGTCGGTGGCGGAGCTGGCCGCGCATCTCGACCTGCCGCTCGGGACCGTCCGGGTCATGCTCGGCGATCTGCTCGACCGGCGGCTCGTGCAAGTACGTGAACCCCACCCAGCCGGGACACGTCCCGACACGGACATCATCGAGGCGGCGATCAATGGCCTACGGGCACTCTGACGGCGTCCCCACCGCGATCAAGATCCTCATTGCGGGCGGGTTCGGCGTGGGCAAGACGACGATGGTCGGCGCGGTCAGCGAGACCGGTCCCCTGCACACCGAAGAGGTCCTCACCGAGGCGGGCGCGGGCGTCGACAGCCTCACAGGTGTGGAGAGCAAGTCCACCACGACGGTGGCACTCGACTTCGGCCGCATCACCATCAACGAGCAGTTGGTGCTGTACCTGTTCGGCACGCCCGGCCAGGACCGCTTCTGGTTCATCTGGGACGAGCTCGCGCTCGGCGCGACCGGCGCGGTGGTCCTCGCCGACACCCGGCGCCTCGCCGACTGCTTCCCGTCCATCGACTACTTCGAGCGGCGCGGCACGCCGTTCATCATCGCGGTGAACCGCTTCGAGGGCGCACGGCAGTACGACATCGACGAGCTCAAGCAGGCCCTGAACCTCGAGTCCGACGTGCCGATCGTCCTGTGCGACGCCCGGGAGCGGCAGTCCGGCAAGGACGTCCTCGTCACGCTGCTCCAGCACGCGGCCGACGCCCGGCCCCGCGTGCCCGCCTGACCTCGCCCACTGGCGCCCCCGGCTGGGATCGAACCAGCGGCCTTGGCCTCCGTATGGCCATGCTCTACCCGCTGAGCTACGGGGGACGTGGTGCGTTCACCGGGCTCGCAACCCGCGCATCATGATCACGTCCGATGATAGGGACCCGCCTCCTGGCGGGCAAAGAGGTTTCAGCTCCACTCACCCTGCCGGCAGCCGGCCGGCTGAGGGTCAGCCGGTCGCCGGGGCGCACCCGCACGACGTCAGCGTGGCGACGAACGCGTCCCGCTCCGCCGTGGTGACCGACAGCCCGTACGCCGACTTCACCTCGACCTGCAGCGCGACGTAGGCGCACCGGCCGTTCGCCGGCAGCCAGGACGCCGCGTTCGCGTCACCCTTGGCCCGGTTCTGCTGGGCGGTCGTGGCCAGCAGTTCCCGCGGATCGTTGGCGAACGCGAGCCGCCGCTCGTCCGTCCAGGCCGAGGCGCCGCTGCGCCACGCGTCGGCCAGGGCCACCACGTGGTCGATCTCGACGTCGGCGCTCGTGGTGCCGCGCTGGAACGCCAGCGTGGAGCCGCCGTACGGGTCGACCAGGACGCCGCTGACGACGGTGCAGTCCGGGGCCGTGACCGCCGACCGCAGGTCCCGGCGCAGCACATCGTTGCGGGTGTCGCAGCCGTTGCCGTCGACGTCGGACCAGGCCGGCCCGAACCGCGCCCGCGCGTAGCCGCCGCCGGCCGCGTTGTCGGCGACCTTGAGCTGGTACACCTCGGCGAGCACGTCCGCCACGTCCGCCGTTGCCTGCTCGGCGCTCGGGGACAGCGACGGGCTCGGCGCAGGAGCCGGGGTCGTGGCGCTCGGGGCGACCGCGGGCGCGGCCGGGGTCGCCGGGTCCGGCCGCGGTACCGCTGTCGTCGCATCGAGTCCCGTCAGGTCGGCCGCCTCGGCGGCCTGGTGCGGGCTCGCCGGTCGCTGCGTCCCGGCCCAGGTGGCGGCGGCCAGGCCCAGCAGGAACGCGCCGAGCAGCGCCGCCGCGACCAGCAGCCGCCGCGGCCGGGCCGCCGTGGCCCGGCCCGACCAGGACGGCGGCACGTCCGGCCAGCGCGCGTGGGTGCGCCATTCGCTGTCCATCAGGCCCGCCGGGCCTCGACGATCACCTTGCGGTTCTGGGCCGCGGGCCCGGGCAGCAGGTGACCACTGGCGTCGGTGTCCGGCACGTGCCCGGGCGCCTTCGAGCCCAGGCCGCTGCAGGTAATGGTCGCCGGGTCGACACCGAGCCCGACCAGCGTCTGCTTGACCGCCTCGGCACGTTGCCGCGACAGCGCGAGGCCGTC
Source organism: Dactylosporangium salmoneum (assembly GCF_039532525.1). Taxonomy (NCBI): domain Bacteria; kingdom Bacillati; phylum Actinomycetota; class Actinomycetes; order Micromonosporales; family Micromonosporaceae; genus Dactylosporangium; species Dactylosporangium salmoneum. The sequence continues at coordinate 180,595 of NZ_BAAARV010000046.1, forward strand.
GGAGTTGCCCGCGGTCGCACCGGTCAGGCTGACCAGCAGGTGGCCGGCGATGATCTTCTCCGCGAGTGGCTTCAGGGTCTGCTGTACGGCGGCCGGGTCGCGGTACACCGCCTGGTCGGGCAGGAACGCGACGGTCTCCTGGCCGAGGTCCACGGTGGTGGTGGGGCTGGTGCCGATCGTGGCGAACGTCTGCGCCACGGGCAGCGTCACGGTCGTGACCGCCGGCAGCCCGTCGGCGGCGGCGCCGCTGAGCGGCTCGTCTCGAACGGTGACCTCGGCGCCGGCCCGCTGCAGCACCGCGGTCCAGATCGCGACGAGGTTGGCGCGCTGCGCCGTGCTCAGCGGTTCCTGCGGCGCGGCCGTGTCGCCGATGCCGCTGAGCAGGACGGTGACGCCTTTCAGGTCCGGCAGCGCGTGGGCGCTCGCGAGCGACTCGGCGACGTCGGCCGGGTCGGCGCCGAGCACGCCGGGGTCCTGGAAGCGCAGCGGTGCCACGGTCTGCAGCCCGCTGTCGATCACCAGCAGCGTCCGCGTGCCGGTGCCGCCGGACGTCGCCCTGGCCGCGAGGCTGATCGCGCCGAGCAGGTCGTTCTCGGGTGCCGTCGCCCGCGCCGCGATGACCTTGGCCGCGAAGCTCGAGGAGAGCGCGGCGGTGCTCTTCTTGCGCGCCTCGGCGTTGTTGCCGCTGGCGGCGAGCGACACCGGCCCCTTGAGCGACGGCTGCCCGTCGCTGACCACGATCGAGGCCCGGCTCCCGCCGGCGACCGCCGCGTCGATGAGCGAGCCGGCGCCGGAGACCAGCGCCGGGTGGGGGCTGTTCGCGTGCGCGCCGACGACCACCGCGAACGCGTTGCCCGGCTGGGCGCCGGTCCCGGGCCGGGTGCCGCCGGGACCGGGCTGGGTGCCGCCCGAACACCCGGCGGTCGCGCCGGCGGCGAGGGTGAGCGCCGTGGCCACGGCGGCCAGACGGTGCATGGGCATGTGACCTTCCTTCATCTGACGTGGCGTCACCGGTGCGGTGTCGCCGGCTGCTGATGCGTGATCGCCGACGTGCCGGCGGGGCTGCCGACCCGCGTCGCCAGCGCCACCCGAGCGAGCTGCTTGAACTCGTCGGCCTGCGCGAACGTGCCGGCCCGCTGCGCCTCGCGGCGCTCCGGGTCCCGGCCGGCGTCGGCGCGGGCATGCTCGATCAGGCGCCGGAGCCGGTCGGCGTCGGCGGTGGCGCGCTGGTGGCGGGAGCGGGCGCGCCGGTACGCCCACGGCTGCGGGCCGCGCCAGAGGCGGTACCGGCGCCGCAGGGTGACCGGCAGGCCGAACGTCCAGGCCCACGCGATGGAGCGCAGCTGGCGGCCGTGCTCGCGGCGCTCGGCGCGGCCGAGCCGCCGGTGCCGGCCGAGCATCGCGATCCGGTCCGGGCCGTGGTCCCATGCGAGCCAGAACGCCATCAGGCCGCCGCCGAGGTACAGCAGCAGGAACAGCACGGCCATCGGCAGGCCGTCGAGGTTCGCCGCCGGCACACCACCGGCCGGGGCCGCGGGCGCCCCGCCGTCGAGCCCGGCGAGCGGGTCCGCCGGGTCGAGCCCGGCAAGCTGGTCACCGCCGGCGGCGCCGTGGGTGAGCCGGATCCACAGGGCGGCCGCGCCGAGCGCGAGCCAGAGCACCGCCAGCACGACGGCCACCACCACGCGCGCGGAACCGGGCCGCCCGCCACCCCCTGCCCCGCGCAGCGCCGCGCCCGCGATGTGCGTCAGACCGATCGCGAGCGCGGTGAACGCGGCCACGAGCAGCCATACCTGGTACTCCTGCAGCTCCCCGTCGAGCTCGGCCACCACGACCCTGAAGTTCGTGACGTCGCCGGCCGCGGCCACGAGTACGAACACCCAGCGGCCCCAGCCGCTCCAGAAGCCCTGTTCGGCGAGGGTGAGGCGGGGCTCGTCCGGCGGGACGACCGCCGTCACGACGCCACCGGGCCGATCTCGTCCCGGCCTGGCCCGGCCACGCGGAGCGGGCCCCACCCGGACGGCCGGGGCCGGCCCGGTTTGCGCCCGGCCGGGGGTTGCATCCCCTCGGCGGGTTCACCCGGGGCCTCCGGGCCGGCCTCGGCCCCGAAGGCGGCGGTGTAGCGGTCCATGGCCCACCCCGCGCGTTCGCGCCGCTGCTCCGCCTTGCGCAGGCGGTCCTGCAGGTCCAGCAGCGCGGCTTCGTGGGCGCGCCGCCGGTCGATGTAGTACGCGTCGATGCGCCGCAGCTGCTGTTCCCGCCAGGCGTCGATCATGCGGTCCAGCACGCGGGCGTTGCCCTCGTCGACGGAGCCGCCGGCGGCGAGCCGCTCGATCCACAGCTCGACCTGCCCGCCCGGGTCGGCGGGCGCCGTGGCGGGGCCACGGCCGGTCGGGGCATGCCGCCCGCGGCGCGGCGCGAACAGGCGGCGCCGCGGCTCGGCGCGGCTCACGGGGAGACGCCGTTCTCGAGGGCCCAGCGGTGCCACGGCTGCGGCAGGGGCTTCCATCCCCCGCGCCGGTTGAACCGGTTCGCGCGCAGGAACGAGCGCCAGTAGGCGGCGATGCGCCACTCGGTGTAGTGGCCGAAGCCGGCGCAGCGCTGCCGCATGGCCTCGACGCGCCCGCTGAATTGGGCCGCCGCCGTGCGCAGCGCGGTCTCGGCCTCCAGCTGGGCGGCGCGACGTTCGCGCAGGGCCGTCTCGAGCATGGCCCGCTCCCGCTCGTACTCGGCCTGCCGGCGGCGCTGGATGGTGGCGACGTCGAGGCCGTCCTCGCCGAGGCGCCGCTCCTGCCCGGGCCGGGTCGCGGCGAAGCGCTGGTAGCGCTCCTCGGCCGCGGCAACGGCCGCGTAGTGCTCGGGCAGGCTGCGGGTCAGGCGGTCCCGTTCGGTGTCGATCCGGGCCTGGTCGGCCCGCATGCTTTCCAGCTCGCCGTCGAACACCTCGTACGCATGGCGCAGCAGGGCCTCAATGTGCGGGGTCATCGCGACGCCGCGGTCGTCGAGGTTGACCGGCACGCGCCGCCAGCCGTCCCAGCGCCCGTGCCAGCGCAGCCGGCGCCGCTCCCGGCGGGTCCGGTGCAGCCAGGTGAACGACTGCTCCACGACCGCACCCTTCTGCATGTCGGCCATACGTTGCGTGCCTCCCCCGTAGCCCGCCGTACCGTCTTGCGATCGGGGATCTATCGGACCGGGCGACCGGGAGTTGAGAGTGGCGGCGGTCATAGCTGACATGGCGCGCCGGTGAGTAACGGTCGCGGGCGCTTACCCGCTGTTCTGTGGTGGTCGGTGTGGCGTCGCCGGCGTGGATCAGTGTCGCCGCGGTTGGCATGGTCGGAGGATGTGTATTGGCCGGGTCCGTCGTTCGTGAAGCCGGGCGCCGCATGTCGGCATTTGGCCCGGCGCGCGGCCGGGGGGCGGGTGTGGCAGCGTGAACCCGATGGCAGGCATGGTGATCGCCGGACGGTACCGGCTGCAGGCAGTGCTCGGCCGGGGTGGCATGGCCACCGTCTGGCGGGCGGTCGACGACCGCCTCGGCCGGCCCATCGCGGTCAAGGTGCTGTCCAGCCCTGCCGGCGCCGCCGATCCGGCCGCGGTGCGGCGCTTCGAACAGGAGGCCCACGCCGCCGCCCGGCTCAGCCACCCGAACATCGTCGCTGTGCACGACGTCGGGCGCGAGCAGGACATGGCGTACCTGGTGATGGAACTGGTCGATGGCGCCAGCCTGGCCGACCAGCTCGCGCACGGCCCGTTGCCCACCGGCCAGGCGGCGGCGATCGCCGTCCAGGTCTGCGAGGCGCTCGCCGCCGCGCACCGTGCGGGCGTGATCCACCGCGACATCAAGCCCGCCAACATCCTGCTCGCCCGCAGCGGCGAGGTGAAGGTCTGCGACTTCGGCATCGCCCGGCTCACCCACCAGCAGCAGACCGGCCTCACCGCCACGCACACCGTGATCGGCACCAGCGCCTTCATGGCCCCCGAACAGGCCACCGGCGGGCCGGTCGACGCCCGCACCGACCTGTACGCCCTCGGATGCGTGCTCTACGCCATGCTGACGGGCCAGCCGCCGTTCGACGGGGAAAACCCGATGGCGGTGCTCCACCAGCATCTGCACGAACCACCGGTACCGCCGCGGACCCTGCGCCGGGACGTGCCGGCCGGCCTGGACCGGCTCGTCACCGACCTGCTCGCCAAGCACCCCGCGGACCGGCCGGCCACCGCCGACGAGGTCCGCGACCGGCTCGGCGGCGCCGCGACCGACCGGCCCGTTCAGCACCAGCAACGCGCGCACGCCTCCGCCCGCGTGGTGTCACCGACCCGAGCCATGCCGGTCCTCGACGAGCCGTCCGCACCGGACGCGCCCCGGCGGCGGCGCCCGATCAGCGCGTTGCTCATCGCCGCCGTCACCGCGGTCATCCTCGCCGCGCTGACCATCGCCGCGGTCCTCTCGTCGCGGCAGGCGAACACTGACGCCGGTCCGGCCACCGGCACGCCGGCCGGCAGCGCCACGACCCCGGCCGGACCGCCCAGCAGCTCGCCCAGTGTCGCAATCAGCCCGATCGCCGCACTGCGGGCGGCCATCAGCCAGCAGGTCGGCGCCGGTCAGCTCGACACCGACGCCGCGAAGGATCTCGGCGGCAAGCTCGACGACGTCGAGAAGGAGCTCGTCCGGAACCGCACCGAGAAGGCGGCCGGGAAGCTCGCCGACCTGCGCGACAAGCTCGATGAACTGCACAACGACGGCAAGGTCGGCACGGTCGGGTATCAGGCCATTCGGGCCAGGGTCGACCAGCTCGCCGACACGCTCCCGTCCGTCAAGAACAACAAAGGCGACAAGGGCGACTAGGACGACAATTTGTGCACTGACCGGTCCGGTTCGCTGGCCGCCCGACGCGGAGGTGTCGACCGCTACGCCACCTTCAACCCGGCGACAGCCGCCTCAAACGGCTTGGCGACCGATGGCTTCACCTTGCCGGTGATCCGGACCAGGACACCACCGTTCAGGTAGTCGTATTCGGTACCGAGCATCTGCATCGACTTCAGGACGTCCTGGATGTACTTCGACCGGGCCTGTGCCGCACTTGCGTCGGCAAAGACTTCGACCACCCCGCCGCGATCGATGTCGTACAGTTTACCGTCCTTGTCGCCGCCGGGCACGTCGAACGACGCCCGGGACACATAGCCGCCGGGCCTTCCAAGGAGGTTGTTCGGGTCGGTGTTTTCGTCCTGCGCGGCGACGTTGCTGACAGGCAGCCCAGCGGCGGCAAGCGCATCGACGGCGGCTTTGGCGTCCATCTTCGCCACGGTCGGGGATGGTGACGGGCTCGAAGCGGTCGTCACTGCGACGGACGGTGCGGCTGCGGGCGCACTGGTGGGGGTACTGCCACCACCGCAGCCGGACACCGCAGTGGCAAGAACGACAACGAGAAGGCGACGGGCAATGATCACCAATGGATCTTGCACCAGAGAAAGCCGGAAACGGATCACCGCTATGGACAAACACCACCGCTCACCGTTGCCAGCCGTGACAAGACGACAGCCGGGTGGATCTGGCGCGTGGACGCAGCCAGGCCCCGCACGGGCTCGATCCGGGCCGGCAGGTGCGGCCGGGGCGCCTGCCTCGGGTACGTCACGCCTGCCGGCCTGACCGCCTACGGGATCTGGTACTCGGTGGCGACCACCTGGTCCGTCGGCAGGATCTCCATCCACTGGCTGAATACCGCGAACGGCGCCGCGCCGAATTTGATGCCGCCCTCCAGCGGGTCGAAGCCCTTGCTGAACACCGTCTCGGTGGGCAGGGTCAGCTCGTTGTTCAGCGCCGGGACCGGGGTCAGCGAGGCCTCGTGCTCGGCGCGGATCTTGTCGGCGATGAGCAGCAGCACCTGGCCGATGGTCTGGCCGCGGTACTCCGGCGGGTCCTGGGCGGCGTCGAACGGGTACGGCTCGTCCAGGCCGTCGCTGCCGGCGACCTCCGGGCGGCGCAGCCACGCCATCGCCTCGCGCTCGCGGCCCGGGCGGATCGGCAGCACAGCCTTGACCCACGGCGAGTTCAGGAACGCGTTGCGGTGCACGTCGCCGTCGAGCTGGATGAGCCAGCCCAGCGACGCGCCCTGCGGGGCGGGCGCGGTCTCCTCGGTGATGAGGTAGTACGGCCGGTGCCCGGGGATGACCCGCGGGCGGACCTTGCCCAGGCCGCTGACCCTGGCGCTGAGGGCCGGCTCGGCGATGATCGTCGGCTGCAGCTCGCCCTGGTCGTCCTTCGCCGCGAGGCGCTGCTCGCGCGGGCGCCACCAGTCCGGGGCCACGAAGTACAGCATCGAGTCCACGTCGAACAGGTACCGGATCAGCTCCGAGGCGACGTGGTAGTCCTCGTTGGTCCAGCCGTTCTCGTTGCCGTACAGCCGCTTGATGAGCGAACGGTAGACGATGCTGCGCTCCTCGGCCCGCAGGTCCTCCTGCGGGCGGGAGCGCACCTGGCCGACCAGCTTGAGCCGGGTGCGCAGCGTGTCGTAGAACAGCTGCTCCTTCTTCAGCGCCACCTCGTCGTCGTAGGCGGTCTTCAGGTCGGCGTTGGCGCGGTCGATGGCGGAGCGGGCCTCCATCGTGGGCGCGTACACCAGGTTGGCGTCGAACGGGATCGCCGGCCTGCCGCCGAAGCTCGCGTGCGTGAGGTGCACGACGAAGCTGTTGCCGGCGACGTTGACCGGGTCGACGTTGAAGTTGACCTGCGCCCCGTGGAAGTCGAGGCTGCTGACGGAGTCGAGCACGAACCCGGCCGGCGGGGGCGGGCACTTGAACTCGAACCGGAACTGGATGATGTCGTCCTTGCCGACGTCGGGCTTGAAGATGCCGTGGTCGGCGTTGTCGCCGGAGAGCTCGTAGGTGTTCTCGGCGTCGTCGTCCGCGCCCTGGTACAGGATGAACGGGATCGCCAGCGAGTGCGACTTCTCGATGTTGGCCGGGTAGGGCCTGTAGTCGGGGGCCTTGACCCCCGGGTCCAGGGCGGCCGAGGTGGCGTGCACGAACTCGCCCAGCCCCAGCGGGTCGCCCGGGTTGTCGATGTACAGCTGCCAGCACAGCTGCTCGCCGAGATCCTGTACCTGTACGGCGACCTTGCGCATCTTCCGGCTCAGCTGGTAGCTGACCAGCTTGTCGGTGGTGTTCTGCAGCAGGTACCGGCGGCTGGACGTGTCGGTCGTCTCGGTGACCGTGCGGAACGTCGTCTTGTAGTTCTGCCGCACCTCGCTGGACAGCTTCGAGCTCTGCTCGCGCATCCGCTTGTGGGTCTGCTCCTGGGCCTGCTTGCGGGAGCTGTCGAGGTTGAAGCTGCCGCTGCCGCTGGCCTGGAAGATGCCGGCCACGCCGCCGCTGGCCGAGGCGGTGACGCCCAGCCGGGTGTCGTTGGCGTTCTCCACCTTCACCGCGTCGGAGAGCTCGTCGCGGTCCGTCTGGGCGACCTCGGCCTTCGTGCTGGTCTCCGTGGACTGCTCGATGGTCCGCTCGACGAGCTGCCGGCGGGTGTTGACCTCGACCAGCTCGACCTGGCCGCCGGGGCTGATCCAGACGTGGCCGACGGGCGGGCCGAGGAACGTGCCGACCTCGAAGAAGTACTCGCGGAACATGTGCAGCAGGCCGATCGGCGACAGGAACGCCGAGCGGGCCGGGTGGTCCTCGGCGAACCACGTGGCCGCGGCGAGCACCCGCTGCCAGGCCGGCACCTTGGGCGTCAGCATCTGCTGGACCGTCTGGGGCGAGGCGCGGCGGAGGTACTGCAGCAGCGCCCCGGCCGCCCCGTCCCCCGTCGCGGGACGCACCGTCGGCGGGACGCCCGGGTCGAGGACGAGCCCCTGCCGGAGGTTGATGGCGACGGTCCGGTCCTCCGGCTGCTCGGCCGGCTCGGGGGCCAGGCGCACGATCGGCCCATGCGGCTCGCTCGGCGCGGGCGCCGGCTCGAACATCGCCGGGTCGACGAGCTTCGCGGCCTGCCGGAAGCGGCTGTTCGTCGCGTCGGCCAGGTGCTCGTGCTGCAGCGTCGACCGCCAGCCCACGAGCGGCTGGTACACCCCGAAGAGCTCGCTGGCGTACGGCAGCACGCCCTGCTCCGGCTCGTTGTGCGGGGCCGGCGCCGGCGGGTGCGCCCCGGCGGCGACGGCCGGCCCGGTGAGCGCCTGCACCACGTTGTCGGGCCCGTTGGCCTGGGTACGGAAGTTCACGAAGCGCGGGTCGGTGCCGGACAGCGTCATCAGCGCCACGGCGGTGAACCGGTCCTGGCGGGCCGGCGCCACGAACGCGATCTCCACCGATCCGTCGGAGAGGTCGTCGGTGTCGTGGACCACGAACTGCAGGGCCTCCGTCTCGCCGGTCGGCTTCACCAGCCGCGTGCCCCGCAGCTCGGCCACGTCCGGGAACGCCGAGGGGTCGCGGATGTCGAGGGCGGCGCCGAAGCCGAGGCCGATCGGGCCGCCGTGCACGGGCTTGTCGATGTCGATGCGGTACCGCCACAGCGCGAACGCGCCGCCCGCGATCCCCGGGAACGGCGCCGTGCCGATCAGGCTGACGATGTACATGGGTCCCCCCTAGCCGAGTTTGGTGAGGCCGGCGGCGTGCGAGAAGCCGATCCGGGGCGTGGTGTGGTGTGCGTCCAGGAAGACCGGGCGGTCGCTGCCGGGGCCGTAGTCGACGTACGAGTCGGACATCCGCACGCTGGTCCAGCGCTCGTTCTGCTTGATCCGGGCCCAGCGGCCCGGCGGCGTCTGCCGCCGGTCGAGCGTCAGTCCGGCCCCGCGCAGGTCCTTCCAGACCGGGTCCGGGTCGGTGTCCGGGTCCGGCGGCACCCGCCCGGACGAGTGGTAGCTGCGCAGGATGCGGGTGCCGTCGGCGGTGAACCAGGGGCGCAGGAGCTTGAGGTACCCCGGCCACCCGCCGGTGTCGGGGTGGAACCCGTCGAGGTCCCACAGCTCCCGGAACGCGGTGTTCCACACCCTCAGCGCGTCCGTGCCGTCCAGCGACGGCACGCCCCACAGCGCCGTGCCCTGCGCCACCGGGAACGCGCGCATGACCTGTTTCACCGGGTCGATGCCGGTGCTGAACCCGGCCACGGCGACCCCGCCGACCGGCGGCACTGGTCCGAAGCCGGGCCTGAACACGGCCCGGGCGAGGGTGCGCAGGTTCGGCCCGCACAGCTCGTCGGGGTTGTCGCCGGGCGGGCGCACCCCGGCCGCGCTCGTGCGGCACTGCCGGTGCAGGAACGCGGCGACCTCGCGCAGCAGCCGCAGCGCGCCCTCGCCGGTGGTGAGCGGGCCCCAGTCGGTGCCGTGGACGATCGGCATGACGGTGACGACGCGCTTCTTGCGGGCCAGCAGCTGGGCGACGAAGTAGAACTCGTCGAGAAGGTACTTCTTGCCCAGGTCGAAGTACTGCTGGAACGGGCTGGCGTCGTTGACCAGGCCGTAGGGGTAGGCGGCGCTGTAGGAGCTGGTGTTCGGGCTGTAGAACAGCACGAAGTCCAGCTGTGACAGGGGATCGGGGCTGCCGAGGTTGGGCGAGAAGACGGCCACGGTGTGCATGCCGTCGGCCTGCGGGGCCGGGTATCGCAGCCAGTAGAACCGCCCGAGCGCGTCGACCCGGACCGGCTCGAGGTGGTGGTGGAACTGGGCCCAGCCGCGCGCCTCGGCCGCCACCGGCTTCTCCGGCAGCAGGTCGGCCTCGGCGACGTAGCAGTCGAGCTGGTCGTTCCAGTGCCCGGTGTAGGCGCGCACGTTCGGGTACTTCGGCGGCCGCCACAGCAGCGCCGCGTGCGGGTCGCGGCCGGGCTGCTGCATGACAGCCTTGATCTGCTCGGCGTTGAGCTCGACGACCGGGCAGGTGTCGAGCCGGCCCAGCGTCACCGTGAGCGTGACGTCGTCGCCGGCCACCGCGCGCTGGACCAGCGCGTTGTCCCACGGCTCGGTGCGCAGGTCCCCGGCGAACGCGACGCGTTCCTGCACGTACGCGGGGTGCGTGACGACGACCTGCGGGATGGCCGGCGGCGGGGTCAGCGCGGCGCTCCAGCGCCCGGCCGCGTCGGCGGCGCCGGACGGGCCGCCGAGCACGACGACCTGGGCACCGGCGACCGGCCGCCCGTTGACGTCCTGGACCCGCACCGTGCACGTGACCGCCACGTCGCCCAGTGTCACCTTGGCGGCGACCGGGGCCGACGCAACTGGCGGGTGTGAGACAGCAGACCTGACCGAACAGCCGTCCCCACGCTGCCGGCCGCGCCTCGGTGAGCCGATTCGGATCTCCGGCTGTGCGTAGCGCGTGGTTGAGGTGCTTCGCCGGCACCACCGCAGCGCGAGCCGGCCGTATCGTCGCCACTCAGGAGGCGACGTCCGGCGGCGCCCTGCGCTCCGTTGGCTGAAATGCAGACATAGCAATGCTTTCACGCGTGCGCCCGCGGGTGTCGCGGGCGCGACACCCGCTCACCACGCATCGGCGGGAGGCGTAGCCTGTGCCCGATGCAGGACACCCAATCACCCGCCGGCGTAGCCGAGGCCGCGGTGCCGCCGGCCGGTGGCACCGGCCCGCATCCGCCGCGCCGCTCCTGGGGCCTGGAGTTGCTGGCCGTGGCGCTCATCGGGGCGATCGCCGCGCGGGCCTGGATCGGCGGCGCGTTCACCTCGCCGCGGGCGCAGGAGTGGGTGACCGTGTTCGTGGCGATCGCGGTGCAGGCGATGCCGTTCGTGGTGCTCGGCACGCTGCTGTCCGCGGCGATCGCCGTGCTGGTGCCGGAGCGGTTCTTCGCCCGGGCGCTCCCGTCCCGCCCGGTTCTGGCGGTGCCGGTGGCCGGGGTGGCGGGGCTCGCGCTGCCGGGCTGCGAGTGCGCCTCGGTGCCGGTCGCCGGCGCGCTGATGCGCCGCGGCGTCACACCGGCCGCGGCCCTGGCGTTCCTGCTCGCCGCCCCGGCGATCAACCCGGTGGTCCTCGCCGCGACCGCGGTCGCGTTCCCCGGCCGGCCGATGATGGTCGTGGCCAGACTCGTCGCGAGCCTGGCCACGAGCGTGGTGATGGGCTGGTTGTGGCTGCGCCTGGGCCGCGACGAGTGGCTGCGCACCCCGCGCCGCGCCGCGGTCACGGGAAGCCGGACGATGGCCTATCTCGCGGCGGTACGCCAGGACGCCGCCGAGGCCGCCGGGTTCCTCGCCATCGGCGCCGCTGCCGCCGCGTGCCTCAACGTGCTGGTCCCCCAGCGCTGGCTGCACACGGTCGCCGGGCATCCGGTACTCGCCGTGGCGGCGCTGGCCGGGCTCGCGGTGCTGCTGTCGATCTGCTCGGAGGCCGACGCGTTCGTCGCCGCCTCGCTGTCGCAGTTCTCGCTCACCGCCCGGCTGGCGTTCCTCGTCGTCGGCCCGATGGTCGACCTGAAGCTGTTCGCGATGCAGGCCGGCACGTTCGGCCGCCGCTTCGCGCTGCGCTTCGCCCCGGCCACCTTCGCCGTGGGCGTCAGCGTCGCCGTCGTCACCGCGGGCGTACTGCTGTGAACGGCCGGGCCGGGGTCCAGTCGGTGGTGCTGCTGCTCATCGGCGGCGCCCTGATCCGCACCGCGTGGACCGGCACCTACGTGCGCTACGTCAAGCCGGGCCTGCAGTGGTACCTCATCGCCGCCGGCGCGGTCCTCGTCGCCGTCGCGGCGGTCAACCTGGCCCGCCTGTTCGCCCCCGCGGCCCGCGGCGACCATGAGCACGGCCACGCCGATGACGACGGGCACGGGCACGGCACCGGCCGGTTCGAGCCGTCGTGGCTGATCGTCGCCCCCGCCCTGGCGCTGCTGCTGGTCGCCCCGCCCGCGCTGGGCTCCTACGCCGCCTCGCACGGCGGCACCGCCCTCGGCTCCGCGGCGACTTCGGACTTCCCGCCACTGCCCGACGGCGACCCGGTCCGCGTCTCGCTGCTCGAGTACGCCTCCCGGGCCGTGTTCGACAAGGGCCGGACCCTGCAGCAGCGGACCGTGGTCATGTCGGGGTTCATCGTCGTCGACGGCGACAGGCGCTACCTGACCAGGATGATCATCACCTGCTGCGCCGCCGACGCCCGGCCGGTCAAGATCGGGCTCACCGGCGCGGTACCACCCGGGACGGCCGCGGACACGTGGCTGGAGGTCACCGGCACCTACACCGCGCAGACCGACGCCGACCCGGTCGACGGCGAGCCGATCCCCTACCTGACGGTCACTACCGCCCACCCGATCCCGACGCCCCAGCGACCCTACGAATCGTGAGCGCGCGCATCCGGGTGGCCGCCGCGGCCGCCGTCACGGCGACAGTACTGCTGCTGGCCCTGCCAACCCCCGGGACGCCACCGGCCGGGAGTGAGGCACCGGCCACCCTGTCCGGGATCTGGCCGGACGCCCGAACCGTCGACCTGCCCGCCACCCTGCCCGACGGGACCACGTACACCCCGGCCGCCGTCGTGGACCGGCACACCGTCGTGGCCCAGATCGCCGACGCCGACCCGGGCACCGCGTCCCTCGCCCTGCTCGACCCGGCCGACCTGGCCCACCCGCGCCGCCTGGAGACGATCCCGATCGCCGGCGGCGGCTCGTTCGACGCCGTCACGGTTGACGCGGGCCGCGTCTACTGGATGTCCAGCGTCGCCGACGACCAGGGCGGCAGCCGCAGTACGCTGCACCGCGCCGACACCGCCGGCCACACCGTCGTGCTCACCACCGACACCGGCCACGCGACCTTCGCCGGCAGTATGCACGACCTGCAGGTCGCCGACGGGCGAATCTGGTGGACCGCCACCCGCGGTACCACCGTGCCGACAACCGACCTGCGCTCGGTGCCGCTCGACGGCGGCCCCGTCACCGTCCGCCCCCTCGAGGGCACCTACCACCTCACCGGCTGGCCCTGGGCCGGCGACGACGGCATCGGCGGCCAGCCCGTCGTCCAGCTCGACCTCACCACCGGCCGGCAACGCACCTTCACCGAACCGCCCGGCCAGGACGTGTACTGCGGCGCGGTCTGGTGCCGCATCGTCGTCACCACCCAGCAGTCGACGGTCGTCACGCTGCGCCGCGCGGACGGCACCGGGCAGACCGGCCGGGTCAACACCGACGGCGAGGTGCCGGTGTTCGTCGACATGGCCGCGCTGGACCGCTTCGAGTTCTTCACCTCGCCGATCTCCACCCAGGCCGCCACCACCAGCGAACGACTCAGCCTCTACGACCTGACCACCAGCCGGCGCGTCGGGATCGCCGTCTCGACCGCCGAGGGGTTGAACGGCAGCTGGCTGTGGTGGGCCACCGGCGACAACGAAACCATGACCTGGCACCTGCTGGACCTGACCACCCTGCACTGACCGCGCGCCGCCCGCGCCTTGACGGAGTGAGTACTCACTCCGTAGCGTTGGGCGCATGACTGTCACCCTGAACCACACGATCGTTCCGGCCCTCGACAACACCGAGGCCGCGGGGTTCCTGGCCGGCATCATGGGCTTCGAACTGCTGCCCGCTTCCGGCCGTACCGGCCACTTCCGTCCCGTGCGCGTCAACGAGACGCTGACGCTGGACTTTATGACCGTCCCGGACCCGGAGGGTCACCACCTGGCCTTCGCCGTGGACGGCGAGACGTTCGACGAGATCCACGCGCGAATCACGGACCGCGGCGTCGCCTTCGGCAACGGCCCGACGACCCCGGACAATGGCCGGATCGACCACCCCCTGTGTCCCCGCGGCCTCTTCTTCCGCGACGCGACCGGCAACCTCTACGAGGTCATGTCCGCGGAGTAGCGTCTCGGCGCCGATCGCGTTACGCACGGCCCGCCAGGTCTGCTCAAAGCACCCGGGGCTACAGCTTGGCCGCGACGCTGGCGCCGAGGTCCGCGTCGACGTTGGTCCAGTACTGGACGAACCGCTCACGGATGCCGTCGACCCGGATTTGGCGGCCCTGGCGGATGAGGGTGTCGATCATGCGTCCGCGAGCCTCGGAGCTGAAGACCTTGCGGTAGAGGGCGCCGGCCTGACCGAAGTCGTCGTCGGCGGCGCGCAGGGTGGCGGCGGAGCGGAGCAACTCGCCGTCGGACTCCCAGCCGCCGTTGCCGGCGGCGGCTGGATCGCCCACGGGGCCACCGAAGGAGTTCGGGGCGTAGACCGGTGCGGAGGCCGGCTTGAAGCCGTGCCGGCCCAGACCGTCCTGGCTGTAGGAGCGCACCCCGGCGATGGGGGCGTTGACCGGGATCTCGGCGTAGTTGGTGCCGACCCGGTAGCGCTGAGCGTCGGGGTAGGAGAAGACTCGGGCCATGAGCATCTTGTCGGGGCTGATGTCGATGCCGGGCACGGTGTTCGCCGGGGAGAACGCTGCCTGCTCGATCTGGGCGAAGAAGTTCTCGGGGTTCTTGTCGAGCGTGTAGGTGCCGACCCTGATCAGTGGATAGTCGGCGTGCGGCCAGATCTTGGTGACGTCGAACGGGTTGAACCGGTAGGTCTTCGCGTCCTCGTACGGCATCACCTGGACATTGACGTCCCACGAAGGGAAGTCGCCGCGTCCGATCGCCTCGTAGAGGTCACGGCGGAAGTAGTCCGCGTCGGCGCCGGCGAGGCGCTCTGCCTCGCTCTCGTCCATCTCGGCCGTGCCCTGCCGCGGCTTGAAGTGGTACTTGATCCAGAACCGGTCGCCCTCGGCGTTGATCCACTGGAAGGTGTGCGACCCGTACCCGGACATGGTGCGCCACGAGCGCGGGATCCCGCGGTCGCCCATCAGGTATGTGACCTGGTGGGCCGACTCCGGCGAGAGCGTCCAGAAGTCCCATTGCATGTCGGCATCACGCAGACCGGAGCCCGGCAGCCGCTTCTGGGAGTGGATGAAGTCGGGGAACTTGATGCCGTCGCGGATGAAGAACACCGGGGTGTTGTTGCCGACGATGTCGTAGTTGCCCTCGCTCGTGTAGAACTTGAGGCTCCAGCCGCGGACATCGCGCCAGGTGTCGGGCGAGCCCTGCTCACCGGCCACCGAGGAGAAGCGCTGGAGGAGCCGGGTCCGGGTGCCGGGCTGGAAGAGCGCGGCACGCGTGTACTGGCTGACGTCCTCGGTAACGACGAGCTCGCCGAACGCACCACCGCCCTTGGCGTGGACGATTCGCTCGGGTATCCGCTCACGGCTGAACTGCGCCAGCTTCTCGACCAGATAACGGTCATGGAGCACCGTGGCGCCGTCCGCGCCGGCGGTGAGGGAATGCGCGTCACTGGCGACCGGCGTGCCGGTCTGCGTGGTCGTGACGTTATCGGTCATGAGTCTCCTCCATCACTTCGGTACATCGCTCCTGCCTGACCTGACGACGTCCAGTGTTCTGGGAGCGAGGCAAGGACGGACCCGGCTGGTACGCCATGGATCCCACAGATGCGGACATACTCTTGGCTGCCACGGCCGACTGGCGAGACGAAAGGTGGGGTTGTGCGGTGACCAGGAGGATTGCGTTCGTCGTCTTCGATGGCATGAAGATGCTCGACGTGGCCGGGCCCGCGGAGGTGTTCGCGGAGGCGAACCGCTTTGGTGCCGGCTACTCGCTCACCTATGTGTCACCGTCCGGCACGCCGGCGACCACGTCGGTAGGGACGCGTCTGGAAGTCGGCGGTGCCGTCCAGGACCTTGGCGCCGTTGACACCGCAGTCGTCTCGGGTGGCGACGTGCTGGTCACGGAGCCGATTCCCCGGTCGCTGGTCGAGGCGATCCAGTACCTCCACCCGCGGGTGCGCCGGCTGGTTTCCATCTGCACGGGATCGTTCGCACTGGCCGCGGCCGGGGTCCTCGCCGCGCGCCGCGCGACCACCCACTGGCGGCATGCATCGCTGCTCGCGCGGGCCAATCCGGACATCAGAGTCGAGCCGGATGCACTGTTTGTCGAGGACCGGGGCGTGTTCACCTCCGCCGGCGTCTCGGCGGGCATCGACCTGGCGCTCGCACTGGTGGAGGGTGACCACGGCCCGGACCTTGCCCGGGACGTGGCTCGCAGTCTCGTGATGTTCATGCAGCGGCCCGGCGGCCAGTCGCAGTTCTCTGCGCCCCTCACGGTTCAGGCGCCCCGCACGCCTATGCTCCGGGACGCCCTCGACCTGGTTGCCGCGCATCCGGAACTCGATCACAGTGCCCAGTCGCTTGCCGCGCACGTGGGGGTCAGTCCACGTCATCTGGCCCGCCTGTTTGCGGCAGAGCTGGACACGTCGCCCGCAAGGTTTGTTGAACGTACTCGGCTTGACCATGCAAAGGCGCTGCTCGACGCCGGGCACAGCGTGGCCGAGACGGCGCGGCGCGTAGGTTTCGGGAGCGCCGAAACGATGCGACGGCTGTTCGTCGCCCGGCTCGGCGTGTCACCGAGCCAGTACCGCACCCGCTTCGCGACGACTTCCCCCCGGAACTCGTCCGGATCTTTGCGATAGCCGTCCCGGTCGGAGGGTTCAAAGGCCGCGCTGCCCGGTCAGTCTTGTGGAAGGCCCGGGCAACCGTCCGGAACAAGCAAGGAGGACCCTGTGCCGGAGACAATTGGGACCGTTGAAGTTCCCGACACCGCGCTCATTCGTGAAGCCACCGCGCTCGTACGCGAGGCCGCCGACGACACGCTGTACGACCACTCTCGCCGGGTCTTCCTGTGGGGATCACTCAAGGCACGGGCTCGCGGCCTGGAGGTCGACCCCGAACTCGCCTACGTCGGCGGCATGTTCCACGACCTCGGCCTCACGACGAAGTACCGTACCCCCGACCAGCGCTTCGAGATCGACGGCGCCAACGCCGCCAAATCCTTCCTGCGCGACCACGGGCGCAGCGAACAGGAAGCCACCGACGTCTGGCTCGCCATCGCGCTGCACACCACCCCCGAGGTGCCCCTCCACCTCGCCCCGGAAGTCGCCGTCGTCACCCTCGGCGTCGAGACCGACGTCCTCGGCTTCGACCTGGACCAGATCAGCGACGCCGACCGCGTCGCGGTGACCGCCGCGCACCCGCGCCCCGACTTCAAAAACCGGATCCTCGAGCACTTCTACAACGGCATGGCGTACCGCCCCGGCACGACCTTCGGCACCATGAACGACGACGTGCTCGCGTACTTCGACCCCGGCTTCAGGCGCGGGAACTTCGTCGACCTCATCCAGAACAACGCCTGGCCCGAGTGACCGGCGGGCCGGCCTCAGAAGTCGACCATGTCCCGGCGGGGCGGGACGTAGCAGTCGCTGCCGATCTGCAGGCGGGCCGTGCCGTTGGTGTTGTCGCCGAGGGTGATCGCGTAGTGGTCGGGGTGGTCGGCCTCGAGCCGGCGGGCGGCGCCGTTGATCATGTCGTTCTCGGTGATCGTCCAGCCGCGGGACTTCCACTTGTCGGGCATGGTGTCGATCAGGGCGGCCGGCTGGGTGCCGGTGGCCGGGAACAGGACCCAGGTGCCGACGACGGTGAACCGGCCGTCCTTGGTGTCGGCGCTCTCGCTGCACGGCGCCACGGTCACGCCCATCTCCTTGCGGGTGGCGCCGGTGCCGGCGTCGTCGAAGATCTGCTGGGCGATCGCGACGAGCTCGGTCTTCACGTCGTCCGGGGCCTTGACCTGCAACGGTTTGTCCTTTCCGAAGAGTCCGCACGCCGCGAGTCCGGACGCGGCGAGGGTCAGCACCAGCATGGCCGCAGCGGGCCGCGCGCGGCGGCGGTTCATGACGCCTCCGAGTACAGGTTGGCCTGGTTGGGCACGCCGGCGATGATCGCGCCCTGGCTGTTCAGGCTCTTCGAGTTTGCCGTCCAGTATCCGCTGTGCCCGGCCGTGTCGATGTCCAGGACGTTGCCGCCGAACGGGGCCGAGGCCGGGTCGGCGCCGTGGCCCCCGTCGATGCCGAGCCAGTTGGCGACCGTGGAGACGTCGCCGATGTAGGAGATCGGGTCGTCGGTGGCCGCGCCGGCGTAGAAGTGGGTCTTGTCCATCTGCAGGTCGTCGACCGAGCCGACGTCCATGCCGGGGCTGCCGAGCACGATGACGTTGTTGGCGTGCAGGCCGTCGCCGGTGCTGGAGGCGTTGCCGACGACGGTCGAGCCGTAGCTGTGGCCGATCACCGTCAGGTCGGTCGAGCCGCCGTTGTGGGAGGTGGACAGGCCGAGGTCGAAGTTCTGCAGCCGGCCGGCCCCCTCGACGGCGCGGTCGCTGTTCACGGCGGTCATCCACGAGCTGGGCGAGTCGAGGTCGGCCTCCGGCGCGTCGTAGTCGAGCCACCAGATCATCGCGGTGTTGCCGTTGTAGTAGCCGTTGGCCGACTGCTGGATCGCCTGGAGCCGGCCGAGCTGGCCGTTGAAGTCGCCGAGCTCGGTGTTGACGCCCGGCACCAGCACGCCGGTGTGGGCGGCAGTGTCGGGGTTGCCAAGGGCGATGATGGCCCGGCCGTCACCGGTGTTATCGACCTTGAGCAGGTACAGCCGGTGGTCGGGGTTGTCGTCGTACTCCGACTGCTCCAACCGATCCAGCAGCCGATTGGCGGTCTCCAGCGTGTCTGCGCCGCCGTGCGGTGTGCCCGACGGCCACTGCCCGGCGCGCATCATGACGATGTCGTCGCGCAGCTTCTGCCGGTTGGCGTCGTCGCGTACGTTGGACGGCAGTCCGTCGAGGGTGCCGACCCGGTCCGGGTACGCCGCCAGGTAGAGCGCCCGGTCGTCCGGGCTCAGGTTGTCCCACCACGCCTTGGCATCGGCCGGCTTGCTGCCGGCGGGCGGCACCGCGCCCGGGTCGAGGCCGAGCAGGGAGGCGACCTGGGCGGCGTCCTGCTGCTCGTCGAGCCACTCCCGCTCGCTCATCGCGCCCGGGTCCAGCGGCACCAGCCGGTTGAGCACCGCGGTCAGCGCGCTGTCGAAGTCCGCCGCCTGCTTGACGACGTCATGGAGCTCCCGCTGGACGGTGTCGGCCTCCATGACGTCGTGCTGCAGCCGCCGTTCCTGCTCGTGCTCGGGCATGGCGGCGAGCTCGGCGCTGGTCCGCAGCCGCGCCTCGACCGTGCCGTCGTCGCGGACCCGCATGCCGGCGGCGGTGGCCCGCACGACCGTGTCGTGCAGCTGCCGCTGGAGTGCGCCGAGACGGTCCGCGGCCCCGTGCAGGGTCACCGAGACCAGCCGGGCCTGCTTGCCGAAGAGCTCGAACTCGTCGTCGATCTTGTCCAGCTGGCCGAACGCGGCATTCGCGGCGTCGCCCTTCCAGCCGCTGCGGTGGCTCGGGCCGAGCAGGTCGTGGGTCGTCTCCTCGGTGAGCTGGGCGCTGGTGTTGGACAGGTCCAGCCAGCTGTCGCCGGCCGCGCGGATCGGGCCGGGCTTGAGGTCGTGCAGGTCGGCGAAGGTCACCATCCGCGGCTCACCGGCTCAGACCGGCGAAGTTGCCGGCGGCGGCGTGGTCGCTGTAGCGGTAGTCGCGGGCGCAGGCCGTGAGCGCGTCGCCGAGCGAGCGCAGGTAGCGGCTGTGTCCCTTGGCCGCGTCCTCCCAGGCCAGGTGCATCCGCTCCAGCGCGCCGGCGGCCGTGAAGCCGTGCAGCGCGCTCACCGCGGTGCCGGTGTCCGGCTCCACCCAGCCGATCGCCCGGTCCAGCTCGTCGCCGAGCCGGCGAACCCGGCCGGCCATGCCGTCCAGCACGCCCGGATCGACACGCGTCTCGTCCGCCAACGAAGTCCCCCCGTCACTGACCGTTGCCGCCTGCGAGCATAGACACCCGGCACTGTCCTGCAAAACCCCGCGGGCGCCGGCAAGAACCTCCACTGACAGTGGCGCACGGCGGCCCGGCGGCGGTTCGGCAGCGCAGACCCACCCGCATTGGGGCTACAACGCCGATCCCAAATTCCTGGGCCCACTATCACGATGCCGCTCAAGGTCACCGGCGAGGCACTTCCCCAGCTGTAGGCGCGTCGATGCGGCCGCGGGCGCAGCCTGGCACCGATCGCTGTCCAATTGCTGTCCGATGCCGTTCACGGCGGGCAGCCAACGGGCAGCGCACGGCAAGCCACTCCGCCGACGCTTGCTCCTGACCGATTCCTCCTCAGTCAGGAGCACGCCATGTTCCCCCTGCTCACGATCGACATCGCTCGGGCCATCGAGGCCGAGAGGCTTCGCCGGGCCGGCCGCGACCCCCGGCCGCGGGAGCGCGCGACGACGGCCCCCACCCACTGACCCCACGCCACCCGTCGCCCGAAGGAGGAGCCACCATGACCGCTCTCACCCCGTCGCCCGCCGCCGTCGGCGCGCACGCCCGCGGCAAGCGCGGAACAATGATCGATCGTACGTCGCTGCGCCTGCCGGCCGCGCTGCTGCTCGCGGGCCAGCTCCTGTTCATCGTGGTCACCCAGCTGCACACCGGTGGTCCCGCCAACGACCACCCCGCGGTCTTCGACGAGTACGCCGGCAGCCGGGCCTGGACCGCCGTACACCTCGGTCAGTTCGCGGCCATGGCGGTCCTGCTCGCGGGGCTCCTCGGCATGTTCCTCGCCCTGGACGTCCAGGGCTCGACGGCGAGGTTGGCACGTCGATTCGGCGCCGCGTCGGCCGCGTCGGCGCTGGCGCTGTACGGCGTCCTCCAGGCGGTGGACGGGGTCGCCCTCAAGCAGGCCGTGAACGCGTGGGCCAGCGCCCCGGACGCCGAGAAGCCGGCGCGTTTCGCGAGCGCCGAGGCGATCCGCTGGCTCGAGTGGGGAGCGCGAAGCTACCAGGACATCCTGCTGGGCCTCGCCCTGCTGCTGTTCGCGGCCGCGGTCGTGCGGATGGCGGGAGTACCACGGCCGATCGCCTACCTGGCGGGGCTCTCGGGCCTCACCTACCTGGCGCAGGGCTGGGTGGCCGGCTCGGAGGGCTTCACGCCGGCGCAGACGATCCTGATCGTGCAGGCCTTCGTCCTCAACCTGGCGTGGATGATCTGGCTGGTCGTCGTCGCCTGGCGGGCGCAGGGCACGAAGGCTCCGTCGCCTGCCCGCTGAGGCTGTGGCCGTCCTGGCGGCCACGGGCGGTCCGGTCGTCGCCTCAGAGCAACAGCGCCGGTACGGTCGCCAGGACCAGCAGCCCGGCGAGCGTGATGTTGACCGCGCGGGCGCGGCCGGGGTTGCGCAGTGCGGGTAAGAGCAGCCTGCCGGCGAGCAGCCACACCCCGTGGATGAGGACCACCATCAACGTGAGCACCGGCAATTTCAGCGCCGCGTCGGCCACCGCTGTCCTCGCCAGCTGAGCACTGGCGAACACGGCCGCGATCGCGATCCACGCCTTGGGGTTGACGACCCCGAGGACGAGTCCATCAGGAAACGACGGGCGGCGGTCGGACGCGGCCTGCTCGGCCAGCGGCGGGGCGGTGGCGAGGTGGTAGGCGAGCCACAGGATGTAGCCGGCGGCAGCGACGACCAGGACCCAGCGAAGCGTTGGCAAGGTGAGGAGAACGGCCGTGACACCGGTGGCGGCGGCGAGCAGTACCACCGTGGTGCCCAGGATGAGGCCGGCGCAGTACGCCAGGGAGCGCCGGACGCCGTACGCGACCGCCGCGGCGACCAGGCTGATCGTCGAAGGGCCCGGACTGCCCATGATCGCCAGGGCGGCGAAGACGAGGGTTCCCACGGGGCCGGCGTGCACGACAGGGAACGCGAGCAGCAGCGGTGGGTCGTACCGTGATGTCATGCCGCGGAAGCTAGCGCCGGTGGACAGGTACGGTCTTGAACGATCGGGCACGTCGCCGTCCGAGTCCATCCGATTCGGGTTGGGCTCGCCCGGCCTGGACCGCGCGGAAGTGTCACTGTCGCGGACCGTGTTCCAGCCGCACCGGCACGACTCCTACGCGCTGGGCATCACGACCGGCGGAGTGCAGACGTTCGGCTACCGGGGTGCGCGACGAGTGTGCCTGCCCGGACAGCTGCACCTGCTGCACCCGGACGAGCTGCATGATGGCGCGCCAGGCGTCGCCGGCTTCACGTACCGCATCGTCTACCTGGCACCGGCACTGGTCCGTGACGCCCTGGCCGGTGGGTCGCTGCCGTTCGTTGCCGAACCGGTGCAACAGCCCGGGGGCGCGGCGCGGCCGATTGCCGCGGCACTCGCCCGGCTGCTCGCCGACATCGACGAACCGATCGGCCAGCTCCTTGGGGTGGAGGCCGCCGTCGCGATCGCCGACGGGCTCGCTCAGCTGTCCGAACGCGCCGTCAGCCGAACGGTGACCGTCGACGTGCGGACGGTCCGGCTGGTGCGCGAATACTTGACCGCGCATGTCAGCGAGCCGATCAGCGCCGCCACCCTCGAACGGCTGGCGGGTGCCGACCGGTACACGATCGTGCGGCAGTTCAAGGCCGCATACGGCACGACTCCTGACCGGTACCGATTGCTGCGACGCCTCGACGCGGCCCGAGCCGCCATCGGCAGGGGGCAGTCGCTGGCTCGGGCGGCCGTTGATGTCGGCTTCGCCGATCAGAGCCACCTGACCCGGCAGTTCAAACGTGCCTACGGGATGACGCCCGGATGCTGGCAGCGCCTCACGTCCGTGCGCGGCCGGCCAGGCCTGTGACAGACCTGGCCGGCCGGTGGCCCCTAGCTCAGCAGCAGCGAACGGACGTGGCATTCCTCAGGCACTCGAACTCCCGTCTGGTCAGCGGGGTTCCGGCCGTGTGGTGCGCTCGGTGGTGTGCGATGTAGTGGTCGTAGCCGGTCTCGCCGGCCACTTCCCTGACGTACCACCACAGCCGCCCCAGCAGGTTACGTGCGCGCATCGGCATCCGCACCGGACGCGGCGGCACCGACGAGCTCCCGCCGTTCGTCCGCTGTGCCGAAGAGGCCGGCCGGGGCAATGATCTCCGATTCTACGAAGGGCGACTCCGTGGTCGGCAGTTCGCGGCCCTGGATGACCGCTCGGAGGCATACCCGAACCCCGTCCACGATCACGATGATGATCAGGACCGCGAGGAGCACCGCTAGGACGCCATCCACCGTGGAGTTGGTGACGACCTGGTGCATCTGGTCGAGGTTCTTGGCGGGTGCGAGCACCTTGCCCTGCTCGAGTGCGTCGGCGAAGCGCTGGCGCTGGGCGAAGAAGCCCATCTTCGGGTCGGCGGAGAAGATCTTCTGATAGCTGGCGGTCATCGTCACCGCCGTGACCCAGGCCATCGGGATGGCGGTGACCCAGGCCCATTTGAGCCGGCCACTCTTGACCAGGATGACTGTGACAATGGCCAGCGCCGCGGCGGCGAGCAGCTGGTTGGCGATGCCGAACAGCGGGTAGAGCTGGTTGATGCCGCCGAGCGGGTTGGTGACGCCGGTGTAGAGGAAGTAGCCCCATGCGCCGACGACGGCCGCGCTGGTCAGCCACACGCCGGGCAGCCAGCTGACCCGGCCGATCGGCTTCCAGATGTTGCCCAGCGTGTCCTGGAGCATGAACCGGCCGACCCGGGTTCCGGCGTCGACGGTGGTCAGGATGAACAGCGCCTCGAACATGATCGCGAAGTGGTACCAGAACGCCTTCACCGCCGTACCGCCGAGGAATCCGGAGAAGATCTCGGAGATCCCCACCGCGAGGGTGGGCGCGCCGCCGGTACGCGACACCAGCGTCGGTTCGCCGACGGCGGCGGACGCGGCCTGCAGGCTGTCGGGCGTGATGGTGAACCCGAGGTTGGTCACCGCGGTCGCGGCGCTCTGGAATGTCGCGCCGACCACGCCACCGGGCGAGTTCATCGCGTAGTACAGTCCCGGGTCTAGCAGCGACGCGGCGATGATGGCCATGACCGCGACGAAGGACTCCATGAGCATGGCGCCGTAGCCGATGAGCCGGACCTGGGACTCCTTCTGGATCATCTTCGGCGTGGTGCCCGAGGACATCAGCGCGTGGAAGCCGGACAGCGCCCCGCAGGTGATCGTGATGAAGGCGAACGGGAACAGCCCGCCGACGAAGACCGGTCCGTTGCCGCTCGAGGCGAACTTGGTGATCGCCTCGTTCTGCAGGGACGGATTGGTCACGAGCACGCCGATCGCGAGCAGCGCGATCGTGCCGATCTTCATGAACGTGGAGAGGTAGTCGCGGGGTGTCAGCAGCATCCACACCGGCAGGATCGAGGCGATGAAGCCGTAGCCGATGAGGCAGAAGACCAGCGTTTCGGGCTTGAGGGTGAACACACCCGCCCAGCTCGAGTTCTGTACCCAGCCGCCTGCGGCGATGGCGAGGACCAGCAGGGCGACGCCGATCACGCTGGTCTCCACGACGCGGCCCGGTCTGAGTACCCGCATGTAGAAGCCCATGAACAGGGCGATCGGGATGGTCATGGCGATGGAGAAGGTGCCCCAGGGCGACTTCGCGAGCGCGTTGACCACGACGAGCGCGAGGACACCGAGCAGAATAATCATGATCGAGAAGACCGCGACGAGGGCCGCCGTGCCGCCGACGCGGCCGATCTCGTCGCGAGCCATCTGGCCCAGGCTCTTCCCGTTGCGGCGCATGGACAGGAACATGACCACCATGTCCTGCACAGCCCCGGCGAAGACGACACCGACAATGATCCAGATGGTCCCGGGCAGGTAGCCCAACTGCGCGGCCAGGATCGGCCCGACCAGCGGCCCGGCGCCCGCGATCGCGGCGAAGTGGTGGCCCAGCAGCACGCGGCGGTCGGTGACGTGGTAGTCGATGCCGTTGTCCAGCCGCTCCGCGGGCGTGGCCCGCCGGTCGTCGACCTTGAGCACGCGACGGGCGATGAACCGCGCGTAGAACCGGTAGGCGATCGCGTACGAGCACAGCGCCGCGAACACCAGCCAGATCGCCGAGATATGTTCTCCGCGGGCCAGGGCGACGACCCCCCAGGCGACCGCGCCGACGATCGACACGGCCGTCCAGGTCACGATGGACCGCACACTGGGGCGGGCCCGGGTGTGCGGGGTGAAGATGCTCATGCAGTTTCTCCAGGGTGTGGGGGTTCGCCCGGATCCGTCCCCGGCGCGCGGACCCCTCGGTCCGCGCGCTTCAGCAGCAGATGGCTGGCCGCCATCAACGCCACACTGAGGACAATCCAGGCAAACTGGAACCAGTAGAAGAAGGGCAGCCCTGCCAGCCGGGGCGTGGTCCGCGCGTACAGCGGGACCCAGAGGATTGCCACGAGCGGCAGTGCCAGGCCGGTGTAGGCGGCGATCCTGATTGGCTTACGGAATCTCGCCACACCGGCCTCCCGAGCAGTCGTCGACGATGCCTGAATGTTGCGTAGCCATGTCGCGCGGTTTACCGCCCGATTGCCTCTTGTTTCGTGTCAACCGATCCGGGAGCGTGCGCAACACACAGAGGACTGAGAGGGTGCCCATGGTCGATCCCGCCAGCACCACCGCGTTCGCGCTGGTCGTCGCCGGCACGTCGCTGCTCGCTGTCGCCGCGCGGCGTTTCCGGGTCCGCGACGAGCTGCCGACGCTCGACGGCTGGGCGTTGGCGGGGCGGCAGTTCGGGGCCGTCCTCACCTGGTTCCTGCTCGGCGGCACGATCTACACGGCCTACACCTACGCCGCGGTGCCGGGCCTGGTGTACGGCATCGGGGCCCTGGGGTTCTTCGCGCTCGCGTACACGGTGATCGTCTACCCGCTGGCCTTCGTGCTGTTGCCGAGGCTGTGGCGGGTGGCGAAGGACAACGGCCACACGACGGTGGCCGACTACGTGCGGACCCGCTACGACTCGCCCCTGCTCGCGCTGGCGGTGGCGCTCACCGGGATCCTCGCCACCATGCCGTACATCGGCCTGCAGTTGCTCGGCATCCGCGCGGTCCTGGTCGCCGGCGGCCTGTACCCCACCGACGGGATCGCGGGCGACCTCACGCTGGTCGCGGTGTTCGCGGTGCTGGCCGGCGCCACGTACCGCAGCGGACTGCGCGCGCCGACCGTGATCTCCCTGGCCAAGGGAGTCCTGGTGGGCAGCACCGTCGGAGCCATCGTCGTGCTCGTGCTCCACCGGCTCGGCGGGCCACAGGCGGTGTTCCGGGCCGCCGAAGACGCCATAACCGCCCGCGGCGTACCGGAGGCCTCTTTGACCCTCGCCCCCTCGCTCTACACCACCTACGCCACGCTGGCGCTCGGCTCGGCGCTCGCGCTGCTCATGTATCCGCACGTGCTGACCGCGTCCTTCGCCGCGTCCAGCGCCGACCGGCTCCGCAAGGCGATCATCGGGTTGCCGGCGTGGACCGCGGTGCTGGGGCTCTTCGCGCTGCTCGGCGTCGCGGCGCTCGCCGCGGGCGTACAGGCCCGGCCCGGCAACGCCGAGGCGGCCGTGCCGATGATGGTGCAGGAGCTGACCTCGCCGATCGCCTCGGGGCTCGTGTTCGGTGCGCTCGCGGTGGGGGCGCTGGTACCCGCCGCGGTGATGTCGGTCGGCGCCGCGGCGCTGTTCGTCCGCAATGTCTACGTCGAGTACTTCCACCCGACCGCGACGCCGAAGCACCAGGCCCAGGTCGCCCGCGCGGTGTCGCTGGTGGCGAAGTTCGGCGCGCTGGCGTTCACCTTCGGCCTGCCGGACCAGGACGCCATCAACCTGCAGCTGCTCGGCGGGGTGTGGATCCTGCAGACGTTCCCCACGGTCGCGCTCGGGCTGTTCACCCGTTGGCCGCATCGCGGCGCACTGCTCGCCGGCTGGCTCGTGGGCATGGTCTCGGGGACCGTGCTCGCGGCCTCCGGCGGCTTCTCCTCGGTCGTCTCGTTCGCCGGCGTGCACGTGTACGTCGCGCTCGCCGCGCTGGTGCTCAACCTCGCGGTCGCGGCCGCGCTGACCCCGGCGCTGGACCGGCTCGGCGTGGCCCGTGAGCTTGCCCGCGGTACTGCCGGAGGGGCGGTGGTCCGGTGACCCAGCAGGTCTCGTCCCGCCCACTCGCACCGGCCGCCGACCCGGCGCCGGCCGGGCTGGACCCCGCCGCGGTGAACCTCGCCGACCTCGAGCGCGAGGCCGCGCTGGCCAGGCTCTTCGACACCAACCACACCCAGCTGCTGCGCCTGGCGGTGCTGCTCGGAGCGGAGGGCGAGGCCGAGGACATCGTCTCGGAGGCGTTCTACGAGCTGTACCGGCGATGGCACCGATTACGCAGTCACGACGCCGCGCTGAGCTACCTGCGATCCGTCGTGTGCAACCTCGTGCGGATGCGGGTACGCCGGCTGCAGGTGGCACGCAAGCACGCGGAGCAGGTGATCGAGTCGGTCGGTTCCGCCGAGGCCGAGGTGCTGCTGCGCGACGACCAGCGGGCCCTCGTGGAGGCGATCAAGCTGCTGCCGGCCCGGCAGCGGGAGGCGCTGGTGCTGCGGTACTGGCTGGATTTGCGAGAATCGGAGATAGCGTCGGCGATGGGCATTTCGGCGGGTGCGGTCAAGTCACACACGTCCCGGGGGATGGCCACGCTCACGCGTTTGCTGGAGGAGCGGAGATGAGTGGCGTTCCAGGCGGCCAGGACCCCGCGACCGGCTCGGGCCCCGGGGTCGCCGAGGAGCAGCTTCGCGACGTGTTCGACGCGCTCGTCACCTCGGTGCACGGCGCGCCGAACCGCTACCCGGCCGCGCTGGCCGACTGGCGGCGCCGGGAACGCCGGCGGCGGATCGTGCTGGCGATCCTCGCCGCGGTGATCTTCGCGCTGGCCGACATCGTCGGCCTGTGGGCGCTCGGCCGCGCCGACGTCAACACCCACATCATCTTCAACGACCGGCCGGGCAGCAGCACCGAGGCGCCGAGGAGCGGCATCGGGCCGCCCCCGTAGCCGGCGTCTCCGCGGTGGTCAGCCCACCGTCACCGCGCCCGCGGTGAACCCCGCGACGAACCGCTTGAGCAGCAGGTTGAAGACCACCCCGACGGGCACCGCGACGAGCACGACGGCGCCCTGCAGGGACTGCCAGTAGAACAGGTCGCCGCTGATCAGCTCGGTGGGGATCCCGGTCGAGACGACCTTCCCGGCGGTGGGAGAGACGAACGCGATCGCGTACAGGTACTCGCTCGCGCACAGGACGAAGCTGAGCACCACGACCGCCACCACCCCGGGCACCGCCAGCGGCAGCGCGACCCGGCGGAAGGCGGCGAACCGGGTACAGCCGTCGACCAGCGCCTGCTCCTCGACCTGCACCGGGATCGCGCTGAAGAACCCCATCATCAGCCAGACCGACACCGGGACGGTCAGCGTCGGATAGACCAGCACCAGGGCCCAGTCCGAGTCCTGCAGGCCGGCGGCGGCGACGAGCCGCGACAGCGGCAGAAACAGCACGCTGGGCGGGACGAGGTAGCACAAGAAGATCGCCATGCCGAGCCGGCCGGCCCACGGCCGCCGCAGCCGCGCCAGCGCGTAGCCGGCCGGCGTGGCGAGCAGGAGGGTGGCCGCGACCACGACCGCGCCGATCCACAGCGTGTTCCAGGCGAACGTCGGGAAGGCCGTGTGCTGCACCAGGTACGCGAGGTGGTCCGCGGTCGGCGGGGCGTTGAACCACAAGGGACTGTGCGCCGGGTCGTACAAGTCCCGGTTGAGCTTGACCGCGGTGATCGCGCTCCACAGGAACGGCCCCGCGCCCAGCAACGCGACCGCATAGGCCGCCGCGTGCACAGCCACGCCACTGAGCCGTTGCCGTCGCCGCGCCCGCTCGGCGCGCCGCGCGGGCGTCACCGGGCCACCATCCGGCGCACCAGGCCGAGGATCGTCAGCGTCGCGGCCAGCAGTACGGGCAGCAGGAACAGGGCCACCGCGGCGCCCTGGCTCACGTCGCCGCCGTCGATGCCCCTGCGGAACGCCAGCGTGGCCAGCACCTCCGTGGCATGGGTCGGGCCACCGTTGGTCAGCACCCGCACCACCGCCATGTCGCTGAACGTGAAGACCGCGCAGAACAGCCCCGCGACCGCGACGATCGGGGCGGTCAACGGCACCGTCATGAACCGGGTCCGCAGCCAGCGGCCGGCACCGTCGACGCGGGCGGCCTCGTAGATGTTGCGGGGGATCGCCACGAGCCCGGCCATGATGATGACGGCGGTGAGCGGGGTGAGCCGCCACGCCTGCACCGCCACGACCGCCGCCATGGCCGTCGAGGGCCGGCCGAGCCAGTTGGCGCTCTCCCCCGCGCCGAGCAGGCCGAGCTGGCGACCGGCCCAGTCCAGCGGCGAGTAGACCGAGTCGAACATCCACAGCCACGCGACCGACGACACGGTGACCGGGGTGACCCAGGGCAGCAACACGCACAGCCGCACCAGCCAGCGTCCGTACACCCGGGCCAGCATCAGCCGAGCCACCACGTTCCCGCCGGCCACCGCCAGCAACGTGGTCGCCGCGGTGATGATGCACGTGTTGAGCAGCGCCCGCCAGAACACCGGGTCGGCCAGCACGCGTTCGATGCCGGCCAGGCCGGCCCAGTCGAAGGTCGGGTCGGCGACGGTCACGTCCGACACGGCGTACGCGACGGCCAGGACCACCGGCCCCAGGATCAGGGCGGCGACGTAGCCGACGGTCGGGACGACGAACAGCAATGCCAGCGTGCGATCGTGGTCGCGGGCGCGGCGCTCGCGCGGCGCGAATACGTGGTGTCCCATCAGCCCACCAGCCCCCGGGCCTGCCATCTTGCGTAGATGGACCGGACCTGCGCCGCGGCGTCGGCGACCGCGACCGCGGCGCTGACCTCACCGCGCGCCGCACGGGCGAACATGTCGGGGATGACGAAGCTGCTGGTGACCTCCCCGACGGCGGCGTTGGCGGTGCCTGGGTGGCCCAGACCGGCGCTCCACCGGGCGGCGTCGACGAGCAGCTCGAGCTTGCCGGGCGGGTCGCCGCGGAACGGGTCGCGCCGCAGCCAGGTCGCGAGCTCCGGGGTACGGCCGGGCCAGGCACACAGGTCGTACAGCATCGACGAGTAGGTGGCGGCGGCGAAGTTCGCGGTGTAGTGCAAGAGGAACTCCTGTCCGGCGGCGGCCCCGGTGGCGTACTTCGGGATGACCCAGTTGTGCACGAGGTGGTGCGCGGCCGTGGCCCCCGCCGGGCCGGCCAACGCCGGGACGAAGTCGATGTCGGCCGCGATCGCCGGGGTGGAGCGCTGCGCGGTGCGCCAGGCGGAGATCGAGTTGCTGATGTAGGACAGCCGGCCGGCGACCAGCCCCTGGTTGTTGGAGCTGGGGGTCCACGAGAAGACCTCGTCGGTCATGGCCTGGCGGTACAGCCGGGTCATGAACTCCACCGCCGCCACGGCCTCGGGCGTGTCGAGCGTGACCCGCCCCTCATCGTCCTGAATGGATGATCCGAACGACCACAGCAGGGAGCGGCCGACCATGTTCGAGTCGAGTTCCTGCGACATGCCGAGCCCGAGCTGGACGCCGGTGGTACGACGGATCTCGGTCCCGCCGCGCAGCAGTTCGTCCCAGCTCGACGGGCCGCCGGGCAGGCCGATCTTCGACCACATCGAGCGCCGGTAGTTCCCGGGATCCGGCACCCAGCCCGGCGCGTAGGCGAAGTACCGGTTCGTCACAGGGTTGAAGCTCGACCGCCGGCACAGTTCCAGCTGCGGACCCCACCGCCGGTTGGCCTCCCAGACGAGGTCGGTGAGGTCCAGCACCGCCGGTTCGAACTGCGGCAGCGGCGCCACGTACTGGATGAGGTCGTGCCCCCGACCGGCGTAGATTTCGGCCGCCACCCGGGTCGTGATCTGGCCCAGGTCGATGTGGTCGACGGTGACGTCGATGCCGACCTGACCGGCCCACCGGCGGACGAAGCCGTCGAACCAGCGGTCGTACGTCGGCACGAAGTGGCTCCAGGCGAGGATCCGCAGTGCCCCGGTCAGCTTGGCCGTCGGCGGCGTGAACTGCTCCGCCGGCCCGCCCGCGAGCACGCCGGCGCCGAAGGCGTCGTCGTCCTCATGGGCGCAGCCGGCGGCCAGCGCCAGGCCGGCGACCGCCGCGCCGCCGACGAACCGGCGGCGGCTCAGCCGGGCGGACAACAGGTTGGATGAGTGCACACCCTTCTGTTGCCGCAGTGGCCGAAACGTTTACCAGCCGGGCCACCGAGGTTTCGTCCACCGCTGTGCGCCGGCCTGGGCTGTCGCCTCCAACGCTGATGGCCGCAATCCGGCATGTATGCCTGGCGAACGTGGTTGGATGATCATGACCCGGCTCTCGCGGCGAGGTGGTGGCCTGCCATGGCGGTGGAATGGTCGGCACAAGCTGCCGGCTTGGTGGAGGCGTCCCCCGACGCGATCATCGGGGTCGACTCCACCGGCGCGATCGTGCTCGTGAACGCGCAGGCCGAGCGGCTGTTCGGATATGACCGGCGGGACCTGGTCGGCGCTTCGGTGGAGATGCTGGTGCCAGAGGCGGCGCGCGGCGTGCACCCGGCGCACCGGCGGGACTATCTCGCCGATCCGCATCCGCGGGCGATGGGCGCCGGCATGGAGCTGGCCGGCCGCCGCCGGGACGGTGCCACGTTCCCGGCCGAGATCTCCCTGTCCAGCCTGCAGGTCGAGGGCGAGTCGCTGGTCGTCGCGGCGGTGCGGGACGTGACGGCGTGGAAGCGGGCGTCGGAGGCCCAGGCGCAGCTGGCCGCGATCGTGCAGTCATCCCATGACGCGATCGTCGGCAAGACCCTCGCCGGGGTGATCACGACGTGGAATCCCGGTGCGGAACGCCTCTACGGCTACCCCGCTCGGGAGATGCTCGGGCGGCGGGTCGACGTGCTCTACACCCCGGACCGGGCCGCGGAGGAGGACAGACTGCTGGCCCGGATCGCCAGCGGTGAGCAGGTCGAGCAGCATCTGACCGAACGCGTCCGCAGCGACCGGCAGGTCATCACCGTGTCGCTGGCGATGTCGCCGATCCGCGACACCACGGGCACGATCGTCGGCGTCGCGTCGGTGTCCCGTGACGCCTCGGAGCGGCAACGGGCGGAGCTGAAGTTCCGCGGGCTGCTGGAGGCCGCGCCGGACGCGATCCTCGGCGTCGACGGCTCGGGCACGATCGTCCTGGCGAATGCGCAGGCAGAGCGGCTGTTCGGATATGTTCGCAGCGAACTGCTCGGCAAGCCGGTCGAGATACTCGTGCCGGAGGCCGCGCGCGGCATCCATCCGCACCACCGCGACGGCTACTTCGCCGACCCGAAGGCCCGGCCCATGGGCGCAGGCATGCAGCTGGCCGGTCGGCGCAAGGACGGCGAGGAGTTCCCCGCCGAGATCAGCCTGTCGGCCCTGGAGACCGAAGACGGCCTGCTCGTCTCGGCCGCCGTGCGGGACGTCAGCGAGCGCCTGGAGGCGCAGGCCGAGCGGGAAAAGCTCAAGGCGCAGGCGGAACGGGAGCGGCTGGAGCGGCAGCTGCACCAGGCGCAACGGCTGGAATCCCTGGGCCAGCTCGCCGGCGGCGTCGCGCACGACTTCAACAACCTGCTCGGCGTGATCCTCAACTATCTTGCCTTCGTCGAGGAGGTGCTGGAGACCGAGGAACCGGACCGGGCCGCCCGTGACAGCGCTCGCGCGGACGTGACCCAGATTCGCCGGGCGGCCGAGCGCGCCACCGGGCTGACCCATCAGCTGCTGGCCTTCGCCCGGCGCGAGGTCGCCCGGCCGCGGGTGATCGACCTCAACCACATCGTCGAGGACGTCCGGCAACTCCTGCAGCGCACCCTCGGCGAACACATCACCCTGATGACCAGCCTGAGCCGGACGATAGGACCGATCCTCGCCGACCCCGGGCAAATCGAGCAGATCCTGCTCAATCTTGCCGTCAACGCCCGCGACGCGATGCCCACCGGCGGCGTCCTGAGCATCGAGACCGACGACGTCACGCTGCCGTCCGGCCACGGCAGCGGCTGGGATGTCCCTGCCGGTGCCTACACACTCGTTCGCGTCACCGACTCGGGTACCGGCATGACCCAGGCCATCGTCGATCGCGCCTTCGAACCGTTCTTCACCACCAAGCCGAAGGGGCAGGGCACGGGCCTCGGCCTCGCCACTGTCTACGGCATCGTCGTGCAGGCAGGCGGCACCATCGCGATCAACTCGGACCCCGGGCACGGCACCACCATCTCGGTCATGCTGCCGGTCACCGATCAGCGACCGGAACCCGCACCGGCCTGCGACCCGATGGCCGCCAACCGCGGTACCGGGCAGACCGTGCTGCTCGTCGAGGACGAGGACGCGCTACGCGAGGTCACGCGCCGCATCCTCACCCGCAACGGCTACGAGGTCATCACCGCCGCCAACGGCGCCGAGGCGCTGGCGCTGGTCGCCACAACCACGCGGCTCGACCTGCTCCTCACCGACGTGATCATGCCGGAGATGGTCGGCAAAGAGCTCGCCGAGCGGGTCCGTGCGCTGCGCCCCGACATTCGAGTGCTGTTCATGTCGGGGTACGCCCAGCCGGTGCTGGCCTCACAGGGCACGCTGGACCCGTCGGTCACACTGGTCGCGAAGCCGTTCACCGAAGCCGAGCTGCTCGCCGAGGTCCTCGCGTCGCTGGCGGCCGAATCGACCGGGAGCGGCGCCGATCTGGATACCCGGGTAGGACCCTAGGTCCGGCGAGTGGTCCTAATCCGCTGTCCGGGCATTGGATTCGGGCACGGTCTCGGGTTCGCCGATCGGCTCGGCAGGCTGAGCGCGGCGGCGCGATGCCTCGACGGCGGCGACCGCGGCCGCCACCGTCGATACCAGGCGCGGGTCGAGGACGTCGGGCAGCAGGCGGTGCGGCCCGAGCGCGTCCTCGCCGACCCAGCCGGCGAGGACATCGGCCGCGGCGAGGAGCATCGTCGTGGTGATCC
Organism: Dactylosporangium salmoneum; assembly: GCF_039532525.1. Lineage (NCBI taxonomy): Bacteria > Bacillati > Actinomycetota > Actinomycetes > Micromonosporales > Micromonosporaceae > Dactylosporangium > Dactylosporangium salmoneum. The sequence continues at coordinate 214,290 of NZ_BAAARV010000046.1, forward strand.
GTGGCGCGCGGGCGTTGAGCAGGCCACGGACGATGCCGGGAAAGGCCAGCAATCCGGTGAGGTGGTTCGGGTGGTCGGGGTGGCAGGTCGCCGTCACCGCCGTGGGTCCCACCGCGGGCGGCGGCCCGGCCAGTGCGAACACCACCGGCGGCGACTTCATCGTGCCGACCACTCGCTGGTCCAGCCGCACGGCGGTGTTCAGGCCGACGACGGCGTCTGCGCCGGCAATGGCCTGTTCCGGGCCGCCGTGGAGTCGTCGCGGGTTGGTCAGGCCCGCCAGCCATGCGGTGTGCTCCGGCAACCTGTCGAGATCCGGGCCGACGATCGTCTGCCCGGTGCAGACTGTCACGTCGCGGGCACCCGCGTGCAGCAGCAGCCGGGTCACCGCACTGCCGGTCACGCCTGCGCCCAGGACGACAATGCGGGCGGTGTGCAGGTCCTTGCCGGCGACGCGTAGGGCGTTACGCAGCGCGGCCAGCACGACGACCGGGATCGCGTGCTGTTCGTCGTGGAAGACCGGGACGTCGAGCGCGATGCGCAGGCGGCGTTCGAGGTCCCGGCACGCGGGAGAGGCGAAGCCCGTGAGATTGACGGCCCCGAAGGTCGGCGCGACCGCGCGTATCGTGGCGACCAGGCTGTCGGTGCCGTGGACGTGGCCGGTGTTCACGCAGAGTGGCATCGCGTCGATGTCGGCGATCTGGGCGTACAGGGCGGCCTTGGCTTCCAGTAACGGCAGTACCGCGGCCGGACCGACGTTGCCCATGCCGAGCACCGCGCTGCCGTCGCTGATCACCGCGACGCGGTTGGGGCGGCCGGTCACCTCGGCCGCGGTGTCCGGATGCGCGGCGATCGCGGCCGCGAGACGGCCCGCCCCGCGCGTGTAGAGGAATGCGAGGTCCTCGGCCGGGCGGGCCGGGTCGCGCGGCTGCACCCGGACGGGCCCGCCCGCCGACATCGCCCAGAGCCGGTCAACGCAGCTGACGATCCGTCGATGCCGGCTTGCCGCCTGGCGGAGCCGGCGCAGTGCCGGTTCATCGTCGACCTGCACCAGCAGCTGCTGGCTGCCTGACGCGAGTCCGGCCGACACAGCGGCCACGCCCCAGCCGGGTTCGAGGAAGTCCAGCGACGACATGGCCTCGTCCTGGGTGTCGGCGCGCACGGTGAGCACCACGGCGAACGCCGGGTCGCCGCGCAGGCGCCGGTGATCCCCATCTGAGGCCTTCATCAATTGCAGAGTTTATCAACTCTGCGAGTCCAACGGGGCCGGCGTGCGGCGCGCCCTGCCCGGTTTCGACCTGGGTGTCGCGGTGTCAGCCGCGATCGGATGTCGCGCCGGTGAGCCGCTGCAGGTGTACTCGGGCGTGGGCGATGGCGGCGGGGGTGTCAGGAAAGCGGGGTAGCTCGTCGGCGACGCCGAGGGCGGTGAGCACCTGGTCGTGGTGCCGGGCGATGCCGGACAGCAGCACGGTGATGCCGCGCCGGCGGAGCCGGGCGATGGCGTCGCCCAGCACGTGCGCGCCGGTCGCGTCGACGGTCGTGACTCGCGACATGCGCAGAATGACCACGCGGACGTCGGCGACGTCGGAGAGCTCGATCAGGAAGTGATGGGCGGCGGCGAAGAAGAGCGGACCGTCGAGCCGGTACGCGACGATGTGCTCGGTCAGCAGCCGATGCTCTTCGTCGCTGTGGTCGGTGGTGTCGAGGGGGACCTGTTCCAGCCGCGCGGTGCGGGCCACGGCACGCAACGCCAGCACGACGGCGGCGCCGAGTCCGACCACGACCGCGGCGACGAGGTCGACGGCGACGGTGACCGCGAAGGTGAGGGCGAGCACGAGCGCGTCGCCGCGGGTCGAGCGGGCGAGCGCCAGCAGCGCGCTGGCCTCGACCATCCGGACCGTGGTGGCGAGGAGTACCCCGGCGAGTGCGGCCAGCGGAATACCGGCGACGAGCGGCGCGGCGACGAGGATGATCCCGGCCAGGACCGCGGCGTGGGTCAGGGCGGCCAGCCGCGAGCCGGCGCCGGCCCGGACGTTGACGGCGGTGCGCGCGATCGCGGCGGTGGCGGGAATGCCACCGAAGATCGGGGTGACGAGATTGGCCAGGCCCTGACCGAACAGTTCCCGGTCGGGATCGTGATGCTGGTCGACGCTCATGGCGTCGGCGACCGTGGCGCAGAGCAGGCTTTCCAGCGCGGCGAGGGCGGCCACGGCCAGCGCGGAGGGCATCAACCGGACAAAAGCGTGCGGGTCGAGGAAGTCCAGCGACGGCGCGGGCAGGCCGGCGGGCAGTGCGCCGATGCGGGCCACGTCGAAGTGCAGGACCGCGGCGAGGACCGTCGCCACGGCGACCGCGATGAGCGACCACGGCAGCTGCGGGCGCCAGCGACCGCCGACCAGCATCGCGGCGGCGACACCGAGCGCCGTCAGTACCGGCGTGGGCGCGGGATCGGCGATGAAGCGCATCACGGCGTCGGCGGCGACGGCCCACACCTTCGTGCCGTGCGCGTCGGCGACCCCCAGCGCGGCGGGCACCTGCTGGAGCGCGATCACCACGGCGATCCCGGCGGTGAACCCCTCGATCACCGGGGTCGGCAGGTACCGCACGTACCGCCCGAGCCGCGCCAGCGCAAGGACGAGCAGGATCACGCCGGCCATCGCCCCGACCATCAGCACGCCGGCCGGCCCGAAGCTCGCGACGACCGGCACCAGCACGACCGTCATCGCGCCGGTAGGCCCGGACACCTGCAGGTTCGAGCCGCCGAAGACCGCGGCCACCGCCCCGGCGACGACGGCGGTCACGAGACCCGCCCCCGCGCCGAGCCCGGAGGAGACACCGAAGGCGAGGGCGAGCGGCAGCGCCACCACGGCGACGGTGAGTCCCGCGAGCAGGTCCCGCCGCGGGTTGCGGCGCACCGCCGTCCAGTCCGACCGCTGGGGCAACAGGCCGGCAATCCGGAAGGCGGCCCGCCGGACAGCCATTGCGCGGACTGTCATACCGCCACCTCCGTCGCAACGCCCGCACCGCCAATCGAAGACTTTATCAGTTGCAAAAGTCTTCAAGTCGGCCCCCATGCTATGACAGGAGACGAGCAGACAGGCGGGCACCGTGGCGTGGGTGGCCCGGCTGCGCAGGAGTTATCTGCCTACATCGGCTGATAACCTTGCTGCGATGACCCGGGGCGGAGGCGGCATGTCAGTACCGCTGTATCAGGCGAAAGCGGAACTGTTCCGCACACTGGGCCACCCCGTGCGCATCCGTGTGCTGGAACTGCTGCAGGACGGGCCGCGCCCGGTTCGCGACCTCCTGGACGACATCGAGGTCGAGGCATCGAACCTCTCGCAGCAGCTGGCGGTGCTGCGGCGAGCCGGGATCGTCACGTCGTACCGGGACGGCTCCCTGGTGATGTACGCGCTGAGCACCCCCGACCTGGCGGAACTCCTCGCCGTCGGGCGAAGGATCCTCGGCTCCGTGCTCAGCGACCGTGATGGCCTGCTGGTCGAGCTCCGCGCGCACACCCAATCGGAGCCGTCAGGCTAACCGTCAGGGGGCCATCCGCTCCTTCCGGGCCAGGTAGCCACGCCATCCGCCGAATTCGGTGATCTCCCGCTGACCTTCGACGAGGAACGGCTCCCCCAGGACACCCAGGACCTCGCTGCCGTCGGCGAGCGCCACCTTGCCGACGGTCAACCCGGCAGGCTCCTTGCTGAGGATGTCGGCCAATGCGGCGGCCGGGACCTCCCACACCTCCAGCGCGACGGCGCCGCCCTCCCCCGGAGTCCGGATCATGGCGGGGTGGACGTCATTGATGGTCCACACCCGGTACTCCGGGGCGGTTTCGGTCTCCTTGACGAACACCGCGCCGTTGCCGACGAGGTTCTGGTTGAGCTCCAGGCCTCGCATAAGCGTGCCGTTGACTGCGAGCAGGTACCGCATCGAGAGTCTCCTTGCGAAAGTGCGGGTCGGTCAGAGAGCCGGGCGGTCGTCCGCCTCGATCCAGGTGCCGGTCTCCCGGCGTAGTGCCCGCCCGAGGTTGGCGGCGTCGGTGATGACGCCGGCCCCGGCCGGGTTCGCGGTGACGAAGCCGACGAGGGCTTCCACCTTGGGCCGCATGCTGCCCTCGCCGAACTGACCCGACTCGGCGTAGGCGACCGCTTGCGAGACGGTCAGGCGATCCAGCCATTGCTGCTGCGGGGTGCCGAAGCCGATGGCGACCTTCTCCACGCCGGTCGGGATGATCAGGGCATCCGCTCGCAGCTGCCGCGCGAGCAGCTCCGAGGCGAGGTCCTTGTCGATCACGGCGGCGATGCCGGCCAGCTCGCCCTGCCCGTTGGTGGTGACCGGGATCCCGCCGCCGCCGCACGCCACCACGAGCACGCCGGTGTCCAGCAGCGATCTGATGGTGTCGAGTTCGACGATCGCCCGCGGACGCGGCGACGCGACGATCCGGCGCCAGCCTCGGCCCGCGTCCTCCGCGACCGTCCAGCCGAGTTCGGCCGCCGCCCGGCGCGCGGAACCCTCGTCCATGAACGCGCCGACCGGCTTCGTCGGGTTCACGAACGCCGGATCGGCGGCATCCACGAGGGTCTGGGTGACCACCGTGGCGACGGGGCGGGCGAGCCCACGCCTGCGCAGTTCGTTGGTCAGGGCCTTGTTGAACATGTAGCCGATGGCGCCCTGGGTGTCGGCGACCGCGTAGTCCATGGGGACCGGCGCGACCTCGGCCATGGCCAGCTCCGACCGGCGCAGGATGAATCCCACCTGCGGGCCGTTGCCGTGGGTGACCAGCACCCGCCAGCCGTCCTCGATCATGTCGACCACGTGCGGGGCCATGGCCTCCACGTTGTGGAACTGGTCGGGAATCGCGCTGTGGTCGTTGTCCGTGATCAGTGCGTTGCCGCCGAAGGCGACCACGGCAAGCCGGCCGTTGCCGGACGCGTTGGCGCTCATGCGGCGACAGCCTCAATGACGTCGGAGGCGAGTGCCTCGACGGCTTGGTTGAAGCACAACGCCGGCGCCGTGGTGAGGCCCGCGCCGATCTGGCCGACCCCGGCCGCACGGTGCGCGATACCGGTGTTGATCACCGGAAGGATGCCGGTGTCGGCGACCTTTCGCACGTCGATCCCGCCGGCGGTGGCGCCGAAGTTGAGCGCCGGCAGCGTGAAGGCGGGGTTGCGCCCGATCGTGATCGCCTGCATGCGCCTGCTGTTCTCGGTCGCGTCCGCCGCGGTACCACCGACGAACTGGACGATGGCCGGCGCGGCGGCCATCGCGAACCCGCCGATGCCCGCGGTCTCGGTGATCGCGCTGTCGCCGAGGTCGGCGGCGGCGTCGTCGATCCCGTAGCCGGGGAAGAAGAGGCCCTCGACCCGGTTGGCGGGCGCCTGGAACCACCGGTCGCCCGTGCCGGACACCTGGATACCGAAGTTCACGCCGTTGCGGGCCATCGCCACGCACATGCTCGAGTTGGGGATGTCGCGCGCCGAGTCGAGCATCGCCTTGCAGGCGGCCATCGACAGGTTGAGGAAGAAGTGGTCGTTGCCGGCGATGAAGTCGACACTTCGGCGTAGCGCGGCACCGTCGAGGTCGGCGGCGAGCAGCGCCGGGACGAGCCGCTTCAGCAGCAGGCCGGTGGCCGCCACGTTGCGGTTGTGGCACTCGTCGCCCATGTGCAGCGCCTGGGCGATGAGCGGCTTCAGGTCGAGGTCGCCCAACTGGGCCAGGCCCGCGCTCAGCGAGGAGAAGAACTCGGTACCCAGCCACCGCAGCCGATCGAGCACCGCGGGGCCGTTGGCGCCGAACCGCAGCACCTTGCCGAGGCCTTCGTTGAAGTTGCTGTACGCGGTGTTCTCCCCCGCCGAGTTGCGCACCACGAACACGGGCATGGACGGGCTGATGATCCCGGCCATCGGCCCGACCGCACCGTGCTGGTGGCACGGCTCCAGGGCCACCGAGCCGTCGCGGGCCAGTGCCTCGGCCGATTCCAGGTCGTCCGCCCAGCCCTCGTACAGGATTGCCCCGGCGATGGCGCCCTTGACCGGCCCGCACATGTCGTGCCATTCGATCGGTGGCCCGGCGTGCAGGATCCGTCGCTCGGTCAGCCCCGGGATGACCGTGCGCGCCAGCGCCACACCGGTGAGCACCGGCTGCGCCGAGATGTACCGCCGGTGTGCCTCCGCGTTGGCCGCCTCCACGGCAGGGTGACCGGTGAGCCTGGCGAGGTCCAGGCCGGTTTCGATGTCGGCCAGCGCCGGCGGCTGCCAGCGCAGGTCGGTGTACGCCCCGCCCACCCGGCCGATGTTCGCCGCGAATGAGGCCAGGCCGACGTTGACGACGTTGAGGTCGGTGCTGAACAGATCTTTCATGGTGAATGGTTCCTTGCTCTTCAGCGGTCGCTGGCCAGGACGAGGTCGGCGGCCCAGGCGGCCGCCTCGGCGTTGCTCTCGGCGACGAGCACGCCGACTCCGCGGAGGGCCGCCACGACCCCGTCGCGTCCCTGCTGGTCACGGTCGGTGCCGCAGACCGACGCCACCACCGCGAGCGAACGGCCCTCCCCCTCGGCGTCGGCTTTCGCCTTGGTGAGGGTCTCCACCAGCCCCGACACGGGATCGTCCGCCGCGCCGTAGCCCAGGACGACGTCCAGAAGGAGCACCGCCGTCTCCGGGTCGGCCGCGTCCTGCCGCAGCCGTTCGTTGCGCTCGGTGGGGTCGATCATCGGGTGCGGCCGGCCCTGGGTGAACTCGTCGTCGCCCATGTCCACGATGGTGTGCTCGCGCGAGCTGCGGACATCCTGCAGCGGCAGGTTTCCCTTGGCCGGCGTGTTGCTGTAGGCGGCGATGCCTCTCGACCGGCAGATCAGCTGCGCCTCGAAGCAGAACGTGCCGCCGGCGAACACGCCGCGGACGTACCGCTGGCCGGGCGCGAAGGTACGCGCCGTCTCGGCGAGGACGCGGGCGTCGCCGGCCTTGACCGTGATGGGCGACGGCTCGACCGGCCTGCCGTTGACGAGGTCGACCGCAATGTCGGCCGCCCCGGCCAGCGTATGGGCGCCGTGGACGCCGTCCCCGGAGATGCTCGCGGGGTCCGCGCCCAGGAAGATGACCACGACCGGCTTGGCAATGCTCCGGGCCTGCGCGAGCACGGCGGCGGCCACCTCGCCCGACGGCGGTTTGGACACGAGGACGATGACCTCGGTGGCGTCGTCCTCGGCCAGCGCCCGCAGCCCGGTGAGCACCGAGATGCCGCCGATCTCGGCCGACAGGTCGTGGCCGCCGGTGCCGAGCGCCTGGCTGATGCCGCTGCCGAGCTGGTGGATGCGGCTCGTGATCTCCTGCATCCCCGTGCCGGACGCCCCGACGACGCCGATCGGCCCGCGCCGCACGACGTTGGCGAAGCCCAGCGGGACGCCGTTGATGATGGCGGTTCCGCAGTCCGGCCCCATCACCATCAGGCCGAGGGCGCGGGCACGCTGCTTGACCTCCAGCTCGTGCGCGACGGGCACGTTGTCGCTGAAGATCATCACGTGCAGTCCGAGGTTGAGGGCCTTCAACGCCTCTGCCGCGGCGTAGTCACCGGGAACCGAAATGAGCGCGAGGTTCGCGGCCGGATCCGCCGCGACGGCTGTCGAGATGCTCGTGGGCCGGTGCGGCTCGGTGTCCCGGCTGCCGCCCTGGGCCGGATTGTCCGCCAGCAGGCTGTCGGCAAGCTCCAGCGCCGTCTCGCATGCCTCCTCGGCGCCCCGGACCGCGACGATCAGGTCGTTGGGCCCCGCACCGAAGTCGGTGCCGAGCCCCGCGGCCGCGAGGTTGTCGAGGTTCGTCGGCGTTCCCATCACGATCGATGCGGCGTCGACGCCCGCCACCTCGGTGACCTTGGCTGACACCGCGAGCAGCGAGACGGAATCCTTGTACAGATTCTTGAACACGCGATGGCGGTGGGTGGTCATGGTGCGTTTCCTTTCACGCTGTCAAGCAGGCGTCGGCGAGCAGGTCGGCGAGTGCGGCAACCAGCCCATATGCGGCGTCCGCGCCGGATGAGGCGCCGACGGAGAGCGCCGTATCGAGTGCCGCGTCGAGATCTCGCGCGGGGTCGGGCAGCGCGGCGGCGAGGCCGAGCAGCGGGGCGGAGAAGTGCCCGTAGGCGGCCAGCCGCAGCAGGTGCGCGCTCACGTCGCCGGTGCGCTCGAGCGTGCCGAGCACGCGGGCCGGCAATCCCCCGGCCGCGCCCGGCCCGAAAGCGGCCGCGACGAGCCGCTCCCCCAGCAGCGCACCGACGAGCACGTCGTCGCCGCTGGGGGTGAGCCCCGGGCCGAGCCCCACGAGCCGGCGGACCCAGCCGGCCGAGTACCGGTCCGGGTCGCTGAACGGCGCGAGCACCGTGACGACCTCGGCGCAGCGGCGCTCGGCGGCGTCCCGCACGACGGCGAGCCGGGCCGGCAACCCATGCCGCCCTTCCCGCAGCGCCCGGCCGAGCTCGGCCGGCTTCGCCGCCCGCCACCGCGCACCGTCGCGCAACGGGACCGTCGCATCGCCCAGATGCAGCGTCCCGTCCTCGATGCGGAAGGGACTTCCAGGGCGCGCGTCGGGCAGGTCCCGCAGCCGCACGGTGCACGGCTGATCGGCGAGGTCGGCCGTCGCCAGGGTGACCAGAAACGGGGCCGCGTCGTGGGTCAGGGCTGCCGGCGCGCCCCTGGTCACCGCGAGGTTCACCGTGCTGCGGTACACGCTGTGCACGGTGCCCGCGCAGGTCGACGGCACCAGCTCGCCGTGACTGACGGCCATCTACGGAGCGACCTCGGATGGGCTCGGTGCGGCGAGCTGTTCCTCCGGCCGCTCGCCGGTGGCCGACGATCGCTGCCGGGAGGCGGCCATGGTGGCCCAGTAGACGAGGCCGCCGACGAAGAAGCCCACGAACCAGCCGTAGTCGGTGAGGGCGTGCATCGGCGGGATCGCGTACCCGCCCCAGGCGAAGAACAGCCCGACAACGGTGGCGAACAGGGCGTGCATGTTCCATCCGCCCTGGTACCGATAGACACCCTGATGCGAGAAGAGATCGCGGACGCGGAGCTGCCCGCGCCGGACGATCCAGTAGTCGACGATCATCACGCCCGCGATCACGCCCATGCCGGCGCCGTAGCCGCCGAGCCACCCGAAGATGAAGCCGCTGGGGTCCGACACCAGCCTCCACGGCTGGCACAGGATGCCGAGGATGCCGACGATCAGGCCACCGGTGCGCCGGCTGATCCGGCTCGGCCACACGTTCGCGAAGTCGTAGGACGGGGAGACGACGTTGGCCGACATGTTCACGGTCAGCGTGGCCACCGCGGCGCCCAGCAGCGCCACCAGTTCCGCCGCGGGAACCCCGATGTGCCCGGCGAGCTGTACCGGGTCCCAGATCGCCTCGCCGAAGACGACCTTCGACCCCGACGCGAGGATCACACCGAGCACGGCGAACACGGTCATGCCGGTCGGCAATGCGATGGCCTGCCCGATGAGCTGGGCTCGCTGGTTGCGGGCGAAGCGGGTGAAGTCGGGGACGTTGAGCGACAGCGTGGCCCACAGCGCCATGACGCCGACCAGCGAGGGGATGAACACCGGCATGAATGTGCCGAAGCTGTTGAGCCGGCCCGGGTCCGACAGCATCGACCCGATCCCGTGTGCCCGGACGATGATCCAGATCGCGAGGCCGACCCCGAAGGCGAGCACGATGGGCGCGGCCCAGGTCTGCAGGCGTCGCAGCGCGTCCATGCCCTTGTAGATGATGAACATGTGCAGCGCCCAGAACAACAGGAAGCTCAGCCACATGCCGAGCGGCTGGCCGCCGATCCTGCCACCGAAGGTCGTCCAGCCGGGGAACACCGCGGCGATGCCCAGGTTGACCGCCACACCCCCGATCCAGGTCTGAATGCCGAACCAGCCGGTGGCGACCAAGCCCCGGAGGATGGCGGGAAGATTCGCCCCGTAGGTGCCGTAGGACGCCCGGGCGAAGACCGGGAACGGAATTCCGTACTTCGCACCGACGTGCGAGTTGAGCAGGATCGGGACGAGGATCAGGACGTTGCCGAGCGCCACCGTGAAGATGGCCTGCCACCAGTTCATCCCGAGGATGATGAGCCCGCTGGCGACCAGGTAGGTCGGGATCTGGCTGCTCATGCCGACCCACAGGGTCAGGTAGTTGAGCATGCTCCAGGTGCGGCCGTCCTGCGTGACGGGTGCCAGATCCTCGTTGTAGAGGCTGTTGTCCCCGGCCTCGATCGCAGCATCGAGGGAGGTCGCGTGCGTCGTCATCGGTCCGTGCCCGTCGCGATCCGCGCGATCACGGCCACCGGCCCGCCGCCCGCGGGGCCCTGGTGCTCGGCGCCGCCGGAGACGTAGACCATGGGATCGCCGACCACCGAGGCGATCACGCCGTTGACAACGGCGCGAGCGTGCCGGGTGCTGTTGATGTCGGAGTCGTCGAGCATGATGTGCCGCCGGCCGCGGACCTGACCGGTCGGGTCGGCCTCCGCCTTGCTCAGCACGTTCACGATCCGCTCCCGCGCCTGCTCAGGCACTTCGCCGTCGTGCAGTTCGACACCTACCTGGCGCAGTGCGTCGCGGACCGCGCCGGCGTCGATGGCGTCGCGCATGACGGCATGCCCGATGACCAGCTCGCTTGCCGAGCTTGCGGAGTTCCCCATCACGATGACCTCGTTGTTCAGCAGCTCGATCCCCGCCGACGTGGAGGCCACCGAGGAGTACAGGCTCCAGTCGTGCAGGATGGCCGCGTCAGTGATCTTGTCCGCGGCGAGCTCGCCGAGGCCGACCGCGACGCCGAGCGCGGAGGCGCCCCGGGCGTAGCCCATGGACTTGTAGGTGTCCTCCGTCGCGACGGTGTGGCCGCGCCGGTGCGCGTCGGCCACCCGCTCCGCGGTGAGCAGCGGGGTCTTCACCTGGACAAAGTGAACGTCATGAGGGTCGTCGATGCCCGCCTGCTCCATCGCCCGCCGGACCGCCGCCGCGGTTTCGGTCACCATCGCCGTACGACCCAGCTCTTCCGGCTGGAAATCACGGGTGAACGCGACCCCGATCGCGAGCCGCTTGTCCTGGCCCGCGGGGGTCGCGTCGACCTCGCGCATGGCGAACACGGTCACGTGCGGGCTCATGACGCCCTCGGTGCCGCCGGACATCACGAAGGCGACCCGCTCACGCACCTCCTGGGCGGTGATGCCCAGCCTCGCCGCGAGTGCCGCCGAGTACGCGAACGTGGCGTAGCCGCGCGTGAAGTCGTTGACGCAGCCGTTGCCCTCGGTCTTGCCCAGCACGGCCCGGATGTCCTCGGCCCGCAGTTCGCCCGTATCGAGCAGGGCCATGAGGCCGGATACATCTGCCGGGTCCGACACGGGGATCCGGTGAACGCTGACCTGTTGCATGCCAGAAACCTAGATGACCTGGAGGGCTGCGTCATTGGCTTGCGTTGCCGAAATGAGACCCCTTGAATTGTCATGCCTTGCCAGGATGTACCCATGGCTGGTTCGTCGACGAACATCGGGATCACGGTCGAGGAGGCGCTGACGCTCCCCGCGCTGGCGCACGCGCGGCTGGTCGCCGGGGCGTCGGGCAGCCGCCGGCGGATCCGGTCGGTGAACATGATGGAGGTCCCGGACATCGCGGCCTGGCTGCGGGAAGACGAACTGCTGGTCACCACGGCGTACCCGCTGCGCAACGATGCCCGGGCGCTGCCCGAGCTGATCCGCCTGCTGGCAGAACGGGGGCTGGCGGGACTGGCCCTCAAGCCCGGGCGCTACATCGCCCAGTCCGCGGCGGAGACCCACGCACTCGCCGACGAGCTGGCATTTCCGCTCATCGAGCTGGACGTCGGCGCGTCGTTCAACGACATCCTCGGTGACGTCCTCGGCACGATCCTCAACCGCCAGGCCGTCCAGCTGGAGCGCTCGCAGGCCATCCACGAACGGCTCACGTCGGTCGTCCTGGCCGGCGGCGGGCTGCCCGATCTGATCGAAGCGCTGGCACAGCTCACCCAGGGCCACGCGGCGATCGTCGACGCCCACGGCACGGTGCTGGCCGCCTCCAGCGACACCGCCTACGGGCTCGACCCGCCGGGCACCACGCAGACCGTCCGCGCCATCCGCGCCGGCAGCGCCAACTACGGCAGCGTCATCGTGTGGTCGCATGACGAGCGGATCGCCCCGGACACCCTCGTCGCCATGGATCACGCGGCCACCATCGCGGCGCTCGCCATGGCACAGGCCGAAGGCCTGGCGAGCCGCGAACACCGCTCTCGCGTCCTGCTGCTCGAGGAGCTCGTGTCCTGGCACACCCTCGACCGTGACGACGCGCTCGCGCGGGGCGCCGCCTTCGGCTGGGACCTCACCCGCCCCCGCGCCGCCGTGCTGGTAGAGCTCAGGCGCCCGGACGGCCAGGAGCTTCTCGTGGCGGGTCAGCCGCTGGAGGAGCAACTCGTCCACGCGACGACCCGCGCGCTCGGCCAGGGCACCATCGCCTGGGCGCTGCGTTCCGGCATCGTGGTCCTGCTGGAAACCGGAACCATCCAGCCCGACGTGCATGCCGGGCAGATACTCCAGGCGGCCGTCCGGGGCGTCCACTCCAGCCTCCACGTGGCGATCGGCATCGGCCGCGAATACGGCGACCTCGTCGATTTCCATCACAGCTACCGGGAGGCGGTCGAAACGCTGACACTCGGCCAGCAGCTCCACGGTGCGCACTTCGTCGCCGCATACGACCAGATGGCCGTGTACCGGCTGTTGAGCGAGGTCTCCAGCGACGGGCTGGAGCGCCACGTCCAGGACACGCTGGGGCCGGTGATCGAGTTCGACCGGCGGCACAACGGAGCGCTCGTCGAGACGCTCGAGTGCTATCTGCGCAACAACCGCAACCGCGCGGCGACCGCGCGAGCGTTGTTCGTCCACTACAACACCCTTCGGTACCGCCTCGGCCAGATCGACCGCCTGCTTGGCTGCCTCAACGACGAGCGGGACGCCTGGCTCACCGTCGAACTGGCGATGCGGGCGAGATGGCTGTTGATGGCTCAGGGACGTGGCCGGCCGCGCCGTTTCGAGCGCTCGAGCTTGCACGAATCTTGAGCTTCGACGGACTTCGATAGCTGCCCGGGAAACCGTACGATTCCGAACCAAAGGCCCGGCCGAGCGGAGCAGCGGCGTCCGGCCGACTACTGATTCGGGAGGCAGCGTGGGAGTTCATCGGTGGCTGCGGGCAATCGGGGTTACGACGCTAGCGCTCGCCGTGGCGGCCGGCGCGGGCATCGTGTCGCCACCCGCGGCGCACGCGGCCGAGGCGCCCTACACACACGCGATCTTCAACGATCCCACCGGTGACGACGCGGCGAAGAACCGGATCTACACCCGCCTGCTCGAGCTCATCGAGGGCGCCCCGGAAGGTTCGACCATCCGCATGGCGATGTACTACGCCGATGCCGTCACGATTCCCAACGCGCTGGTCACCGCGAAGCAGCGGGGCGTCAATGTCCAGGTCATCATGGACGAGGCGATCAAGACGCACACGACCGCGTACGACCTGCTGCGCACCGGGCTCGGCGTGGACACGAGCCAGGGTTCGTTCTTCATGACCTGCCCGGCCGACCGCGGGTGCATCGCGAACCAGGGCACCTGGTCGATCATGCACGCCAAGTTCTTCCTGTTCTCCTCGACACTGGGCGCGAAGAACGTGGTGGTGCAGACGTCGACGAACCTCGGCGGCACCGGCTGGCGCGACGGCGGGAAGGGCTGGAACGACGCGCTGGAGGTGACCGGCAACGACGCGCTGTTCGCCTCGTACACGGGGTACTTCGCGGACCTGAAGGCGCACAAGGCCAACAACAACTACTACGACACGAGGGTGCCGCTGCAGGCCGGCGCCGCGAAGGTCTTCTACTACCCGCGAGCCGGCGACAGCATCAGCGGCGACCCGGCCGAGAACACGGTGATGACGATCCTCAACAACACCGACTGCTTCGGCAACACCACGGTCGGCACGTCGGAGAACCATCGCACGATCATCCGGGTCACGACGATGGCAATCAATCTGCAGTATCTCGCCGAGAAGCTCGTCGCGCTGGACGCGGCCGGCTGCTACGTGCTGGTCAACGTGCGGGTGGATGCTACGGACAGCGCGGAGGTGTCGGCGGTCAACGCGCTGCTGAAGAAGACCAGCAGTGTCTACAATGGAGTGGTCGTCCGCTACTACTGCGAGTCGGACCCGATCTGGATCCACTCGAAGAACTTCTCCATCGAGGGGAAGTACTACGACAAGCCCGACCGGAAGATCGTCTGGACGGGCAGCCTCAACTGGAAAGGCGGCAGTCTGCGCGGCAGCGACGAAGTGATGCTGCAGCTGGAGAACAGCACGGTGTTCGACGCATACAAGGCACAGTACAAGTCGGTCGCGGCGGCGGCGACACACCAGCCGGCCAACGGCGACAGCGTGGCCTGCTGAGCGGCGCCAACGCGTAGTTGGCTCGAGGCGGCCCCTCGGCGAGTCCTGGGCCGACTACGAGTCTGCGTGGCGTTCGGTGCGCCAGCGTTCGACCAGTGCTGGAAGCTCGCGGAACATGAAGCCGTAGAAGTCGCGCATCTCAGCCAGCCGCCGGCCGGCGGGGCTTTCGCCGCCGGCGGCCTTGATGCCCTCGTCTGCGGCTTCGAACATGGCCTGCACCAGACCGTTCTGCGAGGACATCAGGGTGGCCCAGGCCCCCTCGCGGAGCCGGTAGTGTTCGCGACGGCTGCCCGGAGCGGGGACGCGTTCGATCAGCCCGACCGTGGACAGCATTCTGACCGCACCGGACACCGAGCCGGAGCTGATCCCCAGCTGGTCGACCAGTTCGGGCGCCGTGACGCTGTCGTTGCCGGTGAACAGGAACGCCGCCATCACCCGCGCGGTCGCCTTCTGCAGGCCGCCTCGCTCCAGGGTCAGGGCCATCCGCTCGGCTGCGTCGGTGGTGTCGGCCAACGTTCGTCCTCCGTCTCGAAATCTTGTCGCCATCCTAACATCTTCGAGTCTTCAGAAAACTCTGAACGTTTTATATAGTCAGGGCATGACGACGGCGATTGAGCTGTGCGACCTCACCAAGACCTACAACACCCGCAGAGGGCCCCGGCGTGGCCTGGCCGGGCTGACGTTGACCGTGCAGCGGGGTGAGGTGTTCGGATACCTGGGGCCCAACGGGGCCGGCAAGTCCACCACCATCCGGCTGCTGCTCGACCTCATCCGGCCGACCGCCGGCACCGCCCGGGTGCTGGGCATGGATCCCCGCAGCGACGCGGTGGCGCTGCATCGCCGGATCGGCTACCTGGCCGGCGACTTCGTCGTCGACGGCCGGCAGCAGGCGGGTGCGTGCCTGGACTTCCTGGGGAACCTGCGCGGCGGCGTCCCGGCCGCGCGGATCGCCGAGCTGGCCGACCGTCTCGAGCTCGACCTGCGCGCCCCGATCAAGAGCCTGTCCAAGGGCAACCGGCAGAAGGTCGGCCTCATCCAGGCGTTCATGCACCAACCCGAGCTGCTCATCCTCGACGAGCCGAGTTCCGGGCTCGACCCCCTGGTCCAGCAGACGTTCCTGGCGATGGTCACCGAGGCCAGCCAACGCGGGCAGACGGTGTTCATGTCCAGCCACATCATGAGCGAGGTCGAAGCCGTCGCCGACCGCGTCGCGATCATCCGGGAGGGACGCCTCGCCGCCCTCGACACCGTCGCCGACCTGCGCGCCCGCTCACTCCTGCACGTACGTCTCACCTTCGCCGCACCCGTGGCGGCCCGCGAGTTCGCCGAGCTGCCCGGCGTCACCGACCTGCGCACCGACGGCATCACACTCAGCTGCGCCGTCGACGGCAGCCCCGACGCGCTCATCAAGACCGCGGCCCGACACACCGTCACCGGGCTGCACGCCGACGGCCAAGACCTCGAATCGCTGTTCCAGGCCTACTACACCGGCGAGCGCGCCGCCTGACGGCAGGCCCCCCGTTCGCTTCCCCGCCCACGACTTTGGATGGCAGCGCATGACCACCACCACTTCGACCACCACGGTTCCCGGCAGCGCGGCGCTCGCCCGTGCCTGCAACCGCTCACTGTTCACCAAGACCCTGTACGACAACCGGCGCGTCTTCACCGTCTGGGCCGTCGCCACGGGGCTCCTGGCCATGATGTACGCCGGCTTCTACCCGCAGATCAACGCCGACACCATGGCCGCGGTACCGGAGGCGATGCGGGGCTTCGGTCTGAACGACACGACCACCGCCGCCGGATACCTCCAGGGCGCCGTCTTCGGGCTCCTCGTCCCGCTCCTCGTCACCTTCTACGGCGCCGCCACCGGCGCCCGCATGATCTCCGCCGACGAAGACAGCGGCTACCTCGACCTGCTCCTGGCGCACCCGATCAGCCGCACCCGCCTGCTGCTCCACCGGTACGCCGCCCTTGCCACCGGCGCGGCCGTCATCGCCGCGGCCGTGCTCGGCGCACTGCTCGCCATACGCACCAGCGCCGGACTCGACACCATCACCATCGCCGGCTTCACCGCCCAGGCGCTCAACCTGGCCCTGCTGAGCCTGCTCTTCGGCGCCCTCGCCACCGCCATCGGCGCCGTCACGGGCGCCGGCCGCGCCATTGTCTTCGGTACCACCGCGGGCCTCGGCGTCGCCACCTACGCGCTGCACGGCTTCGCACCTCAGATCGGCGCCGACTGGCTGCGCTATCTCACACCGTTCCACTACTACATCGGGGGCCAACCACTCACCCACGGCTTCCAGCCCGCCGACATCGCCATCCTCACGGTGACCACGACCGTCCTGATCGCCGCCGGAGCCTGGCGGCTGAACCACCGCGACCTCGGCCGCTGACGGGCGGCCACCCCGCTAGAGTCCAGGGATGCGGGGGCAGAGATTGCGACCTGGCGACCGCGTCCGCGTGGTGTCGCCGGCCAGTTTTCCGAGCGCGGAGTGGGCCGGACAGGTCATCGGGACGCTTGCCGGATGGGGGCTGCGGCCGGAGCTCGGTGCGCACGCCCTCGACCGGCACGGGTTCATGGCCGGCACCGACGCCGACCGGCTCGCCGACCTCAACGACGCGCTGCGCGACCCGGGGGTGCGAGCGGTCGTCGCCTCCTTGGGCGGCGCGGGCGCGTACCGGATCGTGGACGGCCTGGACATGACCGCCGTGCGTGACGACCCGAAGCCCGTCGTGGGTTTCAGCGACATCACCAATCTGCACCTCGCGCTGTGGACGGCGACCGGGCTGGCCGGTGTGCACGGCTGCGTGGGCACCGGTGGGCGTACCGACGACTCCTGCCGGCAGTTGCTCTTCGAGACTGAGCCAATCACTCTGCATGCCGAGCCGTCGCCCGTGACCGTCCCGGGGCGTGCGACGGGGATCCTTGTGGGCGGATGCGCCGGCGCGGTGGCCAACTTCCTCGGCGCGGGCCTGCCCCGGCTCGACGGCGTCATCCTGTGCCTGGAGGGGCCGCAGAACCCGCACTTCGACCGCATGCTGTGGGGCATGCTGCGCGCAGGCGTGCTCGACGGGATCGCCGGCTTCGCGATCGGTGACCTCACCGGCCTGGATCCCAGCGTCGCTGAGCCCGGCCCCGAGCAGGCGGTCACCGTCATCCGCGAACGTCTGGGCGGCCTGGGCGTGCCAATCCTCGCCGGTCTGCCGTTCGGGCACACCGAGGACCAGGTGTGCCTGCCGTTGGGTGTTCCCGCGACGCTCGACACGTACGCGGGCACCCTGACCGCGGCATCGGCGGTGTGCTGATGGACACCGCACAGCTCAACGCGGCGCTGCGTGACCCGGCTGTCCGAGTGATCGCGCTGGACGGCGACCATCGCCTGCTCGACGGCCTCGATCTCGACGCCGTGCGGGCCGATCCGAAGCCGATCGTGGGCACGGGTGGCACCACGTTCGTCCATCTCGAGCTGTGGCGCGAATGCGGCCTGGTCGGTTACCACGGCGAGGGCGAGATCCGGCCCGGCCCGCTGCGCCTCACCGGGCAGACCCAGGTGCCCGGCTGCGCAGAGGGCGTGCTGCTCGGCGGGAGCCTCGGCCCGCTGCGCGCGATGCTCGGCGCGGGCCTGCCATCGCTCGACGGCGCCATCCTGCTGCTCACCGGCGAGCGAACCCAGGGCTTGGGACAGGTCGACCGGCAGCTCACCCACCTGATCCGCGCCGGCGTTCTGGACCGCGTCCGCGGCGTGGCGGTCGGCCGCTTCGCCGGGTTCGACGGCCTCGTCGACCGTGAGTGGAGCCTGCGTGACGTACTCGCCGACCGCCTCGACGCCCTCGGCGTACCGGTACTCGGCGCGGTGCCGGCCGGCCCTGGTGAGCAACCGGTACCCGTGGGCGTTCCCGCGGTCCTCGACGCGACCGGAGGCGTGCTGATGTTCGGCGAGATCTGATCGGCGACGGGTATCGGGAGGCGGGCGGGCAGTCGCGCTACGGCGTCGGGGCCGCCGCACGCGACGCGGCGGCCGCGGACCACACGGCCACGGCGATCGTGAGCACCGCGGCGAGGATCAGGGCGGCGGCCTCGGCCGGACGCAGCAGCCCGAGCTGTGTGCCCAGCGTTGCCGCGGCGACGGGGACGCCGAGCTGCGCCGCGGCCAGGCCGCCGTACGCGAACGGCTGGCCGGTCGGCCGCATCGCCACGTGGACCAGGACCGCACCCAGGCCGAGCGCCACGGCGAGTACCGCCGACCGGAGATCCTCGGCGAGCGCCCGCACGTCGAGGGTCGCGCCCAGCCAGACGAAGAACAGCGGGCCCAGGAACCCTTCGGTCAGCGCGAACAGCTGCCGCGCCAGCCGCCGCGGTTCGCCGACCGCGGCGACCGCCAGCCCGAAGCAGAAGCCGGCGAGCAGGATCGAGACGTGTGCCGCCTGCGCGAGCGCCGCGAGCGCGAACAGGATGACGAGGTTGACACGCATCTCGATGGCGAACTTGCGCCGCTCGGACACCCGGTGGACCCGTTTGCGCAGGCCCGACACCTCGAGCCAGCGCAGCAACACATACAGCACCACCGTTGCCGCGAGGACCAGGCCGGCGCCGAGTGCCGCCCGGCCGGCGTGCCGGGGGTCGATCGCGAGCGGCAGTGCCACGATGCACACGGCGTCGGCGATCGCGACCTGCGGCAGCAGCTGCAGCACCGCGTCGCCCGCCAGGCCGAGGCCATCGACGATCGGCAGGATCAGCGCGGCCGACGACGACGCCATCAACACCGCGTAGAGCGCCGCATGCCCGGTGTGGAAGAAGATGTTCCCGAGGAGTACCGCGGGAATGCACGCGAGCGCCGCGACGCCCACCACGCGCGCGAGGCCGATCCGCAGGGCGCCGCGCAGACGCGGGTCGCGCACCGGCACGTGCGTCCCGGCCACGAACATCACCAACGCGAAGCCGATGTTCGCCAGGAAGGCGAACGTGCTGTCCCGGGCCTCGATGATGCCGGCGCCGGTCTGCCCGACCGCCGCCCCGGCGACGAGCTCCCCGAGTACGACCGGCAGGTGCCAGCGCCGCGGCGACGCCAGCAGCGGCCCCAGCAGCGCGACCGCGCACACCACCGCCAGACTGCCGAAACTCATCCGATCACTATCGCGCATCGCCAACCGCCCGGCGACGACACCGCGCATACCCGGCCAGAACTCGTTGGTGCTCTTCTCACCTGCGTGAGCTGGGCGCGGGTGATCGTTTCGGCGACGACCTCACCGTGCGGCGCCTCAGGTCGGTGGGCAAGCCGCCGGCGTGGTCCAGTCCTGCAAGCTCCGGCGGGGCCGGGTGCTGCGACGGCTGGTGCCGGGTCCTAGGCTGCGGCCATGGCCGAGATCAAGAGCCCGACGTCCCGCGCCGCCTTTGAGCTGCTGCTGGCCGGAAATCGGCGTTTCGTCGCCGGCACCCCCGAGCACCCCAACCAGGACGCTACCCGCCGCGCCGAGATCGCACCGTCCCAGGAGCCCTTCGCCGTGCTGTTCGGGTGCTCCGACTCACGGCTGGCCGCCGAGATCATCTTCGACCGCGGCCTGGGCGACCTGTTCGTGGTGCGCACCGCCGGCCACGTCGTGGGCGCGGAGGTGCTGGGCAGCATTGAGTACGGCGCGGACGTGCTGGGCTGCCCTCTGGTCGTGGTCCTCGGTCACGACTCGTGCGGCGCGGTCGGCGCGGCGTGCGCCGCGCTGGAGGACGGCATGGCACCGGCCGGATACGTCCGTGACGTCGTCGAGCGGGTGACCCCCAGCGTCCTGGCGGCACGGGCCGCCGGTCGGTTCGAGCCGGAGGAGATCCTCGCTGAGCACGTACGGCAGACCGTCGACCTGCTGCTGGACCGCTCCCGGGTCCTGGCCGAGAAGGTCGCCGCCGGCCAGGCCGCCGTGGTGGGCCTGTGCTACCGCCTGGCCGACGGCAGTGCCCATCTCGTCGCGGCGCGCGGCCTCGACGCGCAGGTGCCCGCCAGGTCCTGACAGCGCGGCGTGGTCACGCAGTGGGCCGCGGCCCTGCGGCGCGGCGGAGCCGGTTGGCGATCGCGAGTCCGATTCCCTCCTCCGCCGGCAAGGAGGCGAAGATGAGGTCACACCCCTGCTCGTCGAGTTCGCGCAGGAACCCGTACAGCCCGCGCGCGTAGGCGTCCATCGAATCGGGGACCGTCACCACGACATGCGCCCTCACCGGGGTGTCGGGGAAGCACGGAGGAAGCAGGACGCCCACCCGATGCCCCAGCTCCTGCGCGAGCTCCGCTTCGACGACGACCTTCTCCGGCTCGACGAGAACGACCCGGGCACGGGGCGCGTAGTGCGACGGATGCTGGCCCGGCACGCGGACATGGCTCGTCGAGGGAACCACGAGCGGGCACCCCAGCACCGCTTCGAGGTCCTCTCGTGTCACCCCGCCGGGCCGCAGGATGCACGGGATCTCGCCCGTCACGTCGACGATTGTCGACTCGACGCCGACCTGACATGGGCCGCCGTCCAGCACGAAGTCGACGGCATCACCGAGCTCCGCACGGACATGGTCTGCCGTTGTGGGGCTGACCTGGCCGAAGCGGTTGGCGGACGGGGCCGTGACGCCCCCGCCGAAGGCCGACAGCAGCGCGAGGGCGACGGGGTGGTCGGGCACGCGCACGGCTACCGTCTCCAGGCCACCCGTCGCTTCGAGGGGCACCCGGTGACCGCGGCGCAGAACCAGCGTGAGCGGTCCCGGCCAGAAGCGTTCAGCCAGCAGGCGCGCTGTCGCGGGCACGTCCTCGACCCAGTCGCCCAAGTGCTCTGCGCCGCCGAGGTGGACGATCAGCGGGTGGGAGGGCGGACGGCCCTTGACCTCGAAGATGCGCGAGACAGCGGCCGGATTCTCAGCGTCGGCGCCCAGACCGTAGACGGTCTCGGTGGGGAGGGCCACCAGCCCTCCGGCGCGCAGCACACCGGCCGCCTTCTCGATGTCACTGGTACTTGCCGTCACCCGCTCGATCCTAGCCTGGCGAGATCCCGCAGCAGGTCGGCGGCTTCGCCGGCTGCGTTGCTCGATGACGACCTCATGCGCCTCGCGCTCGTCACGGCAAGCTTCCGCCGGCGACTGCCCAGAGCAAACCGGGGGCTCGGCCCTGACCGAACGTCCTCGACGCGGCAGCGGCGGATGGTTCCGGCCGAGACATGGCCAGTCCGCGCGAAATCTGGTCTCCAACATGCGAGGTGGAGGTCGCAGACCGGACTGCGACCGGCCCATGAGAGAGCGGCGTCGGGCTGCGGCTGACACCGGGGACGGTCCGGCGATGGCTGGAGCACATCGCGTCGCCGGCTCGCGGGTTCGCCGCCGCGACGCCTGTCACCGCCGGCTACGAAGCGACAGTGACGACCACGTTGCCCCGCTTGTGCCCGCCCTCGACGTACCGGTGCGCCTCGGCCATCTCGGCCAGCCCGTACCGGCGGTCGATGACAGGGGTGAGTCTGCCCGCCTCGGCCAGCCGGGTGAGCAGGCGCAGGTCGTCGCCGCGTACTACCGGCCGGCCCTGGTCCACGGCGAGGTACGTGCCGTCCGGAGTGAGGATGCGGCGGCAGTGCCGGCGCGTCGGCGGTCCGACCCGGTCGCCGACGGCGACGAAGATCAGGTCGAACCGCTCGTCGACCTCGGTGACGTCCTGACGGTGGTAGTCGATGACCGTGTCGGCGCCCAGCGATGCGACCAGGTCGGCGTTGGCCGGCCCGCACACCGCTGTCACCCGGGCCCCGTCGTGCTTGGCGAGCTGAACGGCGGCCGTGCCGACCGCCCCGGACCCGCCGTACACGAGGACATTCTGTCCCGGCCGGACGCGACCACGGAGGAAGGACAGCGCCAGTAGCCCGCCGTACGGCAGGGCGGCGGCCCGCTCGTAGTCGAGGTTGGCGGGCTTCGGCGCGACCACTCCGCTGGCCGGCAGGACCTTGTACTCGGCGTAGCAGCCGAAGCGGAACCGGTCGAACCCGTACACCGCCTGCCCGACCTGCGTGGCGGCAACGCCCGGTCCGACGGCGTCCACGTCACCGGCGAACACCATGCCGAGCACCGGCCGTCTCGGCCTGGTGACGCCCAGCACCAGGCGGGCTGGTATCCACAGCGACGGCTTGAGACGGAAGCCGCGCACGAAGCAGTCGCTGGTCGTCACGGTCGTGGCGCGGACCCTCACGCGCACCTCGCCCGGCCCCGGCTCCGGCTGGTCGACCTCGGTCAGGCACAGCACTTCGGGGGGCCCGTACCTGGTGCATACGACAGCCTGCATTCACGCGCTCCTCGTCCGACTGAGTTCCGGGGCCATCTTCATCGACGGCTGCTGTGAACCCACTGAGGCCGGCCGATCGCGGACGGGCCAACATGCTCCCGTCACGACCGCACCGGCTTTCCGCCGGCGGCGGTAACGGTTGCCCACCCGCCCGGCCCGACCGTCATCGGTCCCGAGGTCTGACACCGTTCCGCAGCCGGACCGCCCTGCCCGCCGGCCACCCCGGAGGGCGGTCCGGCGAGCGCATGCTTCGTGCTCGTAGCCGCGATCGGCCGCCCCGGCGCGTGTCGCGCCTCAACTCTGGGCGTCTGCCCTATAGTTGCATCACATCGCAAATGACCCATGCGTTAGCCACCCGATGGGGCGGCACCTCGTGTGGCGTCGGAACCGACCAACCGAACGCGGCTGGGCGCCGATCGCAAAGGTCGCCGTCCCGCTCGATGGGCGGCGGCGACAGGGCGCCACGAACGGACAAGCAGGCCCAGTGGTGCGCTCGGTCAGTTCCAGGCGACGAACGGAGTCGACGATGGCGGCGAGGTTACGGCGGCGGCTGGCGCTGGTGGCGCTGGTGAGGGTGTTCAAGCCGGGCACGCCCGGAGTGGGCCGGCGGCTGGCGGCCGTACCCCGGCTGATCGCGGCCACGCTGCGGGGCCAGTACGACGGCGCCGCCCGGCTGGCGACGATGGCGGTCGCCGCGATCTATCTCGTCTCGCCGTTCGACTTCATCGGCGTGGCAATCTTTCTCATCGTCGGGGTGCTCGGCGATGCCGCGTTGGTCACCTGGCTGGCGGGCGCGTTGATGGATGAGACCGAGCGGTTCCTTGAATGGGAACGCGGCAGCGGACGCCGCCCGGTGGCGTGACCATCGCCCGCGCGTACTCGCCCGCCGAAGCCGAGGTGCGGCTCCCGGTAGCATCCGGGGCGCGACGGCCGACGTCGCCGGGGCGGCCGCATGGGTACCTCGCCTTGGCGACGACAAGCCTCAGGCGTGACCCCTGTTCGGCGGCACCGCGACAAGGTGGCAGGGGATGTCGGTGTTCTCGTCGGTGTGGTAACTGGCGCACACCCGGTGGTAGCCGTCGGCGATCTGCAGGCTGATGCCGGTCGCCAGGTCGCCCCGTAGGAGCAGCACCGGCGACAGCCGGCGCCCCTGTTCGATCTTGTGCAGGTCGGCGGCGACGTGCCGGTTGTCCGCCGGCAGCAGCGGTAGACCGGCCGCTCGCAGGATGTCCTTCGCGTGGAAGTGCTGCACCGGTGCGGCCCTCAACGCCTTCACCAGTGCGGCGACCACGTCGTCGGGAGCCAGCAACGAAAGGTAGGAGGCCGCCGCCGGATAGTCGTGATCCTCTGGCTCGGTCTTCCATAGTGCCTGCGCCATCCGCGCTGCCTCGTAGTCGGGACCGCCGCTGCTCAGCCGCGGTCGTCAGTGTTGCTGTCCACGCCCCGGATGGCGCTCACCTCGTCGTCGAACCGCAAGCCCGCTGTCGCGCGTCCACGATCCCGGCCCGCGAGTCTACCGAACCTCCAGCGAAGAGGACCAGCGTGCCGGGCCCCGGGGTGGCAGGCCCGGGGGCTGCCGGCACCGATCGTCTCGAACTCGCCGGGGAGCAGTGTGGGTCAGCGGGCTTGTGTCGATGGCCTCCCGGCGGGCTGGGCGGCGTCGTTGCTGATCATGTCCGGATGTTCGGCCACGAACGCACCTACGCGGTCCTGGGCGATCGCGGTCAGCAGGGCCATGGCGGTGTCGTCGAGGATCTCGAACGACTGCCCGTTGATGGTCTGAGAGTGGAACTGGCCATTGTTCACCTTCAACGTGACCATGTCGTCAGGCTTGATGCCCTTCAAGGTGAACAGCCAGTTGGCGAGTGACACGTTGTTGTTGTAGAACGACACCGCTTGCCCAACGGAGTCCAACACTTCGTTGATCTTGATTGGGTTGGTGATCACGCCGGCGCTCGTCGCCTTGGTCAGCATCGCCTTGATGAATTGCTGCTGATGTCGCTGCCTGCCGTAGTCGCCGTCGTTGTTGGCCAGCTTGTCGCGCTGCCGGACGTAGTCCAAGGCTTCCCAGGCGGCGAAGTCGCGGCAGCCGACCTCGTACACCTGCGGTCGCATGTTCGGTTTCAGCCCGGTCGGGATACCGTCGGCGTTGAAGTAGTACGGAACCCCTTCCTCGCCGGTCTTGGTGTTCCAGCCGGTGTGGATCGAGATGGTGCGCTCGTCAACACACATGTGCACCCCGCCGATCGCCTTTACCAGACCCCGGAACCCGTCGAAGTTCACAATCGCCGCGCCGTTCAACTTCAAGCCGCCGGCCAGGCCGCTCACGGTCTCGGCCAGCAGTGCCAAGCCACCGGTGCGGCCGCCGCCATTCTGGTATCCGAACTGGAACGCCGCGTTGATCTTGTCGGTGCCGCCGGGGTACTTCGTCGTCGGGCTCTTCGGTATCCGCACCCGGGTATCCCGCGGGATCGAGGTCAGGAATACCGCATCGTGCGAAGCAGGCACGTGCGCGATGATGATCGAATCCGCGCGGGCGCCCATCGCCGGGTTGTCGACCCGCTCGTCGATCCCGACCAGCAGCAGGTTGATCGGCCCGTCGATCGAGGCGCCGGCCGCGGCGTCGCCGAGACCTCCGTCATGGACGATCTGGCCGCTGTAGTGGTCCAGCATCACCTTGCCCACGATCAGTGAGCCACCGCTGATCAGTATCAACACCGCACCGGACAGCAGCAACAACCGGGCCCACAACGGCGCCCTGCCCCGCCGTCCACGTCGCCCGCCAGCCGGCCCGTTCCTCATCGCGGCACTCCGACCCCGACCGGCGCGGTGCAGGTCAGCAGCGCAATCACCGCGGCGTCGGGGATCCACCACGGCAGCGCGGACGGTCGCCGGTCGGGAGGTAAGGGATTCGGAGTATTCATCGGGGTGCGGTCCTTTCCCTGGACGGCGGGGCGGTCGCCCCTGCGACAGGCCTCCGCTGACCATCTCATGACAGTTGCGATTTTGCGCAAGTATAGGATCACAGCGCCAGCCCGCTCCGGGCAAGGCCTGGCCCGGCTTCGGTGGCACCCGCCGCCCACGGCAGAAAGGAGTGGCGTGGTGCCGTGTTCAACCCGACCGCCCCGGACAGCGCGCCTTCGCCGGCGCAGGTACCCCCTCGGGCTCAAGCCGCTCGCAAGCGCGAGCCCGGCCGCGCATCTGGCGGCACGGCGGCTCGGCGCGGGAGGTTCGTCCTGCGGGCGTCATCCGTGTCGAAGGTCAAGCCGGCCTACGTCGCCAAGCCCGCGGCGACAACCGCCCGGCGAGATTCGCTCTCCGTCCATCCAGCCCGCGACCACGCCGGCCCTGACGCCTGGAAGGCCACCGACATGACCTACCTACAAGCCATGCTCATCGGGGCGCTGCAAGGCGTCACCGAACTGTTCCCGGTCTCCAGTCTGGGCCACAGCATTCTCATCCCCGCCCTGCTCGGCGGATCGTGGGCGCACAACCTGGACATGTCGGCCCCGGACTCGCCGTACCTGACATTCCTTGTAGCCGTACACGTGGCCACCGCGATCGCGCTGGTGGTCTTCTTCCGCCGCGACTGGACCCGCATCGTCGTCGGCCTGTTCACATCCATCCGCAGCCGGAGCATCACGACCGCGGACCAGCGCCTCGGATGGTTGCTCATTGTCGCCACCATCCCGGTGGGGCTGGCCGGCATCGGCCTCGAGCACACCTTCCGTACCACGTTGGGAAAACCGGTACCGGCCGCACTGTTCCTCACGCTCAACGGCCTCGTCCTGTTCATCGTGGAACAGTTGCGTGCCCGCCGCGGCCAGGCCAGCGTCGCGTCCACGCCCACGCCGATCCCGGTCGGCCCGCCCGCGCTTCACGGCCAGAGCAGGCGCAGCCAGGTCTACACCGCCAGCGGCTACGCTGGCGGCGAGGCAGGTGTGTCCGCCCACGGCGGCGACGCCCAGGCGGCGCTCGAATCCGACCAGCGACTCTCGCGCCTGGGCTGGGGCGAGGCCGCCGCGATCGGCGCCGCACAGATCCTTGCCCTGTTCCCGGGCATCAGCCGCTCGGGTTCCACCATGGCCGCCGGCCTGATCCGCGGCCTGTCCCACGAAGACACCGCCCGATTCGCCTTCCTCCTCGCCACCCCCGTCATCGCTGCCGCCGGCCTGCTCAAACTCCCCGAGCTCGCCAGCCCCGCCGGCCACGCCATCCTCGGCCAGGTCCTGGCAGGCAGCCTCGTCGCCGGCGTGGCGGCGTACCTGTCACTGCGGTTCCTGACCCGTTACTTCGAAACCCGCACGCTGACCCCGTTCGCCATCTACTGCGTCACCGCCGGCATCGCCAGCCTCGGCTGGCTGACCCTCACAACCTGAACGTCCGTCGGGTGGCCGGTGCCCGCCCCACCGGGTCAAGCGAGATCAACACGATCATCGTGGTGATCGACGCCAGCTCCAGCAGCAACAAGGAGCCTCCGGTGTGGCGGCTGCATCGCAGCCCTATCACCCCTCCCCTCTGGCTGAATGGACCCGGCCGGCCCGTCGGCGACGCGTCACTGCGGTGCCCGCGTTCCCATCCGTGCTCGTGCGCGGTTCGACCGGCAACGCGGGAAGGGGGGCCCACAGCAATCGCTGCCACCGTCCCGGTGGGCGGCTGTGCAGTACCAGGGCGGCCGCCGGCTCGGCTCGGGCGAACGACGCAAGCACGCCGATCGCTGCCAACGTTGCGACGAGCGAGCTGCCGCCCTTGGAGATGAACGGCAACGGCACGCCTGTGATGGGCATCAGGCCGATGACCCCGCCGATGTTGATGGCGGCTTGGCCGGCGATCACGAAGACGATGCCGGTGGCCACCAAGCGGCGGAAGGTGTCCTCAACCCGGGTGGCGATGCGCAGGCCGGTGTAGGTGAGGGTCGCGAACAGGGCCAGTACCACGAGACAGCCCACGACGCCGAGTTCCTCGGCGATGACGGCGAAGATGAAGTCGTTCTCCGCCTCAGGCAGGTGCCCCCACTTGAGGTGTCCGCCGCCGAGGCCGACACCGAACCAGCCGCCGTTGGCGATGGCGTACACGCCGCGGAAGAACTGGTAGGCGGGCCCGTTGCGGTCGGCGGCAGACGGGTCGAGGAAGGTCGTCAGCCGCGCGACCCTGTAGCTCTTGCTGGGCATGGCGATCAGCGCGACCATGCCGGCCGCGATGCCTGCGAACAGGACGGCGAACACCCGCTTGCGCACACCGGCGACGAACAACATCCCGATGATCATGCTCAGCATGCAGGCCATGCTGCCGAAATCGTTGAGACCGACCAGACCCAGCAGCAGAGCAGTGACCGGCAACAACGGAAACACGATGCTGCGCCAGTCGGCGAGGTCCTTGCCCTTGCGCGCCAGCGTGTCCGCCGCCCACACGGCGAGGGCCAGCTTGCCCAGCTCGGAGGGCTGCAGTTGCACCGGGCCGAGTGACAGCCACCGGTCCTGGGCGTACACCGGGCCAAGCCGCAGTGGATGCGGCATGCCGTCAGGGCTGGACCGCGCGCGTGCCATGAACTCGAGTGCGTCAACGGCGAACATCGAAAGCGTCGCCGACCACACGCCGACGCGCGCCAACGCACGATAGGTGCTTGCCGGTAGGCGCTGACACCACCAGAATGCGCCCAGTCCCACGAGGGCAGCAGCGCCTTGCTGCATTACGGGCGGGTATGGACTTCCGGTTCGCCCCAGGGCATCGACGCTGGTGGCCGAGAAGACCATGACCAGCCCGACGACGAGCAGGAGCCCGCTGCACGACAGCAGGAGATGGTAGGACGCGAGCGGCCGCTGCAGCAGCCCTCCCAGGGTGAGATGTGCGACCCCAGCAGCCTTTCCAGGCTTGCGTATCGGCTTGTTCGCCACGGGGACTCCAACGGATCAACGGTCGCTCCGGCCGGCACCGGCGACCGCGATCACCACAGCCACTGGCCCCCGATGCAGTGTGCGAAAGAGCCACGCAGCTAGCGGCGGGGCCACAAGGCGGCCGTGGCCGCTCGTGCCGGGCCGTGCGCGTTTCATGGATAGGTGGGGCGGTGTCTGAGCCGGTACCTATTGTCAAGTCTATTGCGCAACTACGCAAGTATATGGGCCAGCCACCTGATCCTGGTGCCGATCGTCACCCCTCAGGTGTACTTTCTGCCTCGCCGACTGCGCCGCCGCACCACGCCGCACCGGATCCGCGCAGCGAGGTTCAGGTCGCCTCGGAGTATGGGTGTGGCGCGCGCTCGCCATGGGCGGAGTTCGCGGACGACGGCCGGGCCGCCGACGTACCGTGGTCCAGCGCGCCGGCCGTCTCACGCAGGTCGTTGAGCAGGCCGTCGATCGGCGCGCGGAGCGCGGCCTCGTCGTCCTCACTGAGCAGGTGCTTGCGCAGCAGCGCCTTCGGGTGCAGGTCCTCCAGGGCGATGTCCGTGCCGAGATCACGGCTCAGCTCCCCGGTCGCGTCCTGCGCCATCCGGCGCACCTGGCGCAGCAGCCGGAGGCCGTCGCTGATCGCCCGGGGCAGCCGGTCCGGGCCGAGGACGAAGATCCCGACGAGCACGAGCACGAGCACGTGCCAGCTGCTGAGGTTTTCCAGTCCCACGGCCATGAGTCTACGCAGACATTTGCGAAAGTGTGCAACTATGGTTCGGCGTTACCGCACCGGCGACCGGGGCCGTAGCCTGTACGGACCTGCGAGTTGACCGGGGAGGTCGAAGTGTCGAACCCGCGCGGCGGACAGTCGACGGACATCTCGGCGGAGGTGCTGCAGTCGGCGGCGGCGACGTTCGGCATCCTCGCGGCCACGGTGCGGCTCCACATCGTCTGGCTGCTGGCCGCGGGTGAGCGCGATGTCAGCACCCTCGCCGACGAGGTCGGGGCGACGGTACAGGTGGTCAGCCAGCATCTGGCCAAGCTCCGGCTGGCGGGGTTGGTCCAGGCCCGGCGGGAGGGCCGCCGGCAGTTGTACCTGATCAACGATCCCCACCTGGTTGCGGTCGTCCGGGAGATGGTCGCGCATCTGCATGGCCCGGCGGCGTACCGCGGAGCGAAGCGTGGCCTCGGCGGCTGACCCGCTCATCCCCGCGGAGACGGTGGCCGGCCCAGCGGACCCATCCGGCGAGGCCCGCCTCGACCCGCGGTTCGCCCGGCTCCGGCGGTTCGCCGCGATGCCCCCGTTGCAGGCCCTGCGCGAGCTTGATTCGTCGCTGCAGGGCCTGGACGAGCGAGAGGCCCAGGAACGCCTCGCCCGCCAAGGTGACAACGTGCTGTCGGCGATGTCGGCCCACAGCCCGCTGGCGCACCTGACGCGGGCCGTGCTCGACCCGTTCGTGGTGGTCCTGGTGTTGCTGGGCGTCGTGTCGGCACTGACCGGCGACATCCCCGGGATCGCGCTGATCGGTGCCCTGGCGGCGATCAGCTGCGCGCTGCGGGTCCGCCAGGAGTACCGCGCGGATCGCGCCGCGGCTGCCCTGCAGGGCATGGCCGCGACGACGACGACCGTGCTGCGGCGGGCCCGCCCCGGCGCGGCGGCGATCGCCCGGGAGGTGCCGACCGACCAGTTGGTGCCGGGCGACGTGGTGCGGTTGGCGGGCGGCGACGTCGTGCCGGCCGACCTGCTGCTGCTGCGTTGCGATGGTCTGGCGGTCAGCCAGGCATTGCTCACCGGAGAGTCGCTTCCGGTGAGCAAACACGCCGCGCTGACCGCGTCCGCCCGCGCCGTGGACGACGCCGGCGCCGGCGTCACCCTGCTCGAGCACGCCCGGCTGTGCCTGCTCGGCGCGACGGTGGTCGGCGGGAGCGCGACCGCGGTGGTCGTCGCCACGGGCGCCGGCACCTACTTCGGCATGAGCAACCACGACCTGCCGGACCGGCGCGGACGGAGCACGTTCGAACGCGGCGTCAGGGGAGTCTCCGTCACCCTCATCCGGCTGATGCTGGCCACCGTTGTGGCGGTGCTGGCTGTCACCACGTTCTCGCGCGACACCTGGCTGCAGGCGAGCCTGTTCGCCGTCGCCTGCGCGGTCGGGCTCGTGCCGGAGATGCTGCCCGTGGTCGTCACGACCGTGCTGGCCCGCGCGCAGTCCGCGCTACGCGCGGGCGGCATCGTGGTCAAGCGGCTGCCGGCGGTCCACAACCTGGGTGCGATGGACGTCCTGTGCATCGACAAGACCGGCACCCTCACCGTCGACCGCCTCACCGTGGCGTGTCACCTCGACCCGCTCGGCCGGTCCGACGCCGAACCGCTGCGCCTCGCCCACCTCAACGCCAGCTTCGGGCTCCAGCACGCGGACACACCCGTCGCCGATGCGATCGACGACGCGCTGATCGAGCACGCCTCGCAGTCCGGCATCACGGCGGACGCGTACACCGCCCGGCAGGTACTGGGCTTCGACGGCACCCGCCGCCGCGCCACCGTCGTGCTGCGCCCGGCCGGGCAGTGGGATCGGGAACTGCTCATCACCAAGGGGGCCGCCGAGCACGTGCTGGCCTGCTGTACCCATGCCCGCATCGACGGCCGGGACGTGGCCCTCGACGCCACGCACCGGCAGCGGCTGCACGCGCTTGCCGACCGGCTCCACACCGACGGCGTCCGCGCCCTGGCGGTCGCGGTCAGGACCCGCAGGGCCACCGGCCGCCCGCTGCGGCCCGCCGACGAGACCGCGCTGACCCTGATCGGCTACGTCGGGCTGCTCGACGAGGCCAAACCCAGCGCCGCGGCGGCATTCTCCGCGCTGACCGGGCACGGTGTCCGGATCAAGGTGCTCACCGGCGACCACCCCCTGGTCGCGGCCCGCATCTGCCAGGACGCCGGCCTCGACCCGGCCGTGCCGGTCTGCGGACACGAGATCGACGCGCTGGACGAGCCGGCGCTGGCGGCGCTCGCCCGGCGGACCACCCTGTTCGCACGGGTCGACGCGCGGCAGAAGGCCCGCATCGTGAGCGCGTTGCGCCGGGCGGGGCACACCGTCGGATACGTCGGCGACGGCGTCAACGACGCGCCCGCCCTGCACGCCGCCGACGTCGGCGCGAGCGTCGAGGGCGCCGTGGACATCGCGCGGCATTCGAGCGAGGTCCTGCTGACAGGCAAGGACCTGGCGGGTTTGACCGATGCGGTGGTGGCGGGCCGGCATGCCTTCGCCAACATCGCCAAGTACCTGAAGATCACCGTCTCGTCCAACGTCGGCAACGTCTGCTCCGTGCTCGCCGCCAGCGCCACCCTTCCGTTCCTGCCGATGCTGCCCCTGCAGATCCTGCTGCAGAACCTGCTGTTCGACCTGTCCCAGCTATCCCTGGCCTTCGATCACACCGACCCGGCCGCACGGCAGCGGCCGCGCACCTTCGACACCCGGGACCTGAGCCGCTTCGTGCTGTTCTTCGGCGCGATCAACAGCCTGGCCGATCTAGCCACGTTCGCCGCGCTGCACCACATCGCGGGCGCCCACGTCACCCCCGCCGGCCAGGCGCTGTTCCACACCGCCTGGTTCGTGGAGAACCTGCTCACCCAGATCCTCGCCGTGCACCTGCTCCGCGGCCGCGGCGGCACGTCCGGCTGGTCGTGGGCGGCGCGACCGGTCATCGTCACCAGCGCCGTGGTGATCCTGGTCAGCCTCGGCCTGGCCGCTACTCCGCTGGGCGCGGCCGTTGGCCTGCGCCCGCCGCCGGCGGTCTACTACCTCTGGCTGGCCGGCATCCTCAGCGTCTACGCGTTCGTCCTCGTGGCGGCCAAGCGCCTGTACCAGCGGATGTTCCGAACCTGGCTGTAGCACCGGCCGGTGGCGGAGGACGTCACCGCCGCCCGGCGCGGTGGCGGGGCGGCGGCAGGCGCACCACGCAGGCGTGCGGCGCGCCGAAGGGCTCCAGCACCGCCTCCGCGTCGCGCACGCCGCGGCTCTCCAGCACCCCGCGGACCAGGCCGGCGTGCAGGCCGCACACGGCATCGGGACGCTGCCCGACCAGCTCCAGGAACGGGCACGTGCGCAGGTGTACCTCGACCGAGGCGGCGCCGGGCCCGGACGGTTGCCGGTGCGGGCTCAACCCGAGCCCGCCGAGGACGGCGGTCACCGCTTCGACCGGGTCGTCCTGGGGCGGCACGCTGGCGGCCAGCCGCAGGCCCCAGTCGCGGCCGACCCGTCCCGCGGTCCGGCCGTCGGCGTCGCTGGGCAGGTGCTCGAGCAGGGCCGCCACGAGGACCCGGTACGCCGCGGGCGCCGGATCCGTGGCGGTGGCCCGATAGCGCCAGGCCGGCCGGCCCGGTTGACCGCCGTTGGCCCGGGCCTTGACCAGCAGCCCGGCGCCGGCCAGGCGCTCCAGGTGGGCGCGCGTGGTCGACAGGTGCTGGCCGGTGCGGGCCGCCACGTCGGCGGCGGTCATCCCGGCCCCGGTGTCACGAAGCAGGCGCAGGATCGAGACCCGGCTGGCGGGCCCGAGCGTCCGGTGCTGCGGCGTGTCGACGGTCTCGCCGCTGGTGGCTTTTCCCGACGGTTCCACAGTTCTCGACGTTATAACGTCAAACGACGTTGAAACCAGCGGACCAGGAGCGTGCCAAGTCACAGCGGGACTTTCGGCCCTGCTCGCCGCGGATGCGCGCGGATAGCGTCGAGGCCATGAGCGAACAAGGTACCCAGCGGCGACAGCTCGCCGGCTACCGGTTCGCCGTTCCTCTGGCGGGCGCGCACGTGCGGCGGGTGTTCGACGAGCGCTGTCGCGGGCGGTGAACCCGGCCCTGTCCGCCTGCCGCCGAAGGAACTTCCGTGCTGGACGACATCCGCACCGCCTGCCGGCGTGATCCCGCGCTGTACGGCATCCACCGCATCGAGGTCCTGCTCTACCCGGGCCTGTGGGCGCTGTGGGGTCACCGCGTCGCGCACCGGCTGTACCGCTGGGGCGTGCCGCTGCTGCCCCGGCTGATATCGCAAGCCATGCGCAACGCGACCGGCATCGAGATCCACCCCGGCGCCGTCGTCGGTCGACGGCTCTTCATCGACCACGGCGCCGGGGTCGTCATCGGCCAGACCGCCCGCATCGGCGACGACGTGACCATGTACCACCAGGTGACGCTCGGCGGCCGGGGCTGGCGCCGCGACCCGAAGGGCGGGCACCGCCACCCGAGCGTCGGCGACCGTGTCGTGCTCGGCGTGGGCGCGACGGTACTGGGGCCGGTGCACATCGGCGACGACGCCGAGATCGGGGCGTTGTGCCTCGTCCTTTCCGACATCCCGGCGGGCGCCCGGCTGCGCGCGCCGGCCGCCGAGGCCCTGCCCAGGAGCCCGGCCGCCGCACCCGGGAGCCAGACATCGCAACTCAGGAGTCAGGAATGGTCTACCACGACATCACCGCACTGATCGGCCGTACGCCGCTGGTCCGCCTCGCCCGGTTCGAGCCCGGCCTGCCGGCCCGGCTGCTGGCCAAGCTCGAGTCGGCCAACCCCGGCGGCAGCGTCAAGGACCGCATCGCGCTGGCGATGATCGAGGCCGCCGAGGCCTCCGGCGCGCTGCGACCGGGCGGCCACATCGTGGAGGCGACCAGCGGCAACACCGGCATCGGCCTGGCCCTGATCGCGGCCGCCCGCGGCTACCGGCTGACCCTCACCATGCCGGAGAGCATGAGCGCCGAACGTCGCGCGCTGCTCGCCGCCTACGGCGCCGAGCTGGTCCTCACCCCCGCCGCCGCGGGCATGTCCGGCGCGATCGAGCGGGCCCACGCGATCGCCGACGAGCGCGACGCGTTCATGCCCCGCCAGTTCGACAACCCGGCCAATCCGGAGGTACACCGGCGTAGTACCGCGCTGGAGATCTGGAACGACACCGACGGTGACGTCGACCTGTTCGTGGCCGGCGTCGGTACCGGCGGCACCGTGACCGGCGTCGGCCAGGCCCTGCGGGAGAAGAAGCCCGGCCTGCGGGTGTACGCGGTCGAGCCGGCCGAGTCGCCGGTGCTCTCCGGCGGCTCCCCCGGGCCGCACGGCATTCAGGGCATCGGCGCCGGATTCGTGCCCGCCGTGCTCGACCCGGCCGTGTACGACGAGGTCGTCCGGGTCGACGTCGACGAGGCCCACACCGCCGCCAGACGGCTCGCGCGGACCGAGGGCATCCTGGCGGGCGTGTCGGGCGGCGCCGCGCTGCACGCCGCCGCCGCGATCGCCCGCCGGCCGGAGCACGCCGGTGCCACCGTGGTGGTCATCCTTCCGGACACCGGCGAGCGGTACCTGAGCACGCCGCTGTTCACGGCGCCGGACGAGCCGCAGTAGCGATGCGCCGCTATTGCGGCAGGTGCAGCAGCTCCACCGAGTCGGCGAGCGGGCCGGGCGGCACCACGGCGAACGCGTCCGCGGCGGCGGCGCCGCCGAGGAAGCCCGGCTGCCCGCCGTCGACCAGCCGCACGCCTTCCGCCGCGGTACGCACGGGCAGAATGCGGGTGCGCCGGTCGTCCGGCGTCAGGGTGCCGGCCAGCCTCGCCCGCCGCGGCTGCGGCAGCGGCCGCCCGGTCAGGCCGGCCAGCATCGGCTCGACGATGGTGAAGGCGGCCACGAGGGCGGCATACGGATTGCCCGGCAGCCCGGCGATCCATCCGGACCCGGCGCGGGCGAGGACCTGCGGGTGCCCCGGCCGGCAGTCGACACCGTCGACGTACACCACGGCACGGAGCCGGTCGAGCGCCTGATGCAGCCCGTCGGCGGGTCCGACGGACGAGGCGCCGCACACGACCGTCAGGTCCGCATCGGCAGCGCTGTCGGCGACCGCGGCGGCGAATCCGTCGGCGTCGTCGCCGATCATGGTGGTCCCCACCAACTCCGCGCCCCACGACGCGAGCAGCGGCACGAGCATCGGGCCGATCGCGTCCCGCATCCGGCCCCACGGCGGCGGGCCCGCCGTCACCAGTTCGTTGCCGCTGACGAGCAACCGGACCCGGGGCCGCGGGTAGACCGCGACCGCGTCGAGCCCGATGGCGGCCGCCAGTCCCAGCACGGGCACCGTGACGGTCGCGCCGGCGGACAGCAGCGGCTGCTCCGGCCGGACATACTCGCCGCGGCGCCGGATGTGGCGGCGGGTGTTGTCGGCGGCCATCACGAGGTCACCGATCCGTTCGGCGGCCTCGTACGGCACCACCCGATCGGTGCCGGCGGGCACGGGCGCGCCGGTGGCGATCTCGGCGGCGGTACCGTCGGCCAGCGCCGCGGGCACGTCCGCGCAACCCGCGAGGATCCGGTCGCCGACCCGCCACGGACCCGTCCCGCGAACCGCGTAGCCGTCCATCGCGGCGTTGTCGAAGCCGGGCAGCGCCGTGGCGGCCCGCAGCGGGGCGGCGAGCGTCCGCCCGGCCGCCTCGGCCAGGGGCACCAGCTCCGCCGGACCCGGCGTCGGCAGCATGTGCGCGAGCAGCCGTGCCGATGCCCAGTCGGTCGTCACCGGCGTCCGGTGCCGCTCGATCGCGAGGGTCACGGCGCCTCCCCTGGCACGCACACGGCGAGCGCGGCACACGCCGCGTCCAGGTCGGTGCCGCGCCCGACGGCCACCCCGGCCAGGTACGCCGCGAGCGGCCCGGCCGGCCGGGCGACCCCGTGTGCGACCGCGCGGACCAGGTCCAGCAACGCGCGGTTCTGCTCCGGCGACGGCGCCGGCACGTCGAGTGCCCCCGCGGCCCCGCTGAGCCAGCCTTCCGGTCCGGGTGTGGTCATGGTTCCTCCTTCACGGTTCGGCCCGGATTCCGCGTGGAACCCGTCGAGCCTGAGCCGGGCAACCCCCACCTTCGGCGACGCGCACAGACACCGGCCAGAGCCGAAGGTCCCGCATGTGGCGGGCTCTGCGCGGCCGTACTACCCGTGCCGACTCGGGACCTTGGTCCTGAGGATCGGTGACCACGGCACCTGGGTTCGGCAGATGCGACCGGTGAGGCTGGTGGGGTGCCGCGCCGCCGCCCGGCACCGGCGGCCGGCCGGTCGTCGCTCACGTGACGCAGGAGATGGCCATGTCAGCAGACCGCTTGCCGGACGCCACCCGGATCCCCGCGACGGACCGGATCCCCGGCGCGGCACCGTTGCTGGCCGCCCGCCGGTTTCTGACCCGGGAGACGGTCGGCGACCACGGCCGCACGCTGCATGCGATCGACGGGAACCACTGGGAGTCGTTCTACCGCGACCGCTGGCACTACGACCGGGTGGTCCGCTCGACCCACGGCGTCAACTGCACGGGCTCCTGTTCGTGGAACGTCTTCGTCAAGGACGATCTGATCACCTGGGAGCACCAGGCCACGGACTACCCGACCACGGGGCCCGACGCGCCGGACTACGAGCCGCGCGGCTGTCCCCGCGGGGCCTCGTTCTCGTGGTACGAGTACTCGCCGTCGCGGGTGCGGCACCCCTATGTGCGCGGCGTGCTCGCCGAGATGTTCCGCGAGGCCGTGCAGCGCCTGGGCGACCCGGTGCTGGCGTGGGCCGACATTGTGGAGAACCCGGTCAAGGCCCGCGCCTACAAGGCCCAGCGCGGGCGCGGCGGCTTCGTGCGGGCCACGTGGGACGAGGCCATCACCATGACGGCGGCCGCGCACGTCTACACCACCAAGACGTACGGCCCGGACCGGGTCGTCGGGTTCTCGCCGATCCCGGCCATGTCGATGGCGTCGTTCGCCGCCGGCACCCGCTACCACGCGCTGCTGGGCGGGACGCTGCTGAGCTTCTACGACTGGTACGCGGACCTGCCCATCGCCTCACCGCAGATCTGGGGCGACCAGACCGACGTCCCCGAGGCCGGGGACTGGTGGAACGCCACGTACCTGATGATGTGGGGCTCGAACATCCCGGTGACCCGCACACCGGACGCGCACTTCCTGGCCGAGGCCCGCTACAAGGGCACCAAGGTCGTCGCGGTCAGCCCCGACTACGCCGACAACGTCAAGTTCGCCGACGACTGGCTCGCGCCGCACCCGGGCACGGACGGCGCCCTGGCGATGGCGATGGGCCACGTGGTACTGAACGAGTTCTTCCACGAGCGGCAGGTGCCCTACTTCACCGACTACGTTCGCCGGTACACCGACCTGCCGTTCCTGGTCACGTTGCGCAGCACCGGCGACGGGGTGTGGGCGGCGGACCGCTTCCTGACCGCCGCCGACCTCGGGCAGCGCGGCGGCGAGCACAAGACCGTTCTGGTCGACGAGCGCACGGGCGAGCTCGTCGTGCCCAACGGCTCGCTCGGGTTCCGGTACGCCGACGACGGCGAGGGCCGGTGGAACCTCGACCTCGACGGCGTGGTGCCGGCGCTCGGCCTGCTGGGCCGGACCCGTGACGACGCGACGGTCGAGCTGGCCCGCTTCGACGTCGGCGACACCGAGGGCGGCGCGGTGATGCGCCGCGGCGTGCCGGTGATGCGCGTCGGCGAGCACCTGGTGACGTCCGTCTTCGACCTGCTCATGGCCCAGTACGGGGTACGCCGGGGCGATCTGCCGGGCGACTGGCCGGCCGGCTACGACGATCCGGACGCACCGAACACCCCCGCGTGGCAGGAGCGCATCACCGGCGTGCCGGCCGCCCTCGCCGCCCGCATCGGCCGGGAGTTCGCGCGCAACGCCGAGCGCAGCGCCGGCCGGTCGATGATCGTCCTCGGCGCGGGCGCGAACCAGTGGTTCCACTCCGACATGACGTACCGCGCCTTCATCACGCTGGTGACGCTGACCGGCTGCCAGGGCGTGAACGGCGGCGGCTGGGCGCACTACGTGGGACAGGAGAAGGCGCGCCCGGTCACCGGCCAGCAGCACATGTCCTTCGCGTTCGACTGGCAGCGGCCGATGCGCCACCAGGCCGCCACCCCGTTCTGGTACCTGCACACCGACCAGTGGCGCTACGAGCGGGTCCCGGCCGACGAGCTGTCCTCGCCGCTGGGCACCGGCCGCTTCGCCGGCATGTCGTTCGCCGACACCGTCGCCGCGGCGCAGCGCATGGGCTGGAGCCCGGGACACCCGTTCTTCAACCGCAACCCGCTCGACCTGTG
Organism: Dactylosporangium salmoneum; assembly: GCF_039532525.1. Classification (NCBI taxonomy): domain Bacteria; kingdom Bacillati; phylum Actinomycetota; class Actinomycetes; order Micromonosporales; family Micromonosporaceae; genus Dactylosporangium; species Dactylosporangium salmoneum. The sequence continues at coordinate 253,034 of NZ_BAAARV010000046.1, forward strand.
CGACGAGGCCGCGGCCGCCGGCCGGCCGGTGGCCGAGCACATCGTCGCGTCGCTGCGGGACGGCACGCTGCGGACAGTCGCGGAGGACCCGGACGATCCGGCGAACTTCCCGCGCTGCCTGACCCTGTGGCGGTGCAACCTGCTCGGCTCCTCCGGCAAGGGCAACGAGTACTTCATGCGGCATCTGCTCGGCGTCGACTCCTCGGCGACGGCCGCCGAGTGTGAGCCCGGGCAGCGGCCGCGCGACGTGGCGTGGCGCGACGAGGCCCCGGTCGGCAAGCTGGACCTGCTCACCGCGATCGACTTCAGGATGACCAACACCGGCCTGCACGCCGACCTCGTGCTGCCCGCCGCCACCTGGTACGAGAAGCACGACATCTCCACCACCGACATGCACCCGTTCGTGCACGCGTTCAGCCCGGCGGTGCAGCCGCCCGCCGACGCGCACACCGACTACGACACGTTCCTGGCCTTGGCCGACAAGGTCAGCGAGCTCGCGGCGGGCCATCTGGGGGTACGCCGCGACGTGCTCGCCGCCCCGCTGCAGCACGACACCCCGGACGAGCTGGCCACGCCGGGCGGCCGCGCGCGCGACTGGCGGTTCGGCGAGTGCGAACCGGTGCCGGGGCGGACGATGCCCAAGCTGGTGGAGGTCGAACGGGACTACACGCTGATCGGCCGGAAGATGCGTACGGTCGGCCCGCTGCTCGACACGCTCGGCACGACCACCAAGGCGGTCACCGTCGACGTCACACCGGAGATCGAGTACCTGCGCCAGCGTAACGGCGTCGTCGACGGGCGCCCCTCGCTGGAGACGGCCGACCGGATGTGTGAGGCGATCCTCGCGCTGTCCGGCACCACCAACGGACGCATCGCCGCGGCCGGCTTCACCGCGCTGGAGAAGCGGACCGGCCAGCCGTTCACGGACCTGATCGAGGGCCACGAGGGCGACCGGATCACGTACGCGCAGACCCAGGACGCGCCGCAGCCGGTCTTCACCAGCCCCGAGTGGTCCGGCTCGGAGAAGGGCGGGCGCCGGTACTCGCCGTTCACCATCAACGTGGAGCGGCACAAGCCCTGGCACACCCTCACCGGCCGGCAGCACTTCTTCGTCGAGCACGACTGGGTCGCCGAGCTCGGTGAGCAGCTGCCGGCGTACCGGCCGCCGCTGAACATGACGCGGCACTTCGGCCGGCCGGGCGAGGCGGTCGACGGCGGCGTGACGGTACGGTTCCTGACCCCGCACGCCAAGTGGTCGATCCACTCCATGTACCACGACAACGAGCTGATGCTGGCGCTGTCCCGGGGCGGCCCGGTGGTCTGGATGAGCGTCGAGGACGCCGGCAAGATCGGCGTGCGCGACAACGACTGGATCGAGGCCCACAACCGCAACGGCGTCATCGTCGCCCGCGCCGTGGTCAGCCACCGGATGCCCGAGGGCACGGTGTTCCAGTACCACTCGCCCGAGCGCACGGTGAACGTGCCGAAGGCCGAGCGGTCGGGCCGCCGGGGCGGCTACCACAACTCGATGACCCGCCTGCTGATCAAGCCGTCGCACCTGGCCGGCGGGCACGCCCAGCTCACGTACGCCTTCAACTACTACGGTCCGATCGGCAGCCAGCGCGACGAGATCACCGTGATCCGCCGCCGCGCGCAGGAGGTTGAGTACTGATGCGGATTCGCGCACAGGTCGCCATGGTGATGAACCTCGACAAGTGCATCGGCTGCCACACCTGCTCGGTGACGTGCAAGCAGACCTGGACCAACCGGGAAGGCACCGAGTACGTCTGGTTCAACAACGTCGAGACCAAGCCGGGCATCGGCTACCCGAAGCACTACGAGGACCAGGAGCGCTGGAAGGGCGGCTGGCGGCTGGACCGCAAGGGCCGGCTCACGCTGCGCTCCGGCGGCCGGGCCAAGCGGCTCAGCCACATCTTCGCCAACCCGCAGCTGCCGAGCATCGACGACTACTACGAGCCGGCCACCTTCGACAAGGACATCCTGGTCAGCGCGCCGGGCGGGCTGAGCGACACCCCGGTCAAGCGGCCGCACTCGGCGCTGACAGGCGAGCCGATGTCCGTCACCTGGGGTGCCAACTGGGAGGACTCGCTCGGTGGGGCCCACGAGCGCGCCGGCGGTGACCCGAACCTGGTGAAGATGGCCGGTGACGCCGCCGCGAAGGTCCGCTTCGAGTTCGAGAAGACCTTCATGTTCCACCTGCCGCGCATCTGCGAGCACTGCCTCAACCCGGCCTGCGTCTCCGCCTGTCCGTCCGGTGCGATGTACAAGCGCGAAGAGGACGGCATCGTCCTGGTCGACCAGGACCGCTGCCGGGGCTGGCGGATGTGCGTGTCGGCCTGCCCGTACAAGAAGGTCTACGTCAACCACGCCACCGGCAAGGCCGAGAAGTGCACGCTGTGCTTCCCGCGCATCGAGGCCGGGCTGCCGACGATCTGCGCGGAGACCTGCGTCGGCCGGCTGCGGTACCTCGGCATCGTGCTGTACGACGAGGACGCGGTGCTCGCCGCCGCGTCGGTCGAGGACGAGCACGACCTGCTCGACGCCCAGCGCGCCGTGTTCCTCGACCCGCACGACCCGGCGATCCGGCAGGCCGCCCGCGACGCCGGCCTGCCCGAGGAGTGGATCGACGCGGCGCAGCGCTCCCCGATCTGGAAGCTGATCGCCGAGTACCGCATCGCGCTGCCGCTGCATCCGGAGTACCGGACGCTGCCGATGGTCTGGTACGTGCCGCCGCTGTCTCCGGTGCTCGACGCCGCCGGCGCCGCCGGACGCGACGACACCGACGCCGACGACGTCTTCCACACCATCCGCGAGCTGCGCATCCCGGTGGAGTACCTGGCCGAGCTGTTCACCGCCGGCGACGCCGACGCGGCCGCCGGGGTGCTGATGAAGCTCGCCGCCATGCGCTCCTACATGCGGGCCCGCACCCTCGACGGCACCGTCGCGCAGGAGCTGCTCGACAGCATCGGGATGACCGCCGAGCAGGTTGAGGGCATGTACCGGCTCCTGGCGATCGCCAAGTACGACGAGCGGTACGTCGTGCCGGCCGCGCACGCGCGGGACGCCGCCGCCCTGGAGGCCCAGGCCGCCGCGCATGGCGAGTGCCCCGTGGACGGCGAGACAGGCCCCGTGACGAGCGAGAAGTTCCACCTGGCCCAGGGCTCAGGCGCGGGCGGCGGCCTGTTCCGGCGCTCCGACGGGCGGCGTGGCCTCCCGCTCAACCCGCTGCGGGGCGCGTCGTGATCGCCGCCGCGGTCGCCGCGTCTCCCGCCGACCGGGCCCGGGTCTTCGAGCTTGCCTCGTTGATGCTCACCTACCCCGACGCCGAACTGCTCGGGGCCGGCGGCGAACTGCGCACGGCCGCAGCTCGCGTCGAGCACCCGGCGGCACGTGGCCCGATCGCCGAGTTCCTCGACTGGCTGCTCGCCACGGCGGCCATCGACGCCCAGCGCGAGTACGTGCAGACCTTCGACCTGCGCCGCCGCAGCGGCCTCTACCTCACCTACTACCTGCACGGCGACACCCGCAAGCGGGGCATGGCGTTGCTCGTGCTCAAGCAGCGGTACCGCGCCCACGGTCTTCGCCTCGCCGACGGCGAACTGCCCGACCTGCTCCCGGTCGTGCTGGAGTTCGCCGCCGTCGCGGGCCCCGGCGACGGCGAGGCACCCCTGCGCCAGCATCGGCAGGGCCTCGAACTGCTGCGCGCCGCGCTCACCGAGACCGGCACGCCGTACCGCCTGCTGCTCGACGCGGTCTGCGCCGTGCTGCCCGACCTCACCGACGACGACCGCGCCGCCATCGCGGCACTGGCCGTCGACGGGCCGCCGGTGGAGGCCGTCGGCCTCGACAGCATCGGCGCCGGACCCGACCTGCACCTCGCCCCGTACCCCGCCTGCTCCGTGGAGGCCTCACGATGAACGTCCTGGTCTGGATCGTGCTGCCGTACATCTGCCTGGCCGTCTTCGTCGCCGGGCACGTCTGGCGCTGGCGGCGCGACCAGTTCGGCTGGACCACCCACACCAGCCAGCTGCTGGAGAACCGGCTGCTGCGGCTCGCCTCCCCGCTGTTCCACCTGGGCGCGTTCGGCGTCATCGGCGGGCACGCGCTCGGCCTGCTGGTACCCGAGCCGGTCACCACCTCGCTCGGCGTTTCCGAGCACACGTACCACGTGGTGTCGATCTCGGCCGGGACGGTCACCGGCGTCATGCTGTGCGCCGGGCTCGCCCTGCTCATCGCGCGGCGTTTCGTGAACGGCCGCGTCCGGCGCAAGACCACCACCATGGACAAGGTCCTGTACGGGTTCCTCGCGGCCATGGTCGTGCTCGGCATGGCCGCAACGATCGGGCGCAACATGCTCGGCGGCGGCTACGACTACCGCGAGACGATCGCCGTGTGGTTCCGGGGCATCTTCTGGTTCCGGCCGCACACCGAGCTGATGGCGGGCGCGCCGCTGGTCTATCAGCTGCACGCCGTCGGCGGGTTCCTGTTGCTGGCGCTGTGGCCGTTCACCCGGCTCGTGCACGTCTGGTCCGCCCCGCTGGCGTACCTGTGGCGCCCGTACGTCGTCTACCGCGCCCGGCGGGGCCCGGCCCCGACGCCGCCCCCCGCCCCGGACGCGGTTCGCGACGCGGCCCGCAGGACGGTCTCCTCCGGCCGGTAGCGCGGATTCCCGGCGGCGGCAGCACGCTCGCCGCCGTCTGACGGCCGGTTGGTCCCGCCGAGGATGGCCGGCTTCGTGATCCTGGCCGTGCTCATGCGCCCGGTCGGCGGCTGGTTGTCCGACCGGATCGCGGCCGGCCGGGTGCTCGCCGTCAGCCTCGGCGTCGTCATCGCCGGTGCCCTCGTGCAGTCCTTCACCCCCGGCCTGGCCCCGCTCGGCACGGTCGCGTTCCTCGGCATGTCGGCTCCGTCACCGGTGTGGTCGGCGCCGCCGGCGGCCTCGGCGGTTTCGTCCCGCCGCTGCTCATGGGCTCGATCTACGGCAGCTACCACTCGTACGCGCTCGGCCTCGTGCTGCTCGCGGTGGTGGCCCTGGCCGCGCTGCTGCTGACCGTGCTGTCGGTCTCCGGCCGCCGGCCCGCCGCCGCCTGAGCCGGCCGGCTGCTCCCGGCACACCGTCGCCTGTCTCGCCGTCCGCGCCCAGCACGGACGGCGAGACGGGCGCGCCGCATCGCGGGCAGCCACGCCGAAGTCGTCACGACGGGCCTTGTGACCTTGCCGGGCCCTGGACGTCCTGCTCTGTCGCACCGCCGCCGTTGCCGGCCACCACCGCCCGCACGCCGGGGCACCGCCGGCGCAGTTGCAGTTCCAGGCGCTGGTGCAGCGTGCGGCCGGCGCCGAGGCAGCCGTGGCAGGCGCCGCCGAGGCGGACGGTCACGACGCCGTCGCGGACGTGGAGCAGCTCGATGGCGCCGCCGTGCGAGCGGGCGAACTGCCCGGCCGCCCCGTCGAGCAGTTGCTGCGCCATGGAGTACAGCAGCGCGTCCGGGCCGGGGTCATACCCTTGAAGGCCGTGTGCCGCGATCCAGGCGGCCGGTTCGTCGAGGGCGCCGTGCAGCGCGGTGCGGACCCGAGGGCCTTCGGCGGACCAGCTGCGGCCGCGGCCCAGACGCGTCACGACCGCGGCCGGTTCGGCCACGACCTCGGCGAGCGTGCCGTCGGTGAGCAGCACCGCCAGCGCTTGCGGAACGGCGGCGAGGGCGCCGGTGACGCTCAGCGTGCCGGCCGGAATGATCCAGCGCAGCCGATCCGGGTCGCCCGGACAGGCCTGGGGGTGCATGGGAACCATGGTCGTGCTATCCCGTCAGCAGCACGGTGAGTGTCTTGGCGAGGTAGGCCAGCAGCCAGGCCGACCCGGTGAGGTAGCCGAAGGCGACCAGTGGCCAGGTCCAGGTGCCGGTCTCCCGGCGGATCACGCCGATGGTCGCCATGCACTGCATGGCGACGGCGAAGTAGACCAGCAGCGCGGCGAGCGTGGGCGCGGTGAACACCCGCTGCCCGGCGCGGGCACCGTCGGTGTAGGTCATGCCGCGCAGCGCCTCGCCCGAGTCCTCCGGGTCGTCCGCGGCGGCAACCTGCCCGAGCGTCGCGACGAACGTCTCCCGTGCCGCCTGCGCCGACAGCACCCCGACGTTGATGCGCCAGTCGAAACCCAACGGGTCGAACACCGGGGCCATCAGGCGGCCCAGCCCGGCGGCATAGCTGTGGTCGATCGTGTACGCCGCCACCGCGGTCCGGTCGCCGGGGTCGACCCCGGCGGCCTGCAACTGGGTGGCCGAGTGCAACGGCAGGTTCAGCAGCAGCCACAGCCCGATCGTGGTGGCCACGATGATCGTCGAGCACTTGTACACGAAGGACTTCGCCGAGTCCCACACCGTGACCGCCACCGACCTCGCCGAGGGGACCCGGTATGGCGGCATCTCCAGGTAGAACGGCATGAGCCGGCCGCGATGGTCGCCGAGCTTCTTGAACGCCCAGGCGGCCAGCATCGCCGAGACGGCGCCGAACAGGTACATGCCGAACATGACCAGCCCCTGTGCGCCGAACGGCCCGATCCGCTCGGACCGGTCCACCAGCAGGCCGATCAGTACGACGTAGACCGGCAGCCGAGCCGAGCACGTGATCAGCGGGGCAGCCATCATGGTGGCGAGCCGGTCGCGGGCCGAGGGCAGGGTCCGGGTGGCCATGATCCCGGGAATCGCGCAGGCGAAGGACGACAGCAGGGCGACGAAGGCACGGCCCTCCAAGCCGGCGCGGGCCATCACCCGATCCATGAGAAACGCCGCGCGGGACATGTAGCCGACGCCCTCGAGCAGGGCCAGCAACAGGAACAGGAGCATGATCTGCGGTACGAAGGCCAGCACGGAACCGACCCCGCCGAGCAACGCGTCGCCCAGCAGGGAGGCCAGCCAGCGGTTGCCGACGTGCCCGGCCACCACCGCCGCCAGCCGGTCGAAGCCCGCCGCCACCACGTCCTGCAGCGGCGCCGCCAGGGTGAACAGCGTCTGGAAGAACAGCACCATCACCGCGAAGAACACCAGCGTGCCCCACAGCGGGTGCAGCAGGACCGCGTCGATGCGCTGGGTCGTCCGGTGGCGCTCGGCGGCGCGGTAGCCGGCGAAGCCGAGCACGGAGTCCACCCACGCGTCCCGCTCCGGCCCGTCCACCGGCGGCGGCAGCACGGGCGCCGGCCATGACCGCCAGCCGGCCAGCAGCTCACGCAGCGGGGCGATCCCGTGCCGCCGATGGCCGACCACCGCCAGCACCGGCACCCCCAGCGCCTCGGCGAGGGCGTCGACGTCGAGGGCGCCCTGGCGGCGGGTGAGTTCGTCGGTGAAGGTCACGACCAGGCAGGCCGGCAGGCCACGCGCCAGGACCTGCGCCACGAAGCCCAGGGACCGGCGCAAGGTGGTGGCGTCGACCACCATCAGCAGCGCATCGGGCCGCTGCACCCCGTCGAGGTGGCCGTCGAGCGCGTCCGCCACGATCTGCTCGTCCGGACTGACCGGCCGCAGCCCGTACGTGCCCGGCAGGTCCTCGATGACGTACCGGTCGGGCCCCACCCGGCACGTGCCCACGAACCGGGACACCGTCACGCCGGGGTAGTTGCCCGTCCTGCCGCGCATGCCCGTCAGCGCGTTGAAGACGCTGGTCTTGCCCGCGTTCGGGGCGCCCACCAGCGCGATGTGCGGCGCGGCGAGGGCGAGCGTGCCCCCGCCACCGTCGTGGCACCCGGAGCTCACCGGTCCACCTCTTCGACCACGCGCACCCAGGCCGCCTGCTCCCGGCGCAGGCATATGTCGTAGTCCTGCACCCGGTAGAGCACCGGGTCCCGCAGTGGCGCGCGACGCAACACCTGCACCACCGCGCCCGCGGTGAACCCGAGATCGGCCAGCCGCCCGGCGGTGGCCGGCTCCGGCGCGACGACACGTACGACCCTTGCCCGGGCGCCGGGTGCGAGTTCGGCAAGCGTACGGGTGCCGGCCCCCTCGTCCGGGCGGTCCTGACGCCCGGTGAACCTCGTCCCGACCATCCGCAACCTCCGGCCAATCCGTGCCTTCGTTTGGTGAGGCTAACCTCCCAATTCGGGCCGGACATGGGCCTTTGGACCCGACTTGCCGGGCCTTTGCTCGGCGACCCTCGCCGTCATTGTCCGAAGTGGACGGTGACGGGGCTGCGCTCAGCCGCCCGGGGGCGTGTCGCGGGCCGCGGCGACCGCCTCGACGGCCAACGGCAGCAACCGGTCGACGTCGGCGGGGTCGTAGTCGGCGTGCCGGCGCTTGCGGATGCCGTGGTCGCTGAGAACGAGATGACGTCCCGGGGCGAGGTCATGGCGGCGCAGGGTGGATGCGACGCAGACCAGCGGGCAGCCGTCCAGGGCGATGACGGGGCGGCCGGATTTGGCCAGCCGCACCAGCGAAGCCACGTCGCCGCCCAGTCCCGCGATGCACGACATCTCGGCCAGGCCCATGCGGTCGAGGCGGATCGCGAGGGCGTTGGCGAGCTGGGCGGCGCTGGAGCAGCCGGAGCAGGAGTAGACCAGGGGCGTGTCGCGGGCAGGGCGGACACCGGCGGGCGGCGATGGTGCCGGGTCGGTCATGGTCGTCCTCCGAACGGTTTCGCTGCCGTCTGGCGTCGTAAACGCTAACCGCTGCCCACCCGGGACTGCAGGTCGTCCGCGGGAGACGACCGACACCCCGTGGGGTCACACCCGACCGCGGCTCCCGCCGAACCAGGCATGGGACAGCACCGTTGTGTGGTTGCGGCGTGTCCGACGCCACCGTCGTTCGTCACATCGATGTACGGCTGACTTCGCCCGGGGCCCGCCCTCGCCGCACCCCATCGACCGCCCCCGTCATACAGACCGATCCGCAGGTCGGAGGCGTCGTGACGGCGATGGATGCACTCCGGCCGGAGCACGGACGCGGGCCGAGCAGCCGGCCGGTCGCGCCGGGCGGCGCCGCGACCGCGGAGGGCTCGGCGGCCGGTGCCCACGAGCCACGTCGCTAAGCTCGCGAATCCCCAGCCGCGGTACGAAGGAGACTTTCATGACCATCACGACGACCGGACCCGAATCCTCGCAGTACTCGTTCAGCAACGCGGCCCCGGAGGGCGACGAGCAACTGCGGCTGCTGGCCGGCATCCTGGACGAACACTCGACGGCGGTGCTCGGCCGCATCGGCATCACCGCCGGCTGGCACTGCCTGGACATCGGCCCGGGCGCCGGGACGATCACGCGTTGGATCGCGGAGCGGGTCGGGCCCGACGGCCACGTCACCAGTCTCGACCTGGACCCCCGGCACATCCCCGCCGCCGGGAACATCACCGTCCGGCAGGGTGACGTCCGCAGCGCCGAGCTCCCCGCCGACCACTACGACCTCATCCACGCCCGCCTGCTCCTGCTGCACCTGACCGACCGGGACGCCGTCATCCGCCGGTTGGTTGCCGCGCTCAAGCCGGGCGGCCTGCTGGTGACGTCGGACTGGGACACCACCCGGCGCGACGTGCTGCTGCACGCCCCCGACGAGGCGTGCGCCGCCGCGTTCGACGCGTTCCAGGACGCGCTGCTGGGCATCCTGGAAGACAACGGCGCGGACCTCGGCTGGGCCCGCCGCGCCCCGCTCTCCCTGCGCGCCGCCGGGCTGGTCGATCTACGGACCGAGGTGAGCAACCGGCTGTGGCCCGGCGGTACGGCCGCCAACCTGCTGCACGTCAGCAACTCCTACCAGCTACGCGACCCGCTGCTCGCCCGCGGTGTCACCCAGGAGCAGCTCGAGCTGGTCCGCGCCGCGATGCTCGACCCGCAGGCATTGGCCTACTGCTACCCGACGTACACCAGCATCGGCCGCCGGCCCACGCACTGACCCGGGCGCCGCCGCGCCAGCGGCTACAGCTCCCAGCGGCTGGCTCGCCATAGTCCGCCGCCCACGCACACGGCGGCGAGCAGCAGCGTCACCACGGTCGCCCAGGTGGCGTCGGCGCTCCACGCGTTGAGCTGCAGGTTCTTGGGCAGTGCGATGAACGCCGCGGGCCCGATGTCGCGGAGGCCCGGGATCAGGTTGGCGAACGGTACCGCGACGAAGGTCGCCCCGAGCGCGACCGCGATCGTGGCCACCTGTCCGCGCAGGAACATGGCGGCCAGGAAGGTGACCGCGACGGCGAACACCGCGCCCAGGCTGGAGATCAGGATGCCGATGGCGGTCCCGCTCGCGGCCGGCGCGCCGAGGAGCAGTGTCGTTTCGTACGCCGCCGCAGCCCCGCCGGCGGCGCTGGCCAACGCTGCTGCGGCCGCGATCGTCACCAGTCGGGGGACCAGCAGCCTGATCCGGCCCGGCACATGGGTCAGGTAGAGCGCGGCGAGCGGCGGGTTGGCACGCACCGAGAAGGCGAGGCCGGCGATGACGACGACGACGAGCGTGCCGAGCGTGGTGATGTTGCCGAAGTAGGCGCCCATCCCGTCGGACGGCTGCGGCTTGGTCGCCGTGACGTGGATGTAGCCGTTGCCCGTGGCGCCGCTCAGCAGCTCTCCGAGGTACCGGGTGGCCAAGGGCTCGCCGAAGCCGAGCAGCAGGAAGACCGCGCCGAGGGCGATCCACCGTCCGGTCCGCAACAGCCTCAGCCGTTCCAGCCGCCACAGGTTCACGACCGTACCTCCACCAGGTTCAGAAAGACCGTCTCCAGGTCCGCGCCGACCGGGTTGAACGCGATGAGTTCCGCGCCGCTCGCGCTGATTTCGGCCGGCAGTAGCGTCTCGCCGGCGTGCACGCTCGTGGTGTCCACGCGCAGGCCCTGTTCGTGGCGCCGGACCGCGGCCACCCAGTCGAGCCGGCCGAGGCGGTCGGCGAGCCGGTCGGCGCCGGCGCGCAGGTGCAGCTGCCAGCTCGGCCGGGTGTGCCGGTCGAGGAGTTCGTCGACGGGGCCCTGGTAGATGAGCCGGCCCTCGCGCAGGACGCCGACCGTGTCGGCGACCCGCTGGACGTCGGCGAGGATGTGGCTGGAGAAGACCACCGCGTGGTCGCGTCCGAGGGCGGTGATGAGGTCCAGGATCTCGGAACGGCCCTGCGGGTCGAGGGCGCTGGTCGGCTCGTCCAGGAGCAGCACCTCGGCGCCCGAGGCGAGCACCACGGCGAGGCCGAGCCGCTGCGCCATGCCCCGGGAGAAGCCGCCGACCCGCCGGTCGCGCGCCGAGGTAAGGCCGGCGAGTGCGAGGGCCTGATCGGTGCCGGTCGTCCCGCTCGGGCTCAGCCGCCGGAACAGGTCGACGGTCTCCGCCGCCGTCAGCCAGGGCTCGAAGGCCGGTGTGTCGGGGCACAGCATCACCCGGGCCGTGGTGGACACCTGGCCGGACTCGGGGCGGCGCAGCCCGGCGAGCAGGGACAGCAGCGTCGTCTTGCCCGCACCGTTGGGTCCGACGAGTCCGTACACCCCGCGGGCCGGCACGGTCAGATCCACGGCATGCAGGCCGACGTTGCCGGGAAAGAGCTTCGTCAGGGCTTGGGTACGCACGGCGGCGGGTTGGGTCGTGACCGGCCGCGGCCGGTCCACGTCAGCCTCGGCCGGGGTGGCGGTGAGCGGCGGATCGGCAGTCGTCTCCGGTTCGGCGCGCCCGATGATCAGGTACAGCACACCACCGAGCGGGATCTGCGCCAGGATGATCAGCGCCCAGACGACCTTGGGCAGATACCTGGCCGGTCGGCGGATCAGCTGCGCGTAGCAGACGATGATGAACGCCAGCAGCAGCGCGGCGATCGGAAGCCAGACGGCGGGGTTGCGCATGGTCAGCTCGCCTCCGGAGGCAGCACGAACAGGCCGGCGACCTTGCCGTCGGGGCTGAAGCTGACCCGGCCCACCTGCTCCCCCACCTCGAACCGCAGCGGTATGTCGACGACGGTGTAGTCGCCGAGCTGGTAGGACAGCGGCTCGCCCATGCGCTGCTCGTACCGCCCGTAACGGCCGGCGAGCGCGGCCCAGGTGGCGGCGACGGAGGCCGCGTCGGGCAGCGCCTCGGCGACCTTGGCATCGAAGCCGCGGCGCACCTCTTCCCAGTTGCCCTCGGCGAGGTTGACGAAGAGGGCGACCGCGGCCTCGGCCGCGCCGGGCAGCAGCATGGCGTTCATCGGGGCACCGGTGCGGGGGTCGATCGGCCGGCCGAAGCGCTGGAAGGCGGCCTGCCGCGTCGTGCCGAGCACATCGCCGATCTCCGACCAGGTGTGCCCGGCTTCGCGCGCGGCATCAACGGCGCCGCGCAGCCTGCCCTCGGCCTCACGCACGGCCTCGAGGGCTTGCCGGAGCGCCTGCAACGGCGAATTGACATCCACGTCGTCAAGCTTGTCTTTACGCCGACCGAGTGTCAAGGAGACCTTTACGACACCTCCGTTCGCGCGCTGCCGTCGCGCCGCGCTGCGGCACGTCGCTCCGCAGTACCGCCGACGGCGACCTGGCCCCGCGTGGGACTCCAGGGGTCGACCGCACACCTCACACGCCGCAGGCTCGTCGACGTTAGCCATGATCACCAACCCCTTTTCGTGCGAGGCTAGCACGAAAAGGGGCGCGCGGCGCACGGAATCATGGCTTCCCGCCGCCACGCCTGCGCCGCGGCGGCCGCCCGAAGCGGGGTTGCGAGAACGAGGAACCGTGCGGCGCTGGATCTCGCCGCTCGGATTGCGCGTGCAGACCAACCGCCAGGCGCGACCACTACCGCTCGGTGGGCACGAAACCCGAGGGATCCATCTGGCGAGGGAAAGCAGCCGGCACCGTGCCCACAAGGACGCGGCGCCAGCTGGCCTGTTGCCTCGGCCACCCCGACCGCGGTCGCGCCTTGGCCCAGCAGCGCCACAGCCATCCGATCGTCGAGCACATCGGGCAGAGGCACCGCCGACGCCGCCGGCAGGATCGCCAACTCGGCGTAGCCACCGCCGGACGTCGCGCCGACCACCTGCCTGCCGACCGTCCGGGCGTCCACCCCGGCTCCGACCGCGACCACGGTGCCCGCGACCTCGAATCCCGGCACGAACGGCAAGGGAAGATTCGGCAGTGCTGCGCGCATCAGGCCGGCCCTGATCTGGACATCAGCGAACCCGATCCCCGCGGCCGTGACCCGGACCAGCATCTCGCCGGAACCCGGTCGCGGGTCGGGCACCTCGTCGACGCGCAACACATGTTCCACCCCGCCTGTCCCAGCGGCATCATCCCGATCCGATCGGCGACAAATGGTCGGCGATGATCGTCGTCTGCCTCGAACAGGGCCCACGCCGGTTCTCCGAACTCCGCGTCCCCATCCGCAGCGCTACTCCCAAGGTCCTCACCCAGACCCTGCGCGCTCTCGAACGCGACGGCATGATCACCCGCACCGTCTACGCCGAGGTACCACCACGAGTGGAATACGAACTGACCCCACTGGGACGCACCCTGCTCGACCTCATCGCAGCCTGTCGGCGCTGGGCACAGGAGTACCTGCCCACCCTCATGGCCGCCCGCGACGCCTACGAGCACCACACGACGCAGCCTGCCTAGCCAACAACCACGACCGCCGTGCCCGGTCGTGGACGGCGCCTCAGGCTATGGTTTCCGCCATGCCATCCGCGCCGGCGTTGACGTATCGGGGTGCTCTGCGCCTGCTCGGTTCCGACGACTCCCGGGTGCTCAAGGTCCTTGATGTCACGCTCGGCGGCTTGATCCTTGCCGCGGGACCGTGGGCGTACACCGGCGCCCAGGCCGCCAGCTTCCTGTGGGGTGCGGTCGACCACAAAAACGAGGCGATCGGCATGTTTCAGAAGCTGGTCGACGCCGGTGTAGCGCGGCTATCACACACGAGCGGACGGAAGCGCTTCGAACTCTTGGAGGCGGCACACACGACGATCGTCGGGGCGGCGTTCTTCGATGCCTGGCGCGACGAGTTGCGCGACGTGTGGGACGAGCTCGACGTCAGCAAGGCGGAACAGGTTCGCTTGCTGACCGGCAACCTCGACGATGACCTTGTGCGCGTCCTGTGCACTGCCGAGATCCCGATGCCTTCGGCCGCGGGCGGCTTCTCCCGCGCGATGGAGCATCAGCTCAGGCCCTACCTGCACCACGCCGCCGAAGCCTGTCTGGCATTCTTCTCGGGCCTGGCAGCGGGTGAGGACGTGACCTCCCTGGACGAACCCGGCGTCGCGGCGTCCGTGGTGGAGAAGGCCCTTGCCAGGTACCGCGAGTACTACTTGCGGCTCGCCACCGACGTTCGCGAGTTCCTTGTCTGGGCCACGCTGGGCGGCCAGGACGCCTTGGGCGATTCGCTGGGCGAGCTTCGCGACTCGATGTACAGGCGGCTCGATCGCCAAGAGCACGCGCTGGCGGCACTGACCGCCCTGCTCGAGCTTCCCGGCCGGACGATTCCTGCGGGCGGCAAGTCCGAGCTGCTCCGCCAGGCGAATGCGGCCGTGCTGAGCAGGCCTCCGGTGCCGGACAACGTGTTGCGCTATGTGCCGGACCTACGGATGCCCTCGGTCGAGGACAGTTTCGTGACGCCGCACTACCAGGTTGTCGAGAACGGCCCGGACATCGACATCGCCGATGACGAGCAGTGGCGCAGCCGCTTGGTGCATAACGACCTCGAGACGTTCTTCGCAGCCTACTTCGGCTCGCCGATGAGCACTTCCGCGCCGCTGCTGGTCCTCGGTGATCCGGGCTCCGGGAAATCGACGTTGAGCAAGGCACTGGCCGCGCGCCTGCCCGCCGACCGCTTCCTGGTGATACGGGTTCCGCTGCGTGACGTGACGGCCGACGAGCACGTGCACACCCAGATCGAAGAGGCCCTCGACAACATCCTTCCCGGGCGCGTCCAATGGCACACCTTGGCGGACGAGAGCCGTGACATCGTCCGCGTCGTGATCTTCGATGGCCTGGACGAGTTGATCCAGAGCGTCGGCGTGGGCCGGCGGTACCTGCGTGAGATCGAAGACTTCCAGGCCAAGGAGGCGGCGGCCGGCTCGCCGGTGAGCGTGGTGGTCACGTCCCGCACGCTGGTAATGGGACGAACCTGGGTACCGAAAGGGTGCCTTGTGATCAAGCTGGCGGAGTTCACCGACGACCAGGTCCGCACCTGGCTCACCGGATGGCATGACGCGAACGCGCGAATGGCCGCCGCCGGCACCGTGCGCCTGCTGGACTTCGACGGCGCGCGCCAACTGCCGGAGCTCACCCGTCAGCCCCTGCTCCTCCTGCTCATCGCCCTGTATGTCGCCGACCCGCAGGCGCCGCCCCTCGCTGGCGCGCAGACCTCGTCGGCCGCCCTGTACCAGCGGCTGATCGAGAACTTCGTGCGCCGCGAGATCGACCAAGGACGGCAGGGCTTCGGTCCTGACGAGCTCGACGGAGAGGTTGCGCGCCGCCGATGGCAGCTCGGCCTGGCTGCCGTCGCCATGTTCAACCGGCGCCGCACGTACGTACTCGACGGTGACCTCACGGCGGACCTGGCAGCGTTCAGCGCGTTCGGTCCCACCGGCGGCGCCGACGACGTGATCGGCCAGTTCTTCTTCGTCCATGCGGCCGCGGCAACAGTTCCGGCGCGCATCGAGCGACGCAAGAGCTTTGAGTTCCTGCACAGCACGCTCGGCGAGTTTCTGCTTGCCGACACCGTGCTGGACGAGTTTCTGAGTCTGTGTGAGACCGTTCATGCTCCACGCCGGCACGGGTACGCCGGCCAGCAGCACATCGATGACGACCTGCTGTTCGCCCTGCTGGCGCATCGGGCAATTCCCGCGCAGCCCCGCAGTGTGGCCTTCCTGGTCGACCTCGTCGGGGGCCTGCCCGACGACGTGCGTGCGAAGGCGGTCTCCACCGGGATCAGGCTGCTCGAACAGGCGAAGCTACGCTCGACGGCAGGTAAGTACGCCAACTACCTGCCGCAGGACCTCGACCCGGTGCGCAACCGGGCCGCCTACACGGCGAATCTCACCCTTCTGCTGGCCTGCCTGGGCGGCGTCAAGCGCGACGACCTCGCGGCCAGCGCGGACGACGCGGTTGCCGCTTGGCAATCGATGGTGCGGCTCTGGCACGCCGGGCTCGACGACGAGTCGTGGAGTGCCGTGCTCGGCACACTGGCCTTGGACCTCCCGACCGGCCGCGTGGACGTCGATCAGACGACGCGGTGGTTTCACAATGACCTGGCGGAGCCTCGCCTATTGGGAGATGAACGCGCCGCACGTGCCATCGAGCTTGCTCTCGTGCTCGAGGCCTCCGACGACAGCGCGCACGTGGGTTCGGTGCGCCGAAGCCTGTTGTCCGTGATGACCACGCGAGCGAAGCGTAGCCGCATCACCAGCACGGTGCGGTTCGTCGCGGAACAGGTCGCCAACCACGAGACTCGCTACCCGGCTTCGCTACGGCAGCTGATGATCGATTTTCTGGCACTGGCCTCACCGTCGTGGCCGTACGAGGAAGTCCGCGAGATCACCAAGGTGGCGGCTTCCGCGGCGCTGGAGCGTGTACCGCGCGAGCCGTCGGTCAAGCTTGTCATTGATCTCACGAAAATGGACTACCGCCCCCTGGCCCTCACCGCCGCCGCCTTTCCCCAGCTCTTGACTGACATTCCGGACTTGGCCGAAATCGTCACCTGGTCAAGCTGGGGTCCGAGCCCCGTCCAGCTCACCATGGGCGAAATGGCCGCCGACCCCGCGTGGTACGAGCGCGTCCGCGCGTCCCAGCTCCCTGCCGATGATGGTCCGGAGCCCGACTGAAGGCACTGGAGACGTTCACGATCAGGGGTCTGGTCGTGGCTCATGGGATAGACCTGTCGACGGTGCCGATCGGAGCGGCCGTGCGTCAGATCGCGAGGACGATGCGGGTGCCCAGGGCCGGGGCGCCGTCGACCGGGGCCGGGTCGTCGGGCGTCGCGGCCACGCCGCCCGCGGCGATGCGATCGAGCGTATTGAGGCCGAGCGGCCGCACGCTACCGAAGATCGTGTAGTTGGGCCGCAGCGCAGAGTCGGCGAACACCAGGAAGAACTGGCTGCCGTTCGTGTCGGGGCCGGCGTTGGCCATCGCCAGCACGCCCCGCGCGTACACCTTGCGCACGCCGGTCGGGTCGGTCGGCGCCGGCGGCAGGCTGGTCGGCAGCTCGTCCTTGTAGCGGTACCCCGGACCGCCCTCACCGGTGCCGCTCGGGTCGCCGCACTGCAGGACCTTCAGCGTCGGATAGGTGGTCAGCCGGTGGCAGATCGTCCAGTTGTAGAACCCGTGGCGGGTCAGGTGCAGGAAGCTCTGCACCGTGCAGGGCGCCAGCGACCGGTC
This sequence comes from Dactylosporangium salmoneum, assembly GCF_039532525.1. Taxonomy (NCBI): domain Bacteria; kingdom Bacillati; phylum Actinomycetota; class Actinomycetes; order Micromonosporales; family Micromonosporaceae; genus Dactylosporangium; species Dactylosporangium salmoneum. The sequence goes on from NZ_BAAARV010000046.1 coordinate 270,323, forward strand.
GAGCGTCAGCGGGATCAGGCCCAGGTTGGTGATCAGAGTGACCGCCACCGTGCCGCGATCGGGGGTGCGCCGCGGGTCGGGCGGCAGCGGCACCGGGCGCACCGCCGGGTCATCGGGCGTCGGCGTGTACTGGCACGGGCCGTTCGTCGGCGCGGTTGGATCGTCAGCGGCCCGCGCCGGGTTGGCCGAGACGGCGAGCGCGGTGACGACGGCAACGAGCACGGCAGCGACACGCAATCGGACCACGATGTCCTCCATTGACGAGTGACCATGTCTTAGCCGGGTTTAACGAACTTCGATGGCCTAGTCAAGAGTTCCTTACGACGGCTGCGGCGCCGGCGAGCCGATGTCCGGGGACGCGACCGAGTGACCCGGGGACGGTATGACGCCATCCTGTGAGCGCGCGGCGGGACTCGGTGAGGCCGGCGGCAGCGACGACGGTGACGGCGGGTCGTACGAGCCGGACGGCGATGGCGTCACTACGGTCGGCGGCTGCTGCGGTTCCGAGCCGGTTGGACGCAGCGTGACGATCGCGACGGTCACGAGCAGCAGCATCGCGGCGACCCAGCCGGCACGTCGCACGAACATGGACGCTGGACGGCGCACGGTCAGCGCGGTCGGGGGGACCGCCGGCCGCAGCCGCTCCGGGGTGACGCGGGCCGCCTGTGCGGCGAGCGCCGAGCGCAGGCGCCCCTCAATGTCGACGTTCATCGTCGCGACTCCGACAACGCGTCACGCAGGATTGTCAGAGCCCGGTTGGCCGTGGACTTCACGGTACCGCGCGACACGTGCAGCACCTCAGCGATCTCCCTCTCGGACAGTTCCGACCAGTACCGCAGCACCACCACCTGGCGCTGCCGGACGGTCAGCCGTCCCAGCGCCGCGAGTACCTCGTGGTCTTCCTCCGGCAGCAGGGCCTCTTCCTCGGCGGCCGGCACGGTTGGCGGTGGCGGCGGCACGTAGGCGCGGGCAGTGCGGCGCCGGCGCAGCACCGACCGCGCCGCGTTCATCACGCCCGCCGTGAGGTACGCGTGCGGATCGGCGATCGTGTGCAGGTCCGCCCCGTGCCGCTGGTACAGCGCGGCGAACACGTCCTGCACGACATCCTCGGCGGTGGGCAGGTCGTCGACCATGAGGACGGCCAGCCGCACCAGGCTGAGCCGCCGCGCGTGGTACAGCTCGTTGATCGCCGGCGGACCGTCCCGCTGCGGGGTGCCTCGGGAAGCGGACGTGCCGGACACCACCGAGCGCAGCACGCGCAGCAGCGGCCAGGGCAGGCGGAGCGAAAGCGTCATGGTTCTCGCAGGTCAGGGGACAGACACGCGACGGTACCGCGGCGCCGAGCCGGGGTCACCGCCGCGGCACCGGCGACGGCACGACCGACGCCGACACCGGCGACGGGCCAGCCGACCCCGGCGACGGCACCGGCGACGGGCCAGCCGACCCCGGCGACGGCACCGGCGACAGGTCAGCCGACCCCGGCGACGGCACCGGCGACGGGCCAGCCGACCCCGGCGACGGCACCGGCGACAGGTCAGCCGACCCCGGCGAGGGCACCGGCGACGGATCCGCCGACGACGACACCGGCGACGGCACGACCGACGCCGACACCGGTGACGGCACGACCGACGCCGACACCGGTGACGGCACCGGCGACGGCGGTGGAGCGTCGCCGGCGAACGCGACGGCGGACACGGTGCCGATCGCGGCGACGGCAGCCCCACACACGACGTAAGCAACGGAACGGACCTTCAGGCGCATCACGGCACTCCAATGGACGAGGTACGGCTCTCGCAGCGATAGACGCACGACGCCACGTAAGGTTGGCTCCGCGATGGTGACCTGGATCACGGCCCGCGCTAGGCGATCCTCTTGGCACTCATCAGCGTCAGGGTGTCCACGACCCGGTTGGCGAAGCCCCACTCGTTGTCGTACCAGCCGACGACCTTCACGTGCCGCCCGTCGACCCTGGTCAGCGCCGAGTCGAAGATGCACGACGCCGGATCGCCGACGATGTCGGCGCTGACGATGGGGTCGGAGCAGTACGACAGGATGCCCTTGAGGGAACCCTCGGCCGCCTCCCGGTAGGCGTCCAGCACGGCGTCGCGCGTGACCTCGGTCTCGACGGTCGCGTTGAGCTCGACCAGCGAGCCGACCGGGACCGGCACCCGGATCGAGTCGCCGGACAGCCGTCCGGCCAGGCCCGGCAGGACGAGCCCGATCGCCTTGGCGGCGCCGGTGGTGGTCGGCACGATGTTCACCCCGGCGGCCCGGGCGCGGCGCGGGTCCCGGTGCGGGCCGTCCTGGAGGTTCTGCTCCTGGGTGTACGCGTGCACGGTGGTCATGAACCCGTGCTCGATCCCGGCCAGCCCGTCGAGCACGGCGGCGAGCGGCGCGAGCGCGTTGGTGGTGCAGGAGGCGTTCGACACGATCGTGTGGTGGTACGGGTCGTACGCCTCGGTGTTCACGCCGTACGCGAGCGTCACGTCGGCCCCGGCCGAGGGGGCGCCGACGAGCACCCGCTCGGCTCCGGCTTCGAGGTGTGCGCGGGCGGCGTCGGCGGCGGTGAACCGGCCGGTGGTCTCGAGCACGATGTCGACGCCGAGCTCGGCCCAGGGCAGCTTGAGCGGCTCGCGCTCGGCGAGCGCCCGGATGCGCCGCCCGTCGACGAGCAGGTCGTCTCCTTCGACCGCGACGGGGCGCCCGATCCGCCCGAGCGTGGTGTCGTACTTCAACAGCTGCGCCAACGCCGCCGGCGCCGCGAGATCGTTGACGGCGACGACTTCGAGGTCGCTGTTGCGCTCGACGATCGCGCGCAGCACGCCGCGCCCGATGCGCCCGAACCCGTTGATAGCAATTCGTCCAGACATGCGGCAATCGTGCCGGTCTGCCCGATCAGACGACAGCGGAAGGTTCGCCAGTCTCCGCAAGCATCGCGCCACCCGACCGCGTCTCTGCCGACATCGCGCCGCCGGGGCGTGCGAAGGTCTTGCGGTACTCGCTCGGCGACGTGCCCAGAATCCGCTGGAAGTGCAGCCGCAGGTTCGACCCGGTCCCGAGCCCGACCCGCGCCGCGATCTGCTCCACCCCGAGCCCGCTGCGCTCGAGCAACTCCCGCGCCCGGTCCACCCGCGCCCGCAGAATCCACTGCGTCGGCGTGTACCCGGTCTCCTCCACGAACCGCCGCGACAACGTCCGCGCCGACACGTTGGCGTTGCGGGCCAGATCCTCGAGGGCGAGCGGCTCGTCGAGCCGCTCCAGCGCCCACTGCCGGGTCGCCGCGAAGTGCTCGCCGACCGCCTCGGGCACGCTGCGCGGAATGTACTGCACCTGTCCCCCGCTGCGGTACGGCGCCGCCACGAGGCGCCGGGCCACATGGTTGGCGAGCGCGACCCCGTGATCGCGGCGCACGAGATGCAGGCAGAGGTCGATCCCGCTGGCCGCCCCGGCCGAGGTGAGCACCTCCCCCTCGTCCACGAACAGCACGTCCTCGTCGACGAGGATCGCGGGATGGCGCCGGGCCAGTTCACGCGTGTAATGCCAGTGCGTGGTGGCCCGCTTGCCGTCGAGCAGCCCGGTCGCGGCGAGCGCGAACGCCCCGGTCGAGATCGCGGCGAGCCGCACCCCGCGCGCGTGGGCAGCGCGCAGGGCGGCCACGACCTCGGCCGGCGGCTCCTCACGATCCGGATTCCGGTACCCGGGTATGAACACGGTGTCGGCCGCATCGAACGCGTCGAGCCCCTCGGCCACGTGATACGCGAGCCCGTCCCCACCGGCCACGAGCCCGGGCGCGGCCCCGCACACGTGCACCGCGTACGGCATGCTCGGCCGGTTGGTGAACACCTGCGCCGGAATCCCTACGTCGAGCGGCTTGGCCCCATCGAGCACGAGCACCACGACTCGATGAACCCCGTCAGCCACAGCCGCCCCTCCTCACCCGTGCAGCCTCACACCGATGCGGGCCGGCACGACAGTGGCGTGAAAGCCACGTACCGCAAGTTTCCCGCCACAACCCCACGCCGCCACGCTGCGACTCCAGCCGTGTCCTCACCCGACCGCGGTGCCGTCGAGGCGCCGGCAATCGGATTGTTCGACACGCGTAAGTTCGACTGCGCTCCGGGGAGGCGCACAATCGCAGGTATGACGCAGTTCACGACCGAGTTCCATGGCTACGATCGGGCCGCGGTCGACAAGTTCGTCCAGACGGCCAATGACGACATCGCGTCCGACGACCCGACCCGACGGGCCAGGGCTCAAGCCGACGCCCAGGCGGTCAGCTTCCGGGTGACCCTCCGCGGGTACAACCGCCGGGAGGTCGACCACTACCTGCGCCGGATCGCCAAGGGTCGCCCCGACGACCGGACCTGACGTCCTTCCCCACGCTCGGGTCGATCCACTGCCGCACCGAGTCGGTGCCGATGAACGCGCCGGGGACGAGCAGCAGTGGTGTCGCCGTGACCCTCGGAGTACAGGCGGAGCCTGTCGGCCGGGAGGTGTCCGCTGCGCGAAGCCGTCACGCGCTACTCCTCAGCCAGTAGCCGGGCGGTCGGCAATCGGCGCAGCGTTCGTACCGGCAGGATCGCCGCCGCCACCGCCAGCAACGCGCCAGCGAGCGCGGCGGCGGCGGCGACCGCGTACGAGACGGCGGTCAGCTCGGAGCTCAGCAGGGCGGCGGTCCCGAGCGCGACGCCCACCCCGGTCGTCGCGCCGAGGACGCCGATGGCGAGCGCCTCATAGGCGGCCAGCCGGGCCAGCGGGGCATCCGCCCAGCCGACGGCGCCGAGCAGCGCGAACTCGGCGGCCCGCTCGCGGATGTTGACGTAGAGCACGTCGGCGACCGTGGCCGCGCCGAGCAGGGTGGTGAGGACCGCCGCGATGTAGTCCGTGCTCTGGACCTGCACGGTGATCGCGTCGCCGAGGACGGTGCCGGAGACGCTGCCCTGGAAGGTCAGGTTGATGATCACCAGGAGGGTCAGCGCGGCGATGCCGAGGGCGAGGCTCACCGCGCCGAGGACGGTCCGCCCGGGCGAGCGCAGCACGTTGCCCATCGCCAGGCCCGAGACGCGGCGGGGTACTCGGCGGCGGCGGACCAGTACGACCGCCGGGCGAACCGCCGCTCCCGGGTCGGCCCGCGTCGCCCGCCAGGCCGGTGGCAGCGCCGCCAGGCCGCTCAGCAGCAGCGCGGCCGGGATCGCGAGCAGGGCGTAGTCGGCGCCGAGGGACACGCCGAGCAGTCGGGACAGGGCCAGCGCCAGGATGGTGCCGAGCAGGCCGGCGACCGCACCGACGGTCACCGACTCGCCGGTGACGAGCGCGAACAGCCGCCAGCGGGCCCAGCCGAGGCAGGCCAGCACGCCGAGCTCGGTGGCCCGCGTCCGCACCGCCGCGCTGGCCGCGTTGCCGACCGCGAGCGCGCACGCGATGAGCACCAGGATCGCCAGCACCAGCGACTTGCGGTCCACCGCCGCCACGATCGTCGTGGCGACCCCCAGCCGCAGCCAGTTCTCCCGGACCGCCAGCGCGGGGCGGCCGAACTGGCCGGCCGGCAGCTGCTCGGCCACGCCGGCCGCCGACGAGCCGCCGACGAGGTCGACCCGCAGGCCGGTGGCCAGGTGGATCTGGTCGGCGATGGCCCGCACCCGCTCCTGGGAAAAGGCGTCGATGCCCACGTCGCCGGCGACCCGGACCCGCACCATCGAGATCGGCGCGTCCTTGTTCACCCCGTGCGCGGCGTCGAGGCTCTCGTACGGGGCGCTCTGGAGCTTGGCCAGGGCTGAAAGCGTGGTGAGCAGGTGCGGGCGCTGCCCGAGCGGCCCCGCGAAATCGGTCGTCGGCTGCAGCGCCCGGTCGCCCAGGGCCTTGCGCGCCGCCGGGTCGGCCCCGGTCGCCTCGGCGCCCGCGTAGAGGTCGAAGGGCGGCCGCGACAGCTCCGGCCCGAGCTGGACCTTGGCCGGGTCGTAGACGCCGACACCGCGCAGGAAGGTCCGCTGCTGCTTCGGCTGGTCGGTGCCGTGCCGGACGATGGCCCGCACCGGGTCGTCGGCGAGGCCCATCGGCAGCGGCTTGCCCGCCGGTATGTCGTGCCAGACCTTGCCCCACTCGCCGCCGCTGTAGGGCACCACGTCGGCGGTGCGGCCGGGGCCCGACAGCGTCATCGGGCTGGTCGTCCACCACTCGCCGACGACGGAGGTGCCCTCCTGCGTCGGCCACCGGTCGAGGTCGGCGACCGGGTGCGCGATCGCGTCGAGGAGGGCTGGGTACACGTCCTGGGCCGTGTAGGAGCGCGAGGCCAGCGGGGTGGCGGGCATGGTGTCGTAGTAGGGAGCGGCGTTGTCGAGCCGCATCCCGGCGGCGGTCCGCTCGGCCGCGTCGCCGCCGAGGCGCTCGATCTCGATGCGCACCTGCTGGTCGAGGTCGAGACGGCCGGAGGCGAGGACCGGGATGCCGGCGGACTGGTCGGACTCGGGGAGGTACGCCCCGGAGGTCACCGCCCCGTCGAGCCGGTCGAGCTTCGCCTCCTGCGCGGGGTCGACGGCGGCCAGCAGCAGCGGGATCGGGAAGAGCACCTGGACCTGGGCCCGCTTGGCCGTGTTGGCACTCGACGCCGGGTCGCTCGACCAGCAGTTCGCCTCCGTGCGGTCCTCCGGCGCGAGGGGCTTGACGTTCTCCTCGTAGCCGGTCTGGTGCTCGCACACGGCGGTGACGCCGTTCGGGCCGTGCTCGTGGATCTCGGGCGCCTTCGGTATGTCGGCGTTCGTGTACATCTTGCCCTCGACCCATGGTTCGCCGGGCACGTACTCCAGGTTGTTCGGGGTGACGTAGAGGTACTTCGACCCGTCGGGGATGCTGCTCAGCCCGCGGTCGCCGGCGTAGGTCGGCCGGAGCTTCAGCACCTGGCGCCCGCCCTGGGCCGCGTACTCGGTGAGGTCGACCGTGATCACCGCGGTCTGCATGACGTAGCCCGCCATCGCGACCGGCGCCGCCACCGACACGCCCTGGATGTCGAGGATCCGCCGCCACTGTGCCTCGCTGATCCCGCCGTAGGTCGAGCTGACCCGGTCGGTGCTGATCAGCCCGTTCTCGGTGGTGGCGGCCGGCGGGCGGACCAGGATGTCGTACATCGGCCGGAAGTTCTCCTTGACCGTGCCGGTGACCCGCACCTGCGAGCCGCGCGAGGCCGACGCCAGCAGCGCGAAGCTCGCGACGGCGACGGCGACGGCGACGATCGTGGCGACCAGCCGGCCGCGCCGGAAGCGCAGCTGCGCGCGGATGAGCGAGATCAACTGACCCTCCTGAGGGGAGCGAAACGGTAACGAATCGTTAGCCCGGTTCCGCAGACTCCGACCAACCACCGACACCGGGCCGGTGGACAGCGGAGGGAACCTTCATGGTCAACAAGCTCAGGGCGGCCGGCGACCGGATGCTCGGCGCGCTGGTGCCGACGAGGACGGCGCAGGCGAAGACCTGCTGGAAGAACTACCACCCCGGGTGGGTCGAGCAGTGCTGCAACTACGAAGAGAACAACAACGTCACCTACTGCTGGCCCATCTGACCGCGTAGCGGACGCGCCCCGGGCCGGTCTCCGGTTCCGGGGCGCGTTCATGCCAGCCGCCCGGCCATCACGCCGACCACGTCGGTGACCAGGGCGAAGCCCCAGTGCCGCGAGTCCGCGCTGGCCCACGGATGGTCGCCGAGCACGACGACCCGGCCCGCCGGCACCCGGTCGCCCGCCCGCCCGCCGACCGCGGCCAGCACCGAGTCCGGCACCGGATCCCCGGCGAGGGCCGCGACCCGCTTGACGATCAGCTCGCTGCCGAGGTCGGACTGGCCGGCGACAGGGTGCAGCACCACGACCCGCCCGATGCGCAGCCGCCGGACCCGCAGGACCAGCAGGCGGCTGCCGGGCGGCAGCGCCGGCTTCATGCTCGGGCCGGCGACGGTGACGACGAGCAGCAGCCGCCGTACCGCCAGCAGCGCCCCGACCACGACAGCGGCCGCCGCGATCCCCCACGCCATCGCCGTCACCGGACCGCCGGCCGGCCGTCGAGCAGGTCGACCACCCGCTCGCATTCGGCCGCGATGGAGGCGTCGTGCGTGCTCAGCACGATCGTGACGTGATGCCGCTCGCGCAGGCCGAGCAGCAGGTCGAGGATCGCGCGGCCGGTGTGCGAGTCGAGGTTGCCGGTCGGCTCGTCGGCCAGCAGCAGGCGCGGGCGGGTGATGAGCGCGCGGGCGATGGCCACCCGCTGCTGCTGCCCGCCCGACAGCCGTGACGGCAGCGCGCTCTCCCGGCCGGCCAGCCCGACCGCGTCGAGCAGCTCGCGGGCCCGTTCGGCGCGGTCGAAGCCCAGGTTGCGGTAGGGCAGCACCGGCACGAGCACGTTGTCCAGCGCGGTCAGGGCCGGCAGCAGGTGGAAGCGCTGGAAGACGAAGCCGACCCCGCGCCGGTAGGCGGCCAGCTGGGCGCGGCTCGCGGCGGTCAGCTCGCGGCCGTCCACCGCGATCGAGCCCGAGTCGGCCCGCTCGATCGCCCCGATCAGGTGCAGCAGCGTCGACTTGCCGGAGCCCGACGGCCCGGTGAGCGCCGTCAGGCTGCCCGGCTCCAGCGTGAGGCTCACCCCGTCGACGGCGGCCAGGCGCTCCCCGTCGCCGAGGGGGAAGGTCTTCACCACGTCGCGCAGGACGACGCCCGCCCCGTCCGCGGCCGGCGTCACGACGGGTACCCGATCGAGGCGGCCAGGCGGCGCAGGCGGCCGCAGGGCTCGACGCCGAGCTCGCGGCTGAGGATCGTTCGACAGCGCTCGTACGAGACGATTGCCTCCATCGGCCGCTCCATTCGGATGAGTGCCAGCATGTGCAGTTCCCGCAGACGGTCGCGGAAGGGGTGTTCGTCCAGCAGCGAGCCGAGCTGGTCCAGCGCCTCCCGGTGCCGGCCCAGCCCGAGCTCGATCTCGGCCCGGTCCTCGGCCGCGGCGAGCCGGCGGTCGGCAAGACGGGCCGCCGCGGCCTGGATCGCCGGCGCGGCGACGTCGGCGAAGGCAGGCCCGCGCCACAGCGCCAGCGCGGCGGTGAGCAGCCGCAGCGCCCCCGCCGGGTCCCGGGGCGTCCGGGCGGCGGCGTCGGACACCAGCCGGTCGAAGGCGTCGAGGTCGGTCCGCAGCGCCGGCCCGCGCAGCAGGTAGCCCGGGGCCCGGGTGACCAGGACGTCGGCCGGGGTCGCGCAGCCGGCCTCGGCGAGGGCCTTGCGCAGGGCCGAGACGTGCCCCTGGACCTTGGTGATCGCGGTCGTCGGCGGGTCCTCGGGCCAGAGCACGTCGACGAGATGCTCGACGGTGAGCAGGCGGCCCTCGGCGAGCAGGAGGGCGGCGAGTACCGCGCGCTGCTTCGGGCCGCCCAGCGCGACCGGGCGGCCGCCGACGGCGGCCTCCAGCGGGCCGAGCACCTCGATCCGGATGTCGTTCATGCCTCTCCCCGTTGCGTCGTGGCGGCGTCCGCGAAGCCCTCGGCCTGCAGCCGGAACAGCTCCGCGTAGATGCCGTCGGCGCCCATGAGCGCGTGGTGGTCGCCCTGCTCGGCCACCCGGCCGCCGTCGAGGACCACGATGTGGTCGGCCCGGCGCAGCGTGTTGAGCCGGTGCGAGATGAGCAGGCTGGTCCGCCCGGCCCGCAGCTCCTGCAGAGTCCGGTGCACCTCCGCCTCGGCCCGTGCGTCCAGGCCCGACGATGGCTCGTCGAGGATGAGCAGGTCGGCATCGGTGCGGATGAGCGCGCGGGCGATCGCGACCCGCTGCCACTGCCCGCCGGAGAGCAGGACGCCGGCCGCGTCGGGCTGCCCGGGCCGCTCCAGGAAGGTGCGGCTGAGCATCGTGCGGTAGCCGTCGGGCAGCGCGGCCAGCGTCTCGTGCACGCCCGCCCGGCCGGCCGCGACGGGCACGGCGGTCGGGTCGGCGGCCGCGCGGCTCAGCGCGCCGAGGGCGATGTTGTCGCCGGCGGACAGGTCGTAGGAGACGAAGTCCTGGAAGACGGTGGCGATCCGGGCCCGCAGCTCGGCGACG
>NZ_BAAARV010000046.1:280416-291679 GCF_039532525.1 Dactylosporangium salmoneum
CGTCCCAGGTGATCCGGCCGCGGGTCGGCTCGTAGAGGCGGCACAGGAGCTTGACGATCGTGGACTTGCCGGCGCCGTTGAGCCCGACCAGGGCCGTCGAGCGTCCGGGCGACAGGGTGAGGGTCAGGTCGTGGAGTACGAACGGCTGATCTTCGGCATAGCGGAACCACACGTGCTCGAACCGGATGCCGCCCTCTCGCTCCGGCGATTGCGGCGGCGCGATCGCCGGCGGGTGCTCGGTTGGTGTCGTCTTGTTCGGCGGCAGTACCGCCAGATAGTGCTCGAACAGCACCAGCGCGGCGTCGGCCGTCGCGATCTGGGCGACCGTGCTCGCCACCGTCGCCTGCACGGCCCCGAGCGCGGCGACGAGCACGGCCAGGTCGCCGATGCGTCCGTCACCGGAGGCGAGGCGGGTGACGGTGATCGCCAGTACCACCGCCGAAACCGCCGCCGTGAGCAGCGACAACGCGCCGTCGACGCGCGCGGTCGCGAGGTCGACCCGGCGCTCCGCCCGCTGGATGTCGCCGAGCTCGGTCAGCATGCGGCCGCGGAAGTACTGCCCCAGGCCGAACAGCCGGATCTCCTTCGCGGCCCGCAGGTCCAGCAGCATCCCGGCATAGAACGCCTGGCGTCGCAGGCGGGGGCTGTTGCCGGCGGTGGTGTCGGCCCGCATCCGGCTCAGCCGCAGCTGGGCCGCGAGCGTCGGCCCGACCGAGGCGGCGACCAGGGCGGCGGCGAGCGGCGACAGCGCGATCAGCGAGGCGACGAATCCGCTCAGCGTGATCGTCGCCTGCACGATCGCGAGCAGTGAAGCCGTGAGCAGCACCGGCCCCGACTGGCTGGACTGGCGGGCGAGCTGGACCCGGTCGTGGAAGGCCGGGTTCTCCAGCTCCGCCAGCCCCGGCGGGCGGACCACGGCCGCGAACAGCTCGGCCTGGGTGTGCAGGGCGACCTTGCGGGTGACGTCCTGGTCGAGGTACCGGGCCAGGTGCTGGAACACGGCCCCCGCCGCGCCGGTGACGCCGAGGGCGGTGGCTTGCAGGGCGAGGCGGGTGGTACCGCCGGCCTCGGCCAGCCCGTCGATCAGCGCCTTCGTGAGCCAGGCGGCGGCCACCGGCACCAGCCCGGTCGCGATCGCGACGAGCAGCCGCAGCCAGGCCGCGAACGGCGCGGCGCGATGGTAAGTGCGCAGAGCCCCGGCGAGCGCCGACCCGCGCCGGCGCAGGGTCCGCCGGCTCATCGGGCGACGAGGCGCAGGCAGTCTTCGAAGGTGCCCTTGGCTGCGATCCGCCCATCGGGGTCGACGAGCGCGTAGCTCGGCGTCGCCTTCGCCCCGAAGGCGCTGACGACGGGCCCGCCCGGCGCCTCGGCGATGACCGTCCCGACCTGGCCGAGCACCTCGGCGAGCCCGTTGGGATCGGTGCCGCCGTTCATCGTCAGCACCGGTACCGCGACGATCCCCGCCGCCGCCAGCCGCTCCTGCCGCCCCGCGAGCTCGGCCGCCTCCTGCGTGCAGGGCCGGCACGTGGTGGAGAAGAAGCCGACGAGGGTACGCCGACCGATGAGGCGCGGCTCCGCCAGCGGCACCTCGGCCCCGACCGCGATGTCGATCAACTCTGGCGGCGGCCCGGCGGCCGCGGCGCGCTCTTCGTAGGTCCGCAGCCGCCGGATGACCGCGGTGGTGAGCATCAGATCAAGCACGACAAGCACGGTGAGCACGATGACGGCAGCCTCGATAATCGACACCTTCGCACCCTTCTATTTGGTTAGTGCGGCTCTATTTGACGAGCGCGGCCAGGTCATCGAGCCGCGCCACCGTTCCTACCCCGACCGCCGCCACCAGCCCGCACAGCGCCGTCTCGGCCATGCCGACCCCATGTGCGGGCCCGAACCCGAGCGCCCCGACGGCGGCGGCGAGCAGGACGACATTTCGCCCGACATGCCGGGGCGCCACGGCATCGGCGCCGGATCCGAAGCAGTGACAGGCCAGTCCGGGCCGCTTCCGCAGTCCGCGGATCAGCACGAGGGTGAACGCCACCAGCAGGCCGGCCGCCAATGCCGTCCCCACCCAGGTGGGCGCCAGTTGCAGTCCGGCGGCGAGGATCTCCAGCCCGATGGTCCCGACCGCGACGACCACCCGGAAGCGGACGGGCACCCCGCCGAGGTCATGCACCGCGGCGACAAATCCGGCGAACGCCTCCCGGCCCCACACCTTCGCGCCCGCGGAGATCACGAATACCCCGGCGATGAACATGTGCAGGCAGAGCGCCACGTAACCCACCCGGTTGCCTCCGTCCCGCGCCATGCGCAGGCCACAGCTGATCTCCCGGGCCCCCGCTCCGTGCCTCGACCCTTCATTGATTTCCGTCTTATGTCAAGACTCAAAAAAATAGAGCCTTCGCCTATCCCTGGCGTTTCGGACAATGATCATCGCCAGTCTTTGGCCATTTCCCTCGGGTCGACGGCGCGGCTGCCGATTCCCGCCCTCCTGCGCCGGCTGGGAGCCCGCGACCGCGACCCCGGCTCCGGCGGCCGGGCCTGTCGGCGGGGTCCCGGACGCCGACCCGGATGGCGGGGGGCGCGGCGGGTGTCCCGGCCTTGGCGCTCGGCACCGCCATCGCCGTCCGCCACCCCGGCGTGGAACCCGACCGCCATCACGCTCGCCGCCTGCCAGGCCCGCGTGGCCGCTCGACGACCGGAAAATGGGTTCCGTTGCCCTGCCAACCGGCGATGTCCGGACGTCGCGGAATGGCAGCAGGCCCAGCCGTGCCTGCTCGTAGATCATTTGGTGTCGCGCTCTCCCCCGGGGCAAACGACTGGTCACTCGTCTGAATACAATCGCGCGAACAAAAAGTGGCAGCAAGATGTCAAAGTTGATGAAAATGGTTTGCGAGTACATCTTCATTCGACGAAAGGCATAGCCCATCAACGATGTCAAGAACTTGGTCAAACGAAGATGCGAGTGCAATTGATAGTTGCATTGGTCGATCAGCTCTGCTAGCCTCTGTCTCGGTCTGAATGCCGAGAACAATGACGCCGACTCATGGCGGAGACCCGTATCGATCATGTCGGCGGCTGCCACCTCACCCTGAGCCGACACGCTCGCGCTCCCCTCCGGCGACATCGCGCAGTTCCCGATTGGCCTCGAGCACTCGCTCGTGGATTGTCTGCTCCAGGCCGTATCGGTCTAGGTCTCGCGTCCAGTGAACAGGCGGGCGCGGTAAGCCGACGAGATCGGCGAGGCATCGACACACCCGGTCAACGAGTTTCAGGCGAGGAACACTGGAGGTCAGTGTGCATCCACCGTCCACGGGGGCTTTCCGGACGACACGAACGACAGGGAAGGGACAACATTCGAGCCGGACGGGGCGGTCTCGAAGCACCGCTCCTATGACCCGGGCCGGTACGCAGCCGGAAAGGCGCGGCTGACAATGCTTATCTGCGGCATCAAGGCATCGCACGACGGCGGAGTCGCGGTCATCGACGACGGTCGGCTCCTGTTCAGCGTCGAGGTGGAGAAGCTGGACAACGGACCCCGGTACAGCTTCCTGGAAAACCTGCAGCGGGTAACCGAAATCCTGGCCCGCGAGGGCCTGTCCCCTGATGTGATCGACCAGTTCGTCATCGACGGCTGGCACACCACAGCCGCCGATGGCGGTAACGCTGTGCCGATCAGGGATGGCGACCGGAGCATGGAACTGCGGGTCGCGCCGTACCTGGAAGGTCCGGGCGACAACGGACCGCTGCAGCGCTACGCCTTCGACAGCTACGACTTCAACGGCACCGGAGGCTACGCCAGCTACACCCACGTCGCCAACCATCTCCTCGGCGCCTACTGCACGAGCCCGTTCGCCGCCCGCGAGGAGGACGCCCTCGCCCTGGTGTGGGACGGCGGCGTCGTGCCACGGCTGTACCGGGTGCACGCGGCACGCCGCGAGGTCACAATGGTGTCGGCGCTGCTGCCCGTCATCGGCAACAGCTTCGCCGACTTCAGCGCGCAGTTCGACCCGTTTCGCTATGACGCGGACGCGCTGTCGCCGGAGGAGGCGGACCGCCGCCACCTGTCGATCGCCGGCAAGGCAATGGCGTACGCCGCCTTGGGTACCGCCGAACCGGACGTCTTTGCGGTCTTCGATGACATCATCGGCGGTTTCCGCACGTTGTCGACCGACAACGCGCGGGTGCTCGGCGCGAAGATCGCCTCGAACCGCGACGAGCTCGCATCGGGGTTGTCCAACGCCGACCTCATCGCCACGTTCCAGGCGTACCTCGGCCGGCGGCTGCTGGACCGTCTCGCGGCCGTGGTGGAGCGCCAGTTTCCTGGAGAGCGGTTGAACCTGGTGCTCGGCGGCGGTTGTGCCCTCAACATCAAATGGAACACGATGATCCGTGCCAGCGGCCTGTTCCATGACGTGTTCGTACCGCCCTTCCCCAACGACGCCGGCGCCGCGATCGGCACCGCGGCGTGCGAGATGTTCCGGCGGGGACGGATAGCGCTGGACTGGGACGTCTACCGTGGACCGGCCATTGCCACGGGCAGCCTGCCCAGCGGCTGGCGGGCACAGGCCTGCGACGAACGCCAGGTCGCCGCGCTCCTGCAAACCGAGGGCGAGCCGGTAGTCGTACTGTCCGGCCGGGCCGAGCTCGGTCCTCGCGCCCTCGGCAACCGCAGCATCCTGGCGCCCGCGACCGACCCCGGGATGAAGGGTCGGCTCAATGACATCAAACATCGGGCGCAATACCGGCCGGTTGCCCCGATCTGCCTGGCCGACCGCGCTCCCGAGGTCTTCGAGCCCGGCACCGCCGACCCCTACATGCTCTTCGAACACAGGATGCGCCCGGGTTGGGCCCAGCGCGTCCCGGCCGTCGTCCATCTGGACGGTACCGCCCGGCTGCAGACCATCGAAGCCACCCAGGATGTCGCCGCCGCCCGCATCCTCAGCGCTTACGCGGAGCTGACCGGGATCCCTGTCCTGTGCAACACCAGCGCCAACTTCGACGGGTGCGGATTCTTCCCGGACGTCGCCTCCGCGGCTCGCTGGGGCGGGGCCCGTTACATCTGGTCCGACGGGACGCTCTACACCTCGGGTTGAACCGAACGGTCGACCGTTCCGGGCCCCGGATGCCGCGCGCGCTGCTGGCGCGTGGCATCCGGGGCAACTTGGCCGCTGTGACAGCGTCGTTCGGCCTGGGTTCGGGCCGGGGCCCGCTGGAAAGGCGCCGCGAACGGCGACCTCGCCAGCGGCCCACGCCTCGCACGGCGCAAACCTCGACCGGCTGCTGGCCGCCGAGCGCCGCTACGACCTGGCCAACGTGTTGTCCTCGGCGATCCCGGGGCTCGTGGACTGAGCAGCCTCCAGGGCCGCGACGAGGCTCTTCGGGCGCATGTCGGTCCAGTGCTGCTCCACGTAGCGCAGGGCGCTCTCGCGGTCGGTCTCCGCGCAGGCGACGCTCCAGCCGGCCGGCACGTCCAGGTGGGCCGGCCACAGCGCGTGCTGGCCCTCGTCGTTGACCACCACCAGGTAGCGGCCGTCGGGGTCGTCGAAGGGGTTGGTCATGGCGTGCGCTCCCTCTCCCTGATCCAGTCGCTCATGTGGGCCACGGTCGGCCGCTCGTACAGCGTGTCGAGCTCAGCGTCCGCGGCGAGGCGCTCGTTGAGCTCGGACACCAGGCTCAGCGCCACGACGGAGTCGCCGCCCACGCTGAAGAAGTCGTCCTCGGTGCCCACGCCGTCGACGTCCAGCGTCTTGCGCCACAGCGCGAGCAGCTCGCGCTCCAGCGCGTCGCGGGGCGCCGGGCCGCGGCCCTCGACGCTCACCGGGCGGTCGGTGAGCGCGCGGCGGTCCACCTTGCCGCTCGGGGTGAGCGGGAAGCGCCCGAGCGGCACCACCAGCGCGGGGACCAGATAGGCGGGCAGCGTCTCGGCCAGCCGGCGGCGAACGTCGGCCGCTAGGCCGAGCGTGTAGGCCACCAGCCGGCTGCCGGCCGGGCCGGGGACGGCCACCACGACGGCGTCCTCGACGCCCGGCAGCGCCTTCACGGCCGACTCGACCTCGCCGAGCTCGACCCGGTGGCCGCGGATCTTCACCTGGTCGTCGGCGCGGCCCAGGAAGCGGATCTCGCCGTCGTCGCCGACGAAGCCGATGTCGCCGGTGAGGTACGCGCGGGCACCGGGCTCGCCGCCGGGCGCCGCCACGAACCGGGCCGCGGTCAGACCGGGGCGGCCCAGGTAGCCGCGGGCCAGCACCGGGCCGCCGAGGGCGATCTGGCCGGTCGCCCCGGGCGGCAGCGGGCGGCCGTCGTCGTCGAGGACCCAGACCTGGGCGTCGGCGACCGGCTCGCCGACGGTGGGCCGCTCGGGCCACGCGGCCGGGTCCGGGCCGAGCCGCAGGCAGGTCACGACGTGCGTCTCGGTCGGCCCGTACTGGTTGTCGAGCACCGAGCCGGGCAGCGCGGCGAAGAACGCGCGCAGGGCCGGGGTGGCGTAGAGCTGCTCGCCGGCCGTCATCACCTCGCGCAGCGCCGACGGCGGGTGGCCCAGGTCGGCCGCGGCCCGGGCGAGGCCCTGCAGGGCGACGAACGGCAGGTACAGCCGATTGACGCGGTGCTCGTGCAGGTACCGCAGCAGCCGCCGCGAATCCCGTCGGACCTCCTCGCTCACCAGCACGAGGCACCCGCCCGTGGCCCAGGTGCTGAACATCTCCAGGAACGAGGCGTCGAACCCGGCGGCGGAGTACTGCAGCGTCCGTGCTCCCTCACCGCACGACGACACGCCGATCTGCCAGCGCAGCAGGTTGGCCAGCGGGCCGTGCGGCATGGCGACGCCCTTGGGGGTGCCGGTGGAGCCGGAGGTGTACAGCACGTAGGCGAGGTCGTCGAGCCGGGGCTGCGGCAGCTGCGTCGGCGGCACGCCCTCGTCGGCCCGCACCACCGCGACGCCGGTCGGCACGGACAGACGCCCGGCCGGGCCGTCCTGGGCCACCAGCACCCGCGCGCCGCCGTCGCGCAGCATGAAGTCCAGCCGGTCGGGCGGATAGCTCAGGTCCAGCGGCAGGTAGGCCGCGCCGGCCCGCAGCGTGCCCAGCACGGCCACCGGCAGGTCGAACGAGCGCTCCACCGCGATGCCGACCACCGACCCTGGCCCCACCGACAGCTCGGCCAGCCGGGCGGCGAGGGCGTCGGCCCGCCGGCCGAGCTCCTCGTAGGTCAGGGTGGCGCCGTCGAACTCCACCGCGGCCAGGTGCGGCGTGGCCCGCCGCTGCCGCTCGAACGAGCAGTGCACCGGCTCCAGCATCGCCTCAGCCCACCCATCCGGACAGCCCGTCGAGGAACCGCCGCAGCAGCCGGGCCGCGGTCGCCGGTTCGAAGAGCTCCACGGCGTACTCCAGGTATCCGCTCATCCCCTCGCCCTCCTCGGCGACGATCAGCGCCAGGTCGAACCGGGTCGTGTCCAGCTCGAACGGCAGCGCCTCGACCGCCAGCCCGGGCAGCTCGGCGACCTGCGGTCCGTCGCCGGCGGTGTAGACGAGCTTGGCCTGGAACAGCGGGTGGTACCGCCGCCGCGGCGGGTTGACCGCCTGCACCACCCGTTCGAAGGGCACCTGCTGACCAGCCAGCGCGTCGAGCACACTGGCCCGGACGCGCTCCAGCAGCCCGGGCAGCCCGGGGTCGCCGGAGGCGTCCACGCGCAGCGCGAGCTGGTTGACCAGGAAGCCGATCAGCGCCTCGGACTCGGGCGTGGTCCGGTTGGCCACGTCGGTGCCGACCACCAGATCGTCCCGGCCGTCGTGCTCGTGCAGCACGGCGCACCACGCGGTGAGCAACACCATGAACGGGGTGACGCCGCGCTCGGCGCACAGCCGGCGCACCCCGGCCACGGCCGTGGCGGGCAGGGCGAAGGGCAGCAGCCGCCCGGCGTGGGCGCCCCCGGGTGGCCGTGGGTGGTCGGTGCGCAGGGGCGGCGCCTGCGCGAGGCCGTCCAGGCGCCGCCGCCAGTGCGCCACCGCCCCGTCGTCGGCGCTGCGGCGCTGCCAGGCGGCGTGGTCGGCGTACTGCAGCGGCAGCTCCGCGAGGGTGCCGCCCGCGTAGAGGCGGGCCAGCTCGCGGCGCAAGACGCCGTATGACCACGCGTCGTGCACGATGTGGTGGAAGGTCAGCAGCAGCACGTGGTCGTCGGGGGCCAGGCGCAGCAGCGCGGCCCGCAGCATCGGCCCGGCCGCCAGGTCGAACGGGCGGTCGTTCTCCCGCCGGGCCAGCCGTTGCACCTCGGCGTCGCGGGCGGCCGGCGGGAGCGTGCCGAGGTCCACGACGGGCAGCGGCACCGCCGCGGCGGGCCGGATCTGCTGCCACGGCCGGCCGTCCCGGGTGACCAGGACCGTGCGCAGGACCTCGTGGCGCCGGACGATCTCGCCGAGGGCGTGGCCCAGCGCCGCGGCGTCCAGCGGCCCGCGGATCCGGTCGAAGGCCGGGACGTTGTACTGCGTGCCGCCCGGGTCGAGCTGGTCGAGGAACCACAGCCGCTCCTGGGCGAACGACGGCTCCATCAGCTCGGTCCGCGGCACCCGGACCGGGCCGTCGACCGCCGGCCCGTCGGCGACCGCCGGCCCGTCGGCGGGCACGGCCGCGGCGCGCAGCTCGTCGATGAGCGCGGCGAGCTCGGCCAGCCGGGGCCGCTCGAGCGGGGCGCGCACCGGCAGCTCCACCCCGAACACCTCGCGCAGCCGGAACACCAACTTGAACACCAGCAGGGAGTGCCCGCCGAGGCCGAAGAAGTCGTCGTCGGCGGCGATCCGCTCGCGCCCGAGCAGCTCGCGCCACACGGCGGCGACCCGCTCCTGGGTCTCGGTCAGCAGGCGGGCCGCGGCGTCGCCGGCCGGCTCGGCGTCGGGCTCGGCGGCCAGGTCCCGCAGCGCCGCCCGGTCGATCTTGCCGTGCCGCGTCAGGGGGAGCTCGGGCAGCACGACGTACCGCTGCGGCAGCATCGGCTCCGGTAGCACCTCGGCCAGCCGGGCGGCGATCCCGGGCACGACCACGTCGTGCGCCCGCCGCCAGCGCGGGTCGTTGGTGTACCGCCCGAAGTCCACGTCCGCCGGGGTCCCGCCGGTGGGCGCCGGGGCGGCCGTGGGCACCGGCCGGCGGCGCAGGATCGCGTCGAACGCCCCGTCGGGGTGGCCCTCGAGCCAGCTGAGCTCGACGTCGTACCCGAGCCGCTCGCCGAGCTGCCAGAGGTCCTCGGGCTCGACCCCGACCGGCGGCTCGGCCTCGGCGGCGGCCAGGAGCTCCCCGACGGACGAGCCCGGGTCGCGCTCCCCGGCCAGCCGCAGCAGCGCGAGGGGGCCGGCCAGCCGGGCGTTGGGCACGGCCCGTAGCCCAAGCGCCGCCGGCCGCTCGTCGCGCAGCCGGCCCGCCAGGGCGTCGAGGGACTCCCAGTCGCGCCACTCGGCGTCGTCGTCGGCCGGGCCGTCGACCACGAGCACCACGTCGTAGCGGAAGCGGCTCAGCTCGTTGCGGTACCGGCCCCGCTTGGGCCGCACCCGCACGGCGGTGATCCGCGGCCACGCCCGCAGCAGCGCCGCGAACAGCCGCGGGTCGACGCACAGCTCCGGATCCCCGGCGGCGCGGGCCCGCACCCGGGTGCGCAGGTCACCGACCCGCAGGTCGGCCGGGGCCCGGTGCGCCTCGACGTGGGCGTGGAACGCCTCCAGCAGCGGCAGGCTGCGCAGGTCGCCGAGGAAGACGTGGCCGCCCCCGGCCGGCAGGGCGTCCACCGCCGCCCGCAGCACCCGCAGCAGGTAGGCCGGGGACGGGAAGTACTGCACGACGGAGTTGAGCACGACGGTGTCGTACCGCTCCTGCGCCGCGATGCTCTCGTGCGCGGCGGCGGTCCTCAGCCGCACGGGCGCACCGTCGGGCAGGCCGCGCCGGACCCGGGCGATGGCGGCGGCCGACAGGTCGGTGCCGGTGTAGGACTCGCAGTGGGGCGTGACCCGCCGGACGATCATGCCGGTGCCGCAGCCGATCTCCAGCACCCGGCGGGGCCGCAGCGCCCGGATCCGCGCGACGGTGTCGGCCAGCCACTGGTGCATCTCGGCGGGGTCGATCGGCTCCCGGGTGTCGCTGGCCAGCCAGCCGGCCAGCTCGTCGGCGTCCGGGTCGGCGTAGGTGTCGTCGTAGACGTCGCGCCACGCGGCGACCGCATCGGCGTCCTGCCGCTCGTCCGGCGGGGCCGGCTCGACCTGCAGGAACGCGACCAGCCGCGCCAGGCCGGGCGGCCCGCACAGCTCGGCCGCGGCCTGCCGGACGCCGTCCAGGCCGCCCAGCACCGCCTCGATCTCGCCGAGCTCGACCCGGTGGCCGCGGATCTTCACCTGGCTGTCGATGCGGCCGAGGTACTCGAGGTTGCCGTCGCCGCGCCATCGGCCCAGGTCGCCGGTGCGGTACAGCCGGGCCCCCGGCTCGCCCGAGAACGGGTCGGGCACGAAGCGGGTCGCGCTCAGCCCGGGCCGGCGCCAGTAGCCGTGGGCGACGCCGGCCCCGCCGACGTACAGCTCCCCGCGCGCCCCCACGGGCACCGGCTGGAGCCGCTCGTCGAGGACGTAGACGCGGGCGTTGGCGATCGGCGTGCCGATCGGCACCGGGCCGTCGGCGTCCGGCTCGTCGCCGGTGCGGTAGGCGGTGCAGGCGACGGTGATCTCTGTCGGGCCGTACTCGTTGACCGCCCGCCGCGCGCCGAGCCGGGCCAGGGTGTCGTAGTGCAGCGCCTCGCCGCCGACGATCAGCGTCCCGGCGCCCGGGGCCTTCTCCAGCAGCCCGAGGTGCGAGGGGGTCAGCTTCAGCATCGTCCGGCCGGGCGCGGCCGCCCACTCGCGCAGCGCCTCGCCGGGCACCGCGCCGGCCGGACCGAACAGCACCCGCTGCCCGGCGATGAGCGGGGCGAAGATGCTGGTCACGGTGAGGTCGTAGGCCAGCGAGGTGTGCACCGGCACGCCGTCGCCGGCGGCCAGGTCGAACGCCGAGACCACCCAGCGCAGGTAGTTGACCGCGCTGCGGTGCGGCACCATGACGCCCTTGGGCACGCCGGTGGAGCCGGAGGTGTACATCAGGTACAGCAGGTCGTCGCCGCCCACCGGGACCGGCGGCGGGCTCGACGGGCGGGTCGCGATCGCGGCCGCCTCGGCGTCCACGACCAGCGGCGGCAGGCCGGCCGCGGCGACGGCGGCGGCCGGGCGCCCGGCGGTGAGCAGCCGCACCGCGCCGCTGTCGC
>NZ_BAAARV010000046.1:291687-364242 GCF_039532525.1 Dactylosporangium salmoneum
GCCCGGCGGTGAGCAGCGCCACCGCGCGGCGGTCGCGCAGGTCCGCCGCCGGCCGGGCCGGCGGGTGGGGGCCGTCGAGCGGCACGTAGGCCGCGCCGGCCTTGCCCACGGCCAGCAGCGCGACCACCGCCGGCGGGCCGTCCAGCAGTACGCCGACCAGGTCCCCGCGGCGCGTGCCGGCGGCGATGAGGTGGTGGGCGAGCCGGTTCGCGGCCGCGTCCAGCTCCCGGTAGGTCAGCCGGGCGGCCGGGCCGTCGCCGCTGCCCTCGACGGCGACCGCGTCCGGCGTGCGGGCCGCCTGGGCCTCGAAGAGCCGGTGCAGCGGCCCGGCCGGGATCGGGGCCGCGGTGTCGTTGGCGTCCAGCAGCAGGCGGCGCAGCTCGGGGCCCGGGATGACGGGCAGCGCGCCGATCGGGCGGTCCGGGTCGGCGGCCGCGGCGGCGAGCAGTTCGGCCAGGGAGCCGGCCAGCCGGGCCGCGGTGGCCGGGTCGAACAGGTCGGCGGCATAGTCGAGGATGCAGTCCAGCCCGTCCGGCGTCTCCCAGACGTTGAGGTCCAGGTCGAACCGGGTGGCGGTGGCGTCGCCCCAGATCAGCTCGACGGTGACCCCGGACAGCGAGGCCTCGACCGGCGGCATGTTGTGCAAGCCCAGGTTCACCTGGAACATCGGGTTGCGACTCAGGTCGCGCTGCGGGAACAGCCGCTGGGCGATCATGTCCAGCGGCGTCTCCTGGTTGGCGTAGGCCGACAGGCAGGTGTCCCGGACCTGGTGCAGCAGGGTGGTGAACGTCGGGTCGCCGGTCAGGTCGATGCGGAACAGCAGGGTGTTGGCGAAGAAGCCGATGAGGTCGTGCAGCTCGCGCTGCCGGCGGTTGGCGATCGGGCCGCCGATCACCAGGTCCGGCTCGCCGCCGTGGCGGAGCAGGGTGGCGGCGAACGCGGCGAGCAGCGTCATGTAGAGGGTGGCGCCGCACCGGCGCCCGAGGTCGCGCAGGCCGTCGGCCAGCGCGGCCGGCAGCGTGAACGCGTGGGTGGCGCCGCGGTTGCTCTGCACGGCGGGGCGGGGCCGGTCCAGCGGCAGGCTCAGCCGCTCCGGGGCGCCGCTGAGCCGGGCCGCCCAGAAGTCGAGCTGCGCCCGGGCCGCCGCGCTCTGCTCCCAGTCGCGCTGCCAGCGGCTGTACGCGGCGAACTGCATGGGCAGCGGCGACAGCGGCGAGGGAGCGCCGGCCTCGAACGCCTCGTAGAGCGCGCGCAGCTCGCGGGCGAAGACGCTGAACGACCAGCCGTCGAAGACGACGTGGTGGAACGTGCCGAGCAGGATCGACTCGTCGTCGCTCAGCCGGAGCAGGAGCAGGCGCAGCGGCGGCCCGGCGACCAGGTCGAAGGGGGCGGCCGCGGCGTCGTCCTGCAGGCGCCGCGCGGCCTGCGCGCGCTCGGCCTCCGGCAGGTGGCGCAGGTCGACCACGGGCAGTTGACGGGGGCGCGGCGGCTCGACCCGCTGCACCGGCCAGCCGTCGACGACGGGGAAGCGGGTGCGCAGGATGTCGTGCCGGGCGGCGATCTCGTCCAGGCAGCGGGCCAGGACGGCGACGTCGAGGGGTCCGGTGAGCCGGTGCGCGCAGGCGATGTTGTAGAACGCGCTGTCGGGCTGCAGGTCGGCCAGGAACAGGATGCGCCGCTGTGCGAAGGAGGCGGGGGCGTCGCGCCCGGCCTCGGCCGCGCCGTGGTACATCGCCGGCGTCGGGGCCAGGCCGCGCTGGGTGAGCTGGTGCAGTACCACATCGCGCTGCTCGGGCGGCAGCGCCCGCAACCGGTCGGTCGGCGCGCTCATGCCAGGTCCTCCAGCAGCTGCGACAGGGCGTCGTCCACGGTGACCGCCGCGGCGCGGCGCGCCTCGACCGCGGCAGCGGTGCCCGCGACGGTCGGATCTGCGAAGAAGCCGTCCAGCCGCAGCTCCACGCCGAAGCGCTCGTGCAGCAACGTGAGCAGCACGGTGGCCAGCAGCGAGTGCCCGCCCAGCTGGAAGAAGTTGTCGTCGCGGCCGATGCTTTCGCGGCCGAGTACCTCGGCCCACATCGCGGCGACCTCCTCCTCCAGCGGGCCGGCCGCCTGCTGCGGGGCCTGGGCGGTGGCCGGCCCTGCGGCGGCGGGCCGCGGGACCGGCACCGGACCGGGCGTGCCCTCGATCGGCCGGTCGGGGTCCGCGGCGAGCTCGCGCAGCACGGCGATCCAGCCGGCGGCCAGGGCGGCGACGCTCGCCTCGTCGTAGCGGTCCGTGGCGTACTCGACGTAGCCGCCGGCGGGCTCGATGGTGAAGACGAGGTCGAACATGGCCGGCGCGGGCTCCGGCGGCCGGAACGCGGCGGCGAGGCCCGGCAGTTCGAGCTCGGTCGTCATGTTGATCATCTGGAAGACGACCTGGAAGAACGGGTGCCGCTGCGGGTCCCGCGCCCCGCCGCGCAGCTCGACGAGGCGCTCGAACGGGGCGTCCTGGTGGTCGTAGGCGTCCTGACAGGTCGCGGCGGTGCGGCGCAGCGCCTCGCGCAAGGTGGGGCGGCCGTCCAGCCGGGTGCGCAGGACGAGCATGTTGACGAAGAACCCGACCGTGTCCTGCAGCTCCGGCCGGTGCCGGCCCGGGCTGGTGCCGCCGACGACCACGTCGTCGCGGCCGGTCCAGCGGTACAGGAGCACGTTGAAGGCGGCCAGCAGCACCATGTACCGGCTCGCGCCCTCCCGCCGGGCCAGCTCGTCGAGCGCGCCCAGCAACCCCGGGTCGAGCGCGAAGTGGTGCAGCCCGCCCCGGCGGGTCGGCACCGGGGGCGGCGGGCGGTCGGTGAAGAGGTCCAGGGCCGGCAGGTCGGCGGTCTGGCGCAGCCAGTAGTCGAGGTGGACGTCCATCCGCCCGGCGTCGAGGGCGCGGCGCTCCCAGGCGGCGTGGTCGGCCTGCTGCAGCCGGGGCGCGGGCGGCTCGCCGGGCTCGCCGGCGACCAGCGCCCGGTAGTCGGCGGCGATCTCGCGCACGACCTGGTCGAGCGACCAGGCGTCGACGACGATGTGGTGCAGCACGAGGACCAGCACGTGGTGCTCGTCGGCCGGGCGCAGCAGCAGCGCCCGCAGCAGCGGCGCGGTGCGCAGGTCGAAGGGGTCGGCCGCGGCAGCCCGGACGAGGTCGTCGGCGAGCCGGTCGGCAGCGGGCAGGCCGCGCAGGTCGACCATGCGCAGCCGGGGCTCCCGGCTCGTGATGATCTGCCGGAGGCGGGTGCCGCGCAGCTCGAAGCGGGTCCGCAGTGCCTCGTGGCGGCGCACGCACCGGTGCAGCGCCTCGGCGAGCGCCGGCGCGTCGAGCGGGCCGCGCAGGTCGACCGCCCGGTTGACGTGGTAGGAGGAGCCGACCGGCAGCATCCGGTCCAGCAGCCACATCCGGGTCTGGGCCGTGGAGGCGTCCGCCGCGGCCACCAGCTTGGTGGCCGCGGGTGCCGGCTGTCGGGCGGCTGTCACGACGGGGCTCCGTGGGGCTCGGCCATGGCCACCGCGATGTCGCGCGGGCCGGTGAACGGCTCGCGCCCGTGTGCGGTCGACATGTTGTCGACGACGAGCACGTCGCCCGCCTCGTAGTCGAACCGGGTGGCCGCCCCGCGGTAGGCGGCGCGCAGGTGCTCCAGCACGTCGGGCGGGATGGCCCCGCCGTCGCCGTAGTAGGTGTTGCTGGGCAGGCCGGCCTCGCCGTAGAGCTCCAGGAGCCCGTCGCGGACCGGTGCCGGCAGCGTGCTGACGTGGAAGATGGTCGCGTGGTTGAACCAGCTCGCCTCGCCGGTGCCGGGGTGGCGGTGCACGGCGTCGCGCACCGCGGTGGTGCGCAGCCGCGCCGGGCCCAGCCACTGTGCCCGGATGCCGCCGGCCGCGCAGATTCGCTCCACCTCGTCGGGGTCGTGGGTGCCGAAGACCTCCGGCCAGGGCAGGCCGAACTCTTCGCCGAAGTTGCGCACCACCATCCAGCGGCGGCGGGTGAACTCCTCCACGACGGCAGGGTCGATGGCGGCGAGCACCCGGCGGGTGTCCGACAGGGGGGTCGCGCCGCCGGCGCCGGGGGCGGTGCGGCAGTAGAAGTAGAGCGTCAGGGGCCACGAGAGCTGGTAGGAGTTCTCGTTATGGAAGAAGATCTCCTCGCTCGGCGGGTAGTCGGTCGAGGTGTAGACCCGGCCCTTGATGGTGCTGCGCGGGGAGGAGCGTTCGGTGTACGGCAGCGGCTCCCCCGACAGCGCGGTGACCGCGGCCTGGAAGCCGTCCACCCCGCCGGTGTCGAAGCCGCGCAACAGTACCGCGCCGTGCTCGTGCAGCCGCCGCCGGACCTCCTCGCGATGGGCGGCCGACCAGGTGGCGAGCGCACGACCGTCACCGGCGATGACGTGCAGGAGATCCATGCGGTGCTCCTTCAGGTTTGTGGGACGTCGAAGCCCAGCTCGCGCGCGCAGAACTCGCTCCACCGCGGGTCGGCGCAGCGCCACAGCTCGCCCTCGTCGGCCGCGGCCGGGGCGGCGACGACCGTCAGGTCGTCCTTGAGGTAGACCACGGTGTCGTCGCCGAGCCCGGCGCCGGCGTCCCAGCCGGGGAACCGGCGCAGCTGGCCGAGCAGGTAGCCGCGGCAGTAGCTGATGGTGTTCACTCGTCCTCCTCGATGAGCTCGCGCGGGACGGGGACGATCTCGTCGTAGGGCCCGGCCGGCGCGAGCGCGTCGATCACGGCCGCGAACCCGGCCACGGTGGGGTTGGCGAAGAGGCTGCGCACCGGCGGCTCGACGGCCCAGCGGGCGGTGACCAGCGCGATGAGGCGCATGGCCAGGAAGGAGTCGCCGCCGGCGGCGAAGAAGTCGTCGTGCACGCCGGGCGCCGGCCCGTCGAGCACCGTGGCCCACAGCCCGGCCAGCTCGCGCTCGGTCGCGCTGCGGGGCGCCACCGCGGCGGGCGCCGGGGCGACCGCGGCCGACGGGTGCCGGGCCAGCGCGGCCCGGTCGAGCTTGCCGTGCCGGGTGATGGGCAACTGCTCGTGCACCGTGAACCGCTCGGGCCGCATGTAGTGCGGCAGCCGCCCGCGCAGCACGGCGGCCCAGTCGGTCGGCGCGGCGGGGTCGGCGACCACCAGGTGTGCGCGCAGGCCGCCGTCCGCGGTGACCGCCGCCTCCCGCACCCCGGGCAGCCCGCGCAGCGCCGCCTCGATCTCGCCGAGCTCGACCCGGTAGCCGTTGACCTTGATCTGATGGTCCTGCCGGCCGAGGAACTCGATGTGCGGGCCGCCCGGGCCGGTCCGCAGCCGCGCCCGGTCACCGGTGCGGTAGAGCCGGCGGCCCGGCTCGTCGCTGCGCGGATGCGGGACGAAGGACGCCGCCGTCGCCGCCGGGTCGCCGTTGTAGCCGCGGGCCAGGGTGGGGCCGGCGACGTAGATGGTGCCGGTCGCGCCGGGCGGCGCGGGCTGCAGCTCGTCGTCGAGGATCCAGATCTCCGTGCCCGGCAGCGGGGTGCCGATGAGCACCGCGTCGCCGTGCTCCTCCTCGGCTGGGCTGACGTAGCAGGTGCTGTCGATCGAGGCCTCGCTGAGCCCGTAGCAGTTGATCACCGTCGTGTCGGGCCCGCCCAGCCGACGGATGCGGACCAGCTCGGCCGCACGGTAGGTGTCGGAGCCTACGATGATCATCTTCAGGAAGCTCAGGCTCTGGCCGGTCGCCTCGGCGTGCCGGACCAGCGCCCGCAGCACCGGCGGGACGAAGTCGGCGGCGTCGACGCCCTCGCGCCGCAGCAGCTGCAGGAGGCGGTCCGGCCGCAGCAGTACCTCCTTGGGGCACACGACCAGCTTCGCCCCCGTGCACAGCGCACGGACCAGTTCCCCGAGGTAGCCGTCGAAGCCGAAGTTGGCCATCTGGGCGTGGGCGGTGACGGTGCCGCGCAGCGCGAACGCGCGCTCCCAGGAGCGGTAGGTGGTGAGCAGGCCCTCGTGGGTGGACATCACGCCCTTCGGCACCCCGGTGGAGCCGGAGGTGTACACGACGTAGCCGAGGCTCGCCGGGACGATCGAGCGCGGCGGCGGCGCGGCGGCCCGGTCCTCGTCGCCGCCCAGCACCAGGACGGTGACCCGCTCGCCGAGCACGGCGGCCAGCTCCGCGGCGAGGTGCGGCCGGGTCACCACGACCCGGGCCGCGCAGTCGGCCACGATGAGCCGCAGCCGCTCCGGCGCGTTCTCCATGTCCAGCGGCACGTACGCGGCGCCGGCCTTCCACACGCCGAGGACGGCGACCAGCGCCTCGGCCGAGCGCTCCAGGAACACCCCGACGCGCGCCTCGGTGGCCACGCCGAGCCGGGCGAGGCGGTTGGCCAGGTGGTTGGCCCGCTCGTCGAGGTCGCGGTAGGTCAGCCGGTCGGAGCCGGCCACCACGGCGGGCGCGTCGGGCGGGCGGCTCTCGATCAGGTCGAGCACCGTGGTGACGGGCCGGGTCGTGGCGGGCAGTGTCGTGGTCATGTCAGCTCACCGCCTCCTCCAGCCGCTCCGGCCGGCGCTGCCTGATCGGCGTGGCCAGCGCGGCCAGTGCGATGGCCACGCAAGCGGTGCCGCCGACCACGCAGGTGGCCATGACCCCGTAGCGGGCGGCCGCCGCGGTGAGGGCGGCCGCGCCGATCGGGCCGAGGGAGTTGTGCAGGGTCCAGAACGCGGAGGTGACCCGGCCCAGCAGGTGGTCGGGGGTCACCTCCTGGCGCAACGACATCGAGGCGATGCCGGCCCAGCCGGTGGCCACCAGCTGCACGGTGGCCAGGACACCGACGACGATCACGCTGCGGGTCAGGCCCAGGCCGGCGATCGTCACGCCGCACAGCGCCCAGGAGCCGATCCAGCAGCCGCCGAAGCCGAGCCGGTCGCGGACCGGCGCCACCGTGCTGGCCGCGAGCAGCGAGCCGAGCGTGGCCGCGGCGAGCACGTAGCCCACGACGCCGTCGGAGCGGCCGAGGTCGTGCTTGAGGTAGTAGATGATCAGGTCGGTGAGGCCGGTGGTGATGAACAGCAGCAGCGACAGCAGGACCGTCAGCGAGCGCAGCACCGGGTGCCGCCACAGGAACGTGACGCCGGCCAGGAAGTCTCTGACCAGGGCCCGGCGCCCGGTGACCGCCGGCGGCGCACCGCCTTGGCCGGTCGGCGCTTCGGCGGCGTCCGCGGTCGCGGCGTCAGGGGCAGCGGGGGCCAGCGTCGTGGGCCTGATCCGGATCAGCACGAGGCCGGCGGCGGAGGCGGCGAAGGTCGTCGCGTCGATGGCGACCGCCCATGCCGGGCCGAACGCCGCGGACAGCAGGCCGGCCAGCATGGGGCCGGCGACGCTGGCCACCGCGTAGCTTGAGTAGAGGTGCCCGTTGGCCCGGGTGATCTGGCCGGCCGGAACGAGTGCCGGCACGACCGTGACATAGGTCACCTGAAATTGCTGGGCGAACGCGCCGGCCAGCGGCACGACCACGTAGAGCAGCCAGATCTGGGGCGAGACCAGCCAGACCACGGCGACGAGGCCGTACAGCACGAAGCGCGCCACGTCGCAGGCGATGAGCAGCCGCCGCCGGTCGGCATGGTCGGCGATGTAGCCGGCGAAGATGCCGGTGACGACGGACGAGGCGCCCACCAGGGCCGTGACCACGCCCATCTGCACGACGGAGCCGGTGGCCTGCAACACCAGCAGCGGAATCGCCACGAACGAAAACGAATCGCCAAGCGCCGATAGAGTTTGGCCGGCGAGAAAAATCTGGAAATTCCTGCTCCGCCACAGGCTGACGCCGCCCCCGTTGGACATCAGCACTCCTTCCCGGTGTTTTGGTGCGGAGAACCGCATCAATAGAACAAGCGGATGCACGGACTGTCAACCCCGTGTCACACAGGGGTTGACGTCGATGCTTCGTGGGGTTTAGGTGTAATGGTCGGACGCGCGGAGCACATCCGAGCGTAACGGCATGACTACCGAGTGTAGCAACCGCAGCCGTAGAACGGGGACTACGATGCGCATTGCCTTTGTGCATACACCCATGTCTTCCGTGGCCTTGGATGAGCGCCGCGAATTCTGGCAGAATTTCGATTTCCAATACAACTCGACGCATCCTGGACTGCGCCCGATGCGGCGCAACATGTGGGAACTACCGCACTGGATGCACTGGCTCGGCGGCGTGCTGCTGGCCCACGGCCACACCGATCTCGGGGTGGTCGATCTCTACTCCGAGCCCGGCGCGGTCGGCGAGCTCGGCACGCTGAACTCGGAAACGGTCCGGGCGAGCCTGCGGGCCCGCCCCGCCGACGTCTACCTGTTCTCGCCGATGACCGTGAACCTGCCGTTCGCGTACCAGATCGCCGAGGAGGTCAAGGCCCTCACGCCGGACGCCGTGGTGGTCTTCGGCGGGGTGGCCGCCACGCCGCTGGCGGCGGAGGTGGCCCTGCATCCGGCGGTCGACTACGTGGTGGTCGAGCGCGGCGAGATCGCGCTGCCCGAACTGCTGCGGACGCTGACCCGCCGCGGCGACCCGCGCGCGGTGGGCAACCTGGTCTTCCAGGCCCGCGACGGCGCGCTGGTGCGCACCGGATTTCGCTACCCCGATGTGCCGGCCCGCGAGATTCCCTTTCCGGCGGTCGACCTGTTCGACGCATCGGCCGGGCAGGACATCCGATACCTGCGGCAGGTTTATGCATTGGGCTGCCCATACAAGTGTACTTTCTGCACGATTCAAACGATCGGCCGGAAGCCGGACTACTTTCCCATCGACCGGGTGCTGCGCGAAATCCGCAGTTACCGGGAACGTTACGGCACGCATCACAATATTTACTGGGGCGACGAAACATTCACCCTACACCCCGAGTACACATTGCAGCTGCTCGCCGCGCTGGAGAGCGAAGGCGACATTCACTACGACTGCCAGACCCGACTCAACTGCCTGACCGACGAGCGCGTGCTGCGCGCCCTGGCGGCCAGCGGCTGCCGATGGGTCGAGATCGGCCTGGAGACCGGCGTGCAGGGCAGCCACGAGCAGCACAAGCACCACATGAAGCTCAGCCCCGTCGAGGACGTCCTGCAGCGGATGCGCGACGCCGGCCTGGCCGCATGCGCCTTCACGGTCAACGGCTTCCCCGACCAGACGCTCGACGACATGCGTCGCAGCGTGGAGTGGGTGTGCGACCTCATCGACCGCGACCTGCTGCAGGCCTCGTACCTCTTCGGGCTGGTGCCGTACCCGGGCAGCGCGATGTTCGACGACCCGGCCCGCTTCGGCATGACCCTGCTGCACCACGACTACGGCCGCTACCACGAGGATCTGCCGCCGGTCTTCGCCACCGAGCACGCCACCCCCGACCAGGTCTACGAGGTCTTCCTCGACTCGGTCGGCATGCTCGCCCAGGCGATGAGCAAGCGGCCGTACTTCGGGGCGCCCGCGGCCGTGCCCGAGCACGGCTACGGCGCGTTCTGGGCCGGCGCCCATGTCTAGCCCACACTGGCGGCCGCTGAACGCGGGAACGAAGGCGCTGGTGCTGGCCGTGCACTTCGACCCGGGCGCGGGCGGGCCCGGCTTCGCCGACCTGGCCGGGGACCTCGCCGGCGCGCGGCTGTACGAGACCCTCCCGCCCCGCTCGGCCGGCGCCTTCGACGAGGAGTCGGAGCCGGTGGCGTACATCCGGCCGTGGCTCGCCGAGATCCCGGCGCTCGGTGCGCCGGTGCGGGCGGTGCTCGGCTACTGCGCCGGGTCGTCGCTGGCCGGGATCCTGGCCGCGCAGATCGCCCGGGCCGGGCTGGGCGACCCGCCGCTGCTGGTGTTCGCCCCGCAGCGGGTCGACGCGGCCACGCTGGCCACCGAGTTCTGTGCGGCGATCGACCGCCTGGCCGCCCAGCTGTCGCCCGACGAACTGGCCGCGGCGCGGCACAGCGCCGCCGCGGTCCAGGGCGAGGCCGACCTGCCGGCGGCGGCCGGGGCGCTGGAGCGCGCCTACCGCACCGCGGTGGAGGCGGCCACCGCGCGGCTGGGGGTCGCCCCGGCAATGCGGCGCCAGCTCGGCGACCGCTTCGCCACCTACCTGGCCTACCTGGTGGCCTGCGCCCGCGCGGCGTCCGTGCAGCTGCCGGCGCAGGCCGTCCTGCCCCACCCGCCGGGCGGCGCGGCCGAGCGGGTCCTGGCCCTGCTGGCGCACTAGGAGGCATCCGATGGTGAGAAGGATCGACCCGCGCGCCCTGCGTCCGGTCCCCGTCGAGCCCGCCGCGGCGGTCGTGCGCGAGGGCACGGGCCTGCCGCTGGTCCTGCGCCCCGCCGGCGACGACGTCGACCTCGTCGAGTGGGCCGGCGCCGAGCGGGAGGCGCTGGAGGCCGAGCTGCTGCGCCACGGCGGCCTGCTCCTGCGCGGCTTCGGCGTGACCGAGCCCGCGGAGCTGGAGCGCTTCGCCGGGCTCTTCGTCGACGAGCTGTTCGCCGACAACGGCGAGCACCCGCGGGCCCAGATGGGCGGGGGCGTCTACACCCCCGTGTTCTTCCCGCCCGAGGAGCGGCTGCTCTGGCACAACGAGAACTCGTTCAACCGGCAGGCGCCGGCCAAGATCTGGTTCTGCTGCGCCCGACCGGCCGCCTCCGGCGGGGAAACCCCGCTGGTGGACAGCCGCGCCGTGTACGACCGCCTGGACGCCGGCCTGCGCGACGAGTTCGCCGCCAAGGGCGTCTGCTATGTGCGCAACTACGGCACCGGCATCGGCCTGGACTGGCCGGACGTGTTCCGGACCGGCGACCGGGCGCAGGTCGAGGCCCGTTGCGCGGCCGAGGGGCTGCGCTGGCAGTGGCGCGGCGACCGGCTGCGCACCGAGGCCGTGCGCCCGGCGGTGGTCCGCCACCCCGGCAGCGGCGCCCGGTCGTGGTTCAACCAGGCCCAGCACTGGCACCTGGCCTGCCTCAACGAGCGGACCCGGGCCTCGCTGCTGGCCACGTTCCCGGCCGACGAGCTGCCTCGCACCTGCACCTTCGGCGACGGCTCGCCGATCCCGGACGCGGCGATGGCCGAGATCCTGCGGGTCTACCAGGAGCTCGAGGTCGTCTTCCCGTGGCAGGCCGGCGACGTGGTCATGCTCGACAACTTCGCGGTGGCGCACGGCCGCAACCCCTTCACCGGCCCGCGCTCCCTGCTGGTCGCGATGGGCGACATGCGCACGGTCGACTGAGAGGACACGGGGAATGACGGCGGGGTATCGGCTGTCGGTACAGCAGCGGCGCCTGTGGCGGCGGGCGTGCGGCCCGGCCCGACTCCGGCTGCGCCTCGGCGGGCCGCTCGACGCGGACCGGCTGCAAGCGGCGCTGGACGCCCTCGTCCGGCGGCACGAGCTGCTCCGCAGCACCTTCGAGCGGGCCCCGGGGCGGCGCACCCCGGTCCAGGTGGTGCATCCGGACGCGCCCGAGCCGCCCGCGCTCACCGCCGACCTGCGGGCGCTCGGCCCCGGCCGGCACGCCCTCGAGCTGACGCTGAGCGCGCTGGCCGCCGACGCCGAGTCGCTGCGACTGCTGGCCGAGGACCTGGCCGCCGAGTACGGCGGGCGGGCGGAGGAGTCGGACGTCCTGCAGTACAGCCAGTTCGCGCAGTGGCAGCACCACCTGGCCGAGGAGGAGCCCGACGAGGTAGCCCGGGCCACGGCGGTCCTGCAGCGCCGGGCCGACCCGGCCGAGCTGCGTTTCCCGCTCCAGCTCGCGCCGGCGTACCCGGCCGGGACGGACCCGGCCGGGTCGCGGGCGCCGGCGGTGGTGCGCCGTGCGCTCCCGGGCGGTGTGCGCGCCTACGCCGACCGGTGCGGGGTCCAGCCCGACGCGGTGCTGCTCGCCGCCTGGCAGGTGCTGCTGTGGAGGGTCACCGGGCAGAGCCCGGTCACCGTCGGCACCGCGTTCCGCTCGCGCTCCCAACCCGACCTGCAGGGCTGCCTCGGCCCCCTCACGCGCTGGCTCGGCGTGCCGGCCACCGTGGAGCGCACCGCCACCTTCGCCGACGTCGTGTCCGCGACCGCGCGCGAGCTGGACGAGATCGAGGAGGTCGAGGAGTACCTCCTGGGCGCCTACGAAGCCGGCACGCCCCGCTGGGACGCGGCGTTCGCGTGCCGGCCCGCCCCCGCGCCCACGACGGCGGGCGGCGTCACCTTCGCCGTCGAGCTGGCCGAGGTGCCGGACGAGCCCTTCGACATCGGGCTCGAGTGCCAGATCGGCCCCGCCGGCGGCACCGCGGTGTGGCGCTACCGCGACGAGCGGTTCACCCCCGCGTACGTGCGCGGCCTGGCCGAGCAGTACGACGACCTGCTGGGCGCGCTCGTCGCCGCCGGGCCGGCGGTGCCGCTGAGCCGGGCCATCCCGCCCCGGGCCAGGTCCGGTGCGGCCCTGCACGAGCTGTTCGAGGAGCAGACGGCCCGCAACCCGGACGCCGTGGCGGTCACCTCCCCCGGGCGCGCCCTCACCTACGCCGAGCTCAACGGGCGGGCCAACCGGCTCGCCCGGCAGCTCGCCGGGCAGGGCGCCGGCCCGGAGACGCTGGTCGGTGTCTGCCTGGAGCACACCGCCGACCTGCCGGCCGCGCTGCTGGCCGTGCTCAAGGCGGGCGGCGCCTACGTGCCCCTCGACCCGGCGCTGCCCCGGCTGCGCATCGCGGAGCTCGTCGAGCGGGCCGGCTGCCGGACGCTCCTGGTCGACGCCGGCACCGCCGAACGCTGCGCCGGTCTCGCACCCACGGTCCTGAACCTCGCCGATGCCTCTGCCGATGCCGGCGTCGGCGACGCCGGCGGCGCGGACCTGCGCCGGGCGGTGGACCCGGACCAGCTCGCCTACGTCATGTTCACCTCCGGCTCCACCGGGGAGCCCAAGGGTGTACTGCTGCCCCACCGCGCGCTGGTCAACTACCTGCAGTGGGCCGCCGGGGCGTACGGCGGCGAGCGCGGCACCGGCGCCCTGGTGCACTCCTCGGTCTCCTTCGACCTGACCGTCACCAGCCTCTTCGCCCCGCTGCTGGCCGGGCGCACGGTGGCGCTCGACCCCGCCTGGCGCGACGTCGGGGCGCTCGCCGCCGAGCTGCGCCGCCGCCGCGACCTCAGCCTGCTCAAGCTCACGCCGTCGCACCTGGCCGTGCTCAACGGGCTGCTCGCGCCGGCCGACCTCGCCGGCACCGCACAGGCCCTGGTGGTGGGCGGCGAGGCGCTGTCCGGCGCGGCCGTGCGGCCCTGGCGGGGGCACGCGCGCGTCTTCAACGAGTACGGCCCGACCGAGGCCGCCGTCGGCTGCTGCGTGTACGAGGTGCGCGCGGACGCGGGCGACGGGCCGGTGCCCATCGGCCGGCCCGTCCCCGGCACCGAGGTGCTCGTGCTGGACGAGCTGCTGCGCCCGGCCCCGGTCGGCGTGCTCGGCGAGATCTACATCGGCGGCGAGCAGCTGGCCCGCGGCTACCTCGGTGCGCCCCGGCGCACCGCCGAGCGGTTCGTGCCCCACCCGGCCCGGCCCGGCGCCCGCCTGTACCGCACCGGCGACCTCGGCTGCCTGGACACCGACGGCGAGATCCGCTTCCACGGCCGGCGCGACGAGCAGGTCAAGGTGCGCGGGGTGCGGGTCGAGCCGGCCGAGATCGCCGCGACCCTGCTTCGCCACCCTGCCGTCCGCGACGCCGCAGTGGCCCCGGGCGAGGCGCTCGCGGCCTTCCTGGTCCCGGGCGACGGCGGTCCGATCCCGACCGAGGCGATCGCGGCCTTCCTGCGCGAGCGGCTACCGGCGTACATGGTCCCGGAGCGCTACGCCTGGATCGAGCGCATCCCGCTCACCGCCAACGGCAAGACCGACCAGGCCGTCCTCGCCGCCCATCAGGCCGCCGGGGCCGCGCTCGGGCACGGCACGGCGGCGCCCCGCGATCCGGCCGAGGCCGCGGTCGCCCGCATCTTCCAGGAACTGCTCGGCGTCGAGGGGGTCGGCGCCCACGACGACTTCTTCGCCCTCGGCGGGCACTCGATGCTCGCCGTGCAGCTCATCGCCAAGCTCAACGCCGAGTTCGGCCGGGGCCTGCCGGTCGCGGTGCTCTTCCCGGCCGACGACCTCGACGGCGGCGACCGGCCCACGACGGTGGCCGGCCTCGCCCGCCTCGCCCGCCTCGCCCGGGGCGACGCGGCCGCCGCGCCAACGGGGCGGCTGGTGCTGCTGCGCGCGGGGACCGGGGCGCCCGTGTACGTGCTGCCCGCGGCCGGCGGCGACGCGCTCGCCTTCCGGGAGCTGACGCCGGCCTGGGACTCCCCGCGGCCGCTGTACGCCCTGCAGCCCGGGGTCGCGCCGAGCATCGAGGCGCTGGCCGCCGCCGCGCTGGAGGAGGTCGCCGACGGGCCGTGCACGCTGGCCGGCTGGTCGATGGGCGGCCTGGTGGCCTTCGAGATGGCCCGCGCGCTCGGACCGGCGGCGCGGCTGGTGCTGCTGGACAGCTACCTCGCGGCGCAGCAGACGCCCGACGACTCCGGCGACGAGCTCTACCGGGCGCACGCGCGCGCGGTGGCCGCATACGACCCGGCGCCCCACGATGTGCGGGCCACCCTCGTGCAGGCGGCCGAGCAGGACGCCGGGCTACGGGCGGCGGCGGTCGAGGCGTGGACCCGCGCCTGCGGGGCGCCCCCGGCGGTGCATGTGCTGCCGGGCGGGCACTTCTCGCTGCTGCGCCGGCCGCACGTCGAGCGGCTGGCCCGGCTCCTGCCCGGCCTGTAGGCGACCTAACCCACCGTGAGGAGCGCTCATGCTGACCCCGACGGAGCTCAAGCAGTACCGCGAGGCGGGCTATCTGCTCATCGAGGACGGCCTCGGCCCGCGGGAGGTCGACTGCCTGCGCCGGGCGGCGGCAGCCCTCTACGCGCAGGACTCGCCGGACCGCACGCTGGAGAAGGACGGCCGCACCGTGCGCGCGGTCCACGGCTGCCACCGGCGCGACCCGGTCTGCCGCGACCTGGTCCGCCACCCGCGCCTGCTGGGCCCGGCGATGCAGATCCTGTCCGGCGACGTGTACGTCCACCAGTTCAAGATCAACGCGAAGGCCCCGATGACCGGCGATGTCTGGCCGTGGCACCAGGACTACATCTTCTGGGCCCGCGAGGACGGCATGGACCGTCCGCACGTGGTCAACGTCGCGGTCCTGCTCGACGAGGCCACCCACCTCAACGGCCCGCTGCTGTTCGTGCCGGGCACCCACGAGCTGGGCCTCATCGACGTGGAGCGCCGCGCTCCGGCCGGCGACGGCGACGCGCAGTGGCTGCCGCAGCTCAGCGCCGACCTCGACTACGCCATCGACGCCGACCTGCTGGCCCGCCTGACGGCCGGGCGGGGCATCGAGTCGGCCACCGGCCCGGCGGGCTCGATCCTGCTGTTCGACTCCCGGATCGTGCACGGCTCCGGCACGAACATGTCGCCGCACCCGCGCGGCGTCGTCCTGGTCACCTACAACCGCACCGACAACGCCCTGCCGGCGCAGGCCGCTCCGCGCCCGGAGTTCCTGGCCGCCCGCGACGCCACCCCGCTGGTGCCGCTGCCCGCGGGCTTCGCGCTGGCCCAGCCCGTCTAGGCTGCCGCAGGCGGCGCACGGCCCACCTCAGCGCAGGCCGAGCAGCCGCCCCACGCCGGCGGCGAAGCGGATCAGGCCGCGCAGGCCGAGCGGCGGGCGAGGCGAGCATTGTCGGGCTGCCCAGTCGTCGTGTCGTGGGTGACAGCCCGTGGCGGCTCTTCTGACGGCCCGCGACGGATCACGGTCATGTTTGCCGATGGGACGTCACGGTCGTGTGCCCGGACGGTCGAAAATCACCAGAATGGTGCTGATGGCCTGTCGCGGGGTGTCGGTGGTGCGGTCGCCGGCATTCCTCGGCCGCGCCGGGGCCGGTGCGTCTCACCAGGCCGTGCGGGCGTTGACGGCCGAGGCGGCGGACCGGAAGGCGGCCACCGGTTCGCCGAGATAGCACCACGGGAACTCGGTGACCAACTCGCCGATGGCCAGAAACTGCATCGCCGCCGCCTCGTCGTCGCCGGCCGCCAGAAACGCGACCGCGAACGCGTTGGCGTCCAGGGCCCAGTCCCGGCGCCGCACATAGCGGCGGTGCCGGACCGACTCGCGGGCCGCGTCGTTGAGCGACTCCCGCACCGCCGCCGAGCGGATGTAGTCACGGCTAGGCGCGCCACCGAGGTCCAGCCAGTGTTCAAGGTGCGCCAGGGCGACGAGCGTGCCAAGACGGCTGCCCTCGCCTGCGTCCCGCGCGGCCCTCTCGGCGAACGCGCGCATCCGCTCCGGCGAGCCGCCCCACTTCCGGCAGAGGTTCTGCAGCATCGCGGTGTGGGCGCGGTAGTTGTCCGGGTCATGCGCGACCGCCGCATCGAACCGGCGCCGCTGCTCGTTCGCACTCAGACCCAGGCCACGGGCGACGGTGATCAGGCCAGTCCAGGCCGTGACATTGGCCGGCTCCCGGCGTACCACCTCCTGCAGGCAGTACTCGGCGAGTTCCAACCGCTGCCGGAACAGCACCCACCGCTCAGGCGGGACGTACGCGGCAAAAAGCCCGGTGCGAGCCTCCCAGGCCCACGCGATCGCCCGGTGACCGCGCACGAGCAGCGCCAGGGGATCGTCCGGTCCGTGCTCGATCACATGCGCCAGCCAGTGCTCGGTGCCGGGGACCTGGGCCGCGACCGAGACCAGGAAGTCGAGATCCTCCTGTGCCCGCTCGGCGGCCAGCATGGGCCGCGCGGCAAGCCAGTCTCCGGCGGCCAGCGCTGCCCACAGCCACCGGGCGTCGGCATCACCGAGCGTCGGGTCGAGGCCGGGCGCCACGCGCCCTGCGGACCGCCGGAACAGGGGCATGCGCGCATCCTCCAGCCGATGCGCCGATCAGCCGGCGCGGCAAGATCGTAC
The DNA here is from genome assembly GCF_039532525.1 of Dactylosporangium salmoneum. NCBI lineage: Bacteria > Bacillati > Actinomycetota > Actinomycetes > Micromonosporales > Micromonosporaceae > Dactylosporangium > Dactylosporangium salmoneum. The sequence goes on from NZ_BAAARV010000046.1 coordinate 308,608, forward strand.
GCCCGGACGGCGAGGTCGGGAGGTCCACGGGCGGTCCCCACTGGGCGACGACTGTCAGTGGCTACGCTGGCCCGGTGGCCGAGATCACCGGGGCGTTCGAGATCCATGTAACCGTCGAGGCGCACCACGGCACGGACCTCGCCCGGTTCGCCGAGAAGCACGACGTCAAGTTCCTGCACATCGTCCTGGACCGCGGCCGGTTTCCGTCCCAGCCGATGCTCACGCTGCCGACGCACGGCACCCTCGCTCAGGCACGGAAGACGGCCGCCACGTGGCGGGAGCGGCTACTCGAGCACGGGCTCGTCCCGGCCCGGCTGAAGATCGAGGCGGCGCCGTGGTGCGACGGGCTGCCGCAGACCGACGACGAGGCCGCCGGGGAGCCGGCGGGGCGCTACTTCGAGCACCACGTGAAGCTCGCCCTGCCGGCCACCCCTGCCGCCGCTATGCAAGCGGCCGCCGAGATCGGCGCGGCTCACGACGCCCGCCTGTCGCGCAACGCGCGGCGCCGCCACGACGGCGGCGGGCAGGAGCGGTTCCTCACCCAGCGCTGCCACCACGTCGGGCTGGACACCGCGACGCAGCGGCTCCAGCGGCTCACCGCCGCGCTCCGCGACGCGGGCCTCGACGTGGTCAAGGTCGAGCAGGAGTACGTCGTCGAAGACTCCAACCTCGGCCACGACCGCGGCTGGATCACCCGCGAGCCCGAGTCCTGGCGCAACGAAGCCCGTGAGGCCACGATGCGCTCCGCACGGGCCGGCTCCCCGCACTACCCGCCCACCTACCTGCCGGTGCCGGCCGACGGGTCGGTGCGGCAGACGGCGGCGTTCGACCCGGCCATGCGGCAGTACCAGAACGCATACCGGGCCGGTGAGCCCGCCTTCGCCGACGAGGGCACCGGCCGGCGGTGGCGGCAGGCCCGCCGCGTCGCCCTCGAACACGCCCTCGGCGCGATCGCCCGCAGCCGCTGGGCCGGCCACCTCGTACTGCGCGGCAGCGTCACGATGGCCGTGTGGGTCGGCGACGCCGCGCGCGACCCCGGCGACCTCGACTTCGTCGTCACCCCGCACACCATCACCAGCGGCAGCGACCAGGCACGGGAGCTGCTCGGCGGCATCACCGACGCGATCGCCGCCGACCCCGGCGCCGGCCTGCGGCCCGACCGCGTCGTCCACGCGGAGATCTGGACCTACGAGCGCGCCGACGGCCGCCGCCTCGCCGTACCGTTCACCACCGGCGACGGCGGCCCCAGCGGCAGCATCCAGATCGACGTGGTCTTCGGCGAGCCGCTGCCGCTGCCGCCCGAGCCGATCACGCTGCCCGCCATCGACCGGCCGGTCCCGGCCGCGCCGCCCGAACTCGCCCTGGCGTGGAAGCTGCTGTGGCTGGCCACCGACACCTACCCCCAGGGCAAGGACCTCTACGATGCGGCGCTGCTGGCCGAACTCGCAGCACCCGACCTGCACTTCGTCCGCGACCTGCTGCGCCCCGAGTTGGGCGCCGAGGCCGACACCTTCTGCGCTGAGAGCGTGCTGGCGCTGACCGTCGACTGGCCGAACTTCACCGACGAATACCCCTGGGCCGGCGGTACCGAGGAGCAGTGGCGCTGGCGCCTAGCGCTCGCCCTGGAGCGCGCCTGGGGGTAACGCCGCGGACCGGAACGCTGAGCCTCCTGGCTCCCTGGGGCCGCCGCCCGGCTGCTCGGCGGCCCCGTCACAGGTCCTGTGCGACCCACGGCGGTCGCGAAGCCGCCAGGTTTTGGGCCGCGTCATCGTGACGGGCCGCTTCGAGCACGCGGACGGTGGACCATCGCCGTCGGCCCGGCCGGTCGATAACGCCTGAAGGCCAGGGCGGCCAGCACGAACGCGAGGCAGAGCAGGACGATGCACAGCAGCGCGGCGAGTAATGGGACCTCTCCCGTGACTGATCGAGGATCAGCAGTTCTGGGTGGGTTGTCCGTCGCCGTACGGGATCGGCGGTGTTTGTGTTGTTGTTTTGTTGCCGTAGCTCATGAGGTCGGAGCGCGCTCTGGTAAAGCCGCCCGAGATGGGGTGGCTGACCAGCTGGCGAGGAGTTTGAGTCGGTCTTCGGACGCGGTGCCGGGTTCGGCGGTGTAGATGATCAGGTTGTGCACGGCTCGGCTGGACAGGGGCAGGTCGAGGTGCTGGAAGGTCAGTTCCAGGTGGCCGACCTCGGGGTGCTGGAGTCGTTTGATGCCGTCGTGGCGGATCAGGACGTCATGCGCGGCCCATTGGTCGCGGAACTCGGGGCTGAGGGTGGACAGCTCGCCGATGAGGTCGCGCAGCGCCCGGTCGCGGGGCTCGCGAGCGGCCTCGGCGCGCAGCAGGGCGGCGGTGGCGTTGCCGGCGGCGTCCCAGTCGACGAAGAAGTCGTGTGCGCCGGGGTCGAGGAAGATGTAGCGGGCGATGTTGGGGCGGCCGCGTTTGTCGATGGTGGCGCTGTCGAACATCGGCGCGTACAGGGCTCGGGCCAGGGGGTTGCTGGCGATGACGTCCGTGCGGCCGTTGCGCACGAACGCCGAGGACATCGTCATGGAGTCGAGCAGCCACTGGACTCGGGGCGGGACCTCGACGTCCCGGCGACGCGATGGCGTGCGACTCCCGGCCCGCGATGACTGGGCCAGGTCGAACAGGTAGGTGCGTTCGTCGTCGTCCAGTCGCAGGGCGCGGGCGACCGCGTCGAGGACGTCTTCGGACACGCCGCCGATGTGACCCTTTTCCAGCCGCGTGTACCACTCTGTGCTCACGCCGGCGAGGACGGCGACCTCCTCGCGCCGCAGCCCGGCGACCCGGCGACGGGCGCTGGTCGGCAGTCCGGCCTGCGCCGGGGTGATCTTGGCGCGCCGGCCGGCGAGGAAGTCCCGGATCTCGCCGCGGTTTCCGGGCTGCTGGTCCATGTCCTTCACGGTATCCGCCGGTCGCGGCGCGAGAGGGGTAGAGGTTGTACCCCCCATAAACGCGACCTTCTCCGGTAGCGGCGATCGCGGTCTTCTGGGATCGAACGCGTAACGGAGGTAGGGGACATGACGAGCAAGACGCTGACAGTGCCGGCGGTGGCGCTGGGCACGTGGGCCTGGGGAGACAGCGGCGAGGCGGGCGACGGCTATTTCGGCAGTCAGCTGACCGCGTCCGGCCTGCGCGAGGTCGTCGAGACGGCGCAAGCAAACGGGTTCACCTTGTGGGACACCGCGGTGGTGTACGGCATGGGTCACTCGGAGACGGTCCTCGCTCAGGCGCTGAAGGGCTACGCCCGCAGCGAGTACCAGCTGTCGACGAAGTTCACCCCGCAGGCCGCGGGCGACGGCGACGATCCGGTCGCGGAGATGCTGGAGCAGAGCCTCGACCGATTGGGTACGGAATATGTGGATCTGTACTGGATCCACAACCCCGCCGACGTGGCCCGCTGGACGCCGCTTCTGATTCCGCTGCTGCGGAGCGGCAAGATCAAGCATGTCGGCGTCTCGAACCACAACATGAAGGAGATCGCTCTTGCCGACCAGATCCTCGGCGAGGCCGGCTTTCGCGTGGAGGCGGTCCAGAACCATTACAGTCTCCTGTACCGCAGCTCCGAGCGCGCGGGCATTCTCGATCACTGCCGCGAGCACGACGTGCGGTTCTTTTCCTACATGGTCCTCGAGCAGGGAGCGCTGACCGGCAGGTACGGCCCGGCCCATCCGTTGCCCGCGGGCAGCAACCGGGCGGCCGCGTACAACGGCATCCTGCCCAAGCTCCAGACGCTGACGGACAGGATGCGCGCGATCGGCGGGGACCGGGGCGCGTCCGCCGCCGACGTCGCCACCGCCTGGGCCATCGCCAAGGGCACCACCCCGATCATCGGCGTCACGAAGGCGAGTTACATCGACGGGATGGTCCGAGCTCGCGGCATCGAGCTCGCCGACGAGGAGATCGTGGAGCTGGAGGCGCTGGCGGACGCCGCGGACGTCGACACGCGCGGCTGGTGGGAGCACGAGATGACCTTCGAAGGACGACTCTCCGCAGGTCGTGAGTACGTAGGCCCGGGAGCGGCAGCCAAGGCAGGTGCCCGTCCTCGGTAATCACTCGGCGCCGGCGGCGTACCGGCCTGGACGGCTGGCCATCGCCTCAGGGATGACCACGGGGGCCTGGTCACCATGCCGGGACGTCCCGTGGGGCTCGATCAGTCCGACCCCCGGCCGGTTGCGGTCCGGCCCTGGTGGTAACTCGAGGCTCTCCGCGCGGCGACGGTCTAGTGTTGCTGCCGGGCGATCGCCTCGGCGCTGACCGGTGTGAACAGGTTGACCAGCGTTCCGTCGGGGTCGCGGAACAGCAGTGATCGGTTGCCCCAGGGCATTGTGGTCGGGGCTTGAACGAACTCGCCGATCATGTCGCGCAGCCGGGCGAACTCGGCGTCGACATCGTCCACGCGGAACTCGATGATTGCCGTCCGGTTGGCGGCGGGCTCGGCCGAGCCTTCGCCGAAGAGCTTGACCGTTGCGGTGCTGCCGATCGCCAGCGTCGCCCCCGGCAGAGCGATCTCAGCGAAGTCAGGCGTGTACCGGCGGGCGGTCTGGCCCGTGACTTGCTCGTAGAACTCGGTGAGACAGCCGACCTGGTCTGTGATGATGCGGACCGACACGAATTTCATGACGTTGCTCCTCGTTGCGGGTTTGGCAAGCAAGAGGCTAGGTCCGATACCGGGCACAATCCGCCCGGTATTGAGGAAGAATCTGACCATGACACGGCCGACCTCACGGGTGCTCGCCCTCCTCGAGATCCTGCAGGCCGGCGGCACTCACACCGCTTCTGACCTGGCTGAACGCCTCGGCGTCGACGAGCGCACCGTACGCCGCTACGCCGAGCACCTGCTTGATCTGGAAGTGCCGGTCGAATCGGTACGCGGCCGCTACGGCGGATACCGGCTGGCGCCCGGATTCCGAATGCCACCGCTCATGCTGACCGATGAGGAAGCACTTGCCGTCCTGCTCGGCCTGGTGGCAGGCCGCCGAGCCGGCCTGGTGCCGACATCGGGGGAAGCTGCCGCAACCGCGGCCGCCAAGGTGCGCAGGGTACTGCCCAAAGCGCTGGCCTCCCGGCTCGATGCACTGTTGGCGACCACTGACTTCACCGCACCGGGGCTTGAGGTGCCGACGCCGGAGGCCTCGGTCATGCTGCGGCTGGCGGAAGCGACGCGACAGCACCAACCCGCGGTCATCAGCTACACCGACCGCACCGGACGCCGCAGCGAGCGCACCGTGCATCCCTACGGGCTTGTGACGCACTCCGGGCGCTGGTACGTGACCGGCACCGACTCCGCGTCCAGAGCACTGCGTACCTTCCGGCTCGACCGCATCGTGCAGGTACGAATCGCGCAGGGCACCTTCGCGGTGCCCGAGGGCTTCCAGCCCGCCGACGTGGTCCTGACGAGCCTGGCCGGCACGCCATGGCGGCATCAGGTCGCCGTCGCCGTGCAGGGCACCGCCGACGAGGTACGGGCGCGTCTGCCGCACGGAATCGCCAGCGTCGAACCCGATGCCGGCGACGGCCCGGACTGGGTTCTCGTGCGGCTGCGGGCGGAGCGACTCGACTGGATTCCCGGCGTCCTGGCCGGGCTCGGACTGCCCTTCGTCGTGCGGGAGCCTGTGCAACTCCGCGAGATCGTGCGCGCGTGGACGGACCGCATCGCCGGATGTGCAGCCGCAACGTCTCCGCAGGAGGCGATCGCCGCCTGGGGACCGAGGTGATCAGCGCTGTTCGCCGCGCCTCCGGCCCCTGCACCACAGTCAGCGCACCACAAATCATTCGGGAATGACGGCTCAACTCGCCACCCGGGCGGAATCGTCAAGCTCAGGTGCACACTTCTGCCGCCGTTGGTGCGCGGCGGCGGGCCAGGGCTCGTCACAGCCGGTGACTAGCACGACGAGGCAGCAGCCCGTCCAGCACGAGGGAGATGACACCGTCGGCCTCGGCCCGCCAACCGGGGCGGTCATGGGCCGCACCGATGCCATGCAGCGCCATCATCACGGCACCGGCACCCACGTCGTCGCGAACGGCGCCGTCCCGCACGGCGGCGGCCACCAGGTCGGCGACAGCCTGCTCCAGCGCCCGGCCGCCCTCGGCGAGGGCACCCGAGCGATCGGCCATGAGCGTGGCCAGCGTCCGGGCCAGGCCCTCGTGGGCATCCATGTGGTCGACCATGCCGCGCAGGAAGGTCGCCAAAGCCTCCGCCGCGGGCAGCGTGGCCTGTAGCTGGCGGGCGCGGTCGCACAACGCGGCGACCTCCCCGTGGTAGACCGCCTCGGCCAGTGCCTCCCGGGTGGGGAAGTGGCGGTACAGCGTGCCGGTGCCCACCCCGGCCAGGCGGGCGAAGTCGTCGAAGCGCAGGTCGAAGAAGTCGCCGGCGTCGAAGACCTCTCGCGCCTTGGCGATCAGGACATCGCGGTTGCGTTGGGCGTCGGCCCGCAGCGGCTTGTCGGCGGTCATGCACTACCTCGCGTTGACAAATGGAGATGGCCTCCATATTTTGGAAAATGGAGATAACCTCCAGATCGATCGTACCCCACGAGGTGCAGCGTGAAGATCCTGATGTTCGGCCGAGGCGTGATCGCCACCGTCTACGGCTGGGCCTTGGAACGGGCCGGACATGACGTCGAGTTCTACGTCCGCCCGGGCCGCGCGGCGACGTACGGGGACACGACAGATCTCGACCTGCTCGATACACGGCGCCGGGTGTGGGGGCAGCGCGTCGTCGAGAAGTGGCCGGTGCGCTACCGCGAGGAACTGCAGTCAGACCACGACTTCGACCTGATCGTGCTCAGCGTGCCGCACCACCGCCTCGCGGAGGCGACGGCCTTCCTGGCGCCGCGCGTCGGTCAAGCCACGGTGCTGGTCTTCGGCAACATCTGGACCGAGCCGCAGGCCGCTATCGGCGCCCTTCCCGTCGACCAGGTCGCATGGGGCTTTCCCCAGGCCGGTGGCGGCTTCGGCGAGGACGGCGTGCTCCGCGGGACGCTGCTGCCGGCAGTCATCTTCGGCACCCTCGGCCAGCCCCCGACCGACCGGGAGCGGGCCGTGCGCAGGGTGTTTCGCGACGCCGGGTTCCGGCCGCGGGAGCGACCCGACTTCCGCGGCTGGCTGTGGATCCATTTCGTGTCGAACGCGGGCCTGCACTCGCAGGGCCTGCGGCTAGGGTCGTTGGCCAAGCTGGCTGGGTCGACGGGCGCGTTCCGCGAGGCGCTGCTGGCCGGCCGTGAACTCCTGCCGCTTCTTGAAGCGCGAGGCCTCGACCTGCGACGTCACCGGGGCGGCGGGCTGCTGTTCCGGGCGCCCACCTGGCTGACGGCCCCCACGCTCGCCTGGCTGACCGCTCATGTCGCGCTGGTGCGCGTGAATTTTGCGGCGCACTCCGACGCCGAGGCTCAGGAGCCGCGGGAGATCTGCCGGGACACCCTGGCGGAAGCACGACGGTTGGGCGTCGCGGTACCGCGACTGGAAGCGGCGGAACCGCACTTCGCCCGTGAGAAGACGGATCGAGTCTGAACCCCACCGATGTCGTCGGTCCCGGTGGTCCGTTGCGGTTTTTTGGTCCGTCGCGTCCGGAGCCAAACCCGGTCGCGCCGCTCGACCAACTACCGTTCACACACGGCTTTTCGCTGTCCAGCCTCTATCGCCTGTCCGTGACATCGTCTCCCTCCCCTGCATCGATCCTGGATCCGTCCTCGCCGGGGTCGAGATCAAGGTCGCGGCGCTGATCGGGCTGCTGCAGCCGTTGGGCGGTGGTGGCGGCCGTACGATCTCGTCGTGGCCCGGAGTCGTTTGAGGGGCCGACAGAATGCGGCGCCGTCCGGGAACCGCCGACGTGACAGTTCCTGAGTTCTTCCATCTTGCGGTCGGCGTGTCGGTCATCTCGCTCACGCTGTAGCAAGGGGCGTTGCTGGCCGATCCGAACGGCTTCGGGTTCGAATGTGGACGGACCTCCATATCGCGATTTGAGCTGGCCCCTGCGGCAAGTCCGGTCTACGGCGATGGGCTCGAAGGCGGGGACCCGTAGTAGCTGGGCACCGTTACGCTGTCATGGGAGAACGTCAATCCGCTCTCGTTGGCTGTATCGAGAGGAGTTTGCGTGCCCGGCCGTAGTAAGGGTCGCCCCAAGCACAAGCAGACCGAGGCTCGCCGCCGTTCCGGACGCGCCTCTTCAGCTTCAGCGCCTGCGGGGGCCGCCGAGGCGGTTCAAGCGCCGGCTGGTCATCGGCCCTCGCTCGAGCCCTCGCACGAGGGCAGCGTTTTACCATCAATGCTTGACCGGCCTGAGTCACCGACCGGTGATTCAAGTGCAGCTACCAGGGGAAATCGCATCCGGTCTCGGGTGGTGAGCGCGGCCGGCGCTGCTGCCGTCATTCTGGTCACCGCCGCTGTCTCGTATGTCCTGGCCGCGAAACAGGGCGCGCGGGAACAGCAGGGAGCCATCGACGCTCAGCGCGTCACGGCGGAGGGCAAGCCTGCCTTATCGGCCTCGGTCGAATTCGACTACGGCGACCAGGACGGCAACACCTGGGTGGCTCCGAACAAGGTCTTTGCCGGCGAGCGCGAGCTGGCCGGGGACGCGAAGCAGAAGCTGGCGGGTGCCGGAGGCTTTGAGCTGGGCACACCGCCTCCCGGCCATCCCAAGGGTCAGACGGCCACGCGGCTGCGCGTGACGATTGTCGGGCAGCGGTACAACGGTGTCGTCGTCAATGACATCAAGGTCCGGGTTCTGCGCCGGGCGGCACCGTTGCATGGCAGCCTGCTGCTCGGCCCGGCTCAGGGCGACGAAGCGGTGTCCCAGGTGGGATTCGACCTGGACTCGACCGACATGCCCGCGCGTGAGATCGAGCCCGACGGCAGGCTGGGAACCGGCTATTGGCGCGGGCACCGGTTCATCAAGCTGGCGCAGCACGAACCGCAGGTGATCGAGGTGACCGCGCTGACCGCTCGAGACTACTGCGAGTGGGTCCTCGAATTCGACGTCGTCGACACCGAACATGTGACGAAACCCGAGGTGGTGGAGGTCCGCAACAACGACGGCACGCCGTTTCGCAGCACGCCCGTGGCAGGCAGCTACGACGAGCGGTACGACTTCGATTTCCCCACGGCGAAGTGGCGGCTCGCGGACAGCGGGCAGGTGCTCGACTGGTGACAAGGCAGCGGATCGTCATCCTCTCCCTCGCGGTGATCGTCGGATTGTCCCTCGGATGGGCCGTAGCACGGCTCAAGCCGTCGCCCCAGGCAACCGGACCCGCCGCGCACGCCCAGGACTCCACGCCACCCCCCGATGCCGGCAGGGCCACCGACGACTGGACGCCCGTCGGGGCATCGCTCAAGGTGCGAACACGCGGCCAGGAGCCGGGCACCTGGTGGGTACTTGCCCTGGCCGGACCGTTGCCCGCCACGGCCGAGGCAGCCGGCAGTACCTGCTCCGACGCCTACTACTGGACGCTGGAGCACGGCGGTGCACAAACCGCCGACTTCGCGATGGTGCTCGAGGTGAAGGCGCTGGCCGACACCGACGTTCGGATCGATCGGATCGCCGGCCGGCTCACCGGACATCCTGCGGAGACCGGCACCATGTACGCGGACTGCGGCACCGCCGATACCGAGACACCGCCCGGGTTGACCGGTGACGAGATATGGCTCTCGAACGACCCACAGAACGCCGACGCGGTACTCGGCCCAGATGAGGGGCTCACCGCCCCGCTCCCGGCCGGGGAGGTCCACCGCAGGACGCTGCACGTCATGCAGGCCGGCGGACCCGAGGACAGCCTGTTCGTGCTCGACATCGGCCTCGTGGTAGACGGGCGGGCGTACCAGATCACCCTGGACGATCACGGCAAGCCCTTCCGGCTGCGCAAGGTCGCGGGTGGAATCGGCTTCATCCCGGCGGCCTACCACTGGCGACCGGCACCAACCCCTGGGTTTTCACTGGAGCCCTCGTACACGAGATCGAACTGATCGGGGTCGCCACGACGAGCCTCCGGCGAGCCCGCCGCAGGACGCCCGCCCATCGGGCGACCGTGGCCGGGGCTGACCTCATTCGCCGCATCTGGCGGCCCGAGTGCCACCAGCTTGGTGCAGCCAGCCACGGGAGCCGCCAGGGGCAACGGCTCTCAAAGTCGCCGACATCAATTATGACCAACCGCCGACCCGCTGGCTCCAAACAGGCCGACAAACGGATCCCGTTCAAGCGGACCGAATCACGCGATCCTGGGGTCGGACTCGCCAGTGCTGAATCGACCCCGTAGCCGTTCGCCGCCGGCTGTGACGCGGGTCACGCTCGGTGATGCACCAGATCGGGTGGGGTGGTCGTCTTGCCTGGTGTGGGACGAGGTTTGGACGCGGTTGACGAGGCGGAGCTCGTGCGCCGTACGGCGGCGGGCGACCGGCGGGCCTTCGACGAGTTGTATCGGCGTACGTCGCCGTGGCTCGCGGTGCGGCTGCGCCGGCGGTGCGCTGACGACGACGTGGTCGCTGACGTGATGCAGGAGACCTATCTCGCGGTCTGGCGGGCGGCCGGGAGTTTCGCCGGCACCGCCACCTCGGGCAGCGCGGTCGGCTGGCTCTGGACGATCGCCGCCAACCGGCTGGTCGACGCGTTCCGGAGGCGGGCCCGGCAGCCGCAGGTGTCGGCCGTGCCGCTCGCCGAGGCGGTTGTTCCGGCGGCCGAGGACGAGGTGATGGCTGGCCGGGTTGGCCAGGACCTCGAGCGGGCGCTGCTGGCGCTGCCGCCCGAGATGCGTGAGGTGTTGCGCGCCATGGCGCTGGACGGGCTCAGCGCCCGCGAGACGGCTGTGCTGCTCGGCGTGCCGGAGAACACGGTGAGGTCCCGCGCGCGGCGGGCCCGGATCGCCCTGCGGGAGGCGCTGTCATGACCATGCACCCGAGCTCCGCTGCGATTGCGGAGTATGCCGCCGGCGGCCGAGGTTTGGACGAGGCCGCTGTCTGGTCGGTCGAGATTCACCTGGAGGAATGCGCGCAGTGCCGCGCCCGGCTGGCCGGCCGTGCGGACGGGGACACCCTCGTCCTGCTCGACCGGGTTGCTGCCGGACTGGACCGGGAGATCGCCGCCGGGCCCGCCCCGGCCCGGCGTGCCCGCCGCTGGGCGGCGCCGCGGCGCCGCTGGCTGATCGTCGCGCTGGTGCCGTGGGCGACCATGACGGTCGCGGTGCTGCTCTGTGCGGCGGGGCTGAACCGGCTGCTGCCCGATCTGCCGTCGCTGGTGCTGCTGCTCGCCCCGGTCGCTCCGCTGCCCGCGGTGGCGGCCGCCTGGAGCCGTCGCCTCGACCCGGCCGGGGAACTGATCTCCAGTACCCCCGCGGCCGGCCTGACGATGTTGCTGCGGCGCACGCTGGGGGTCCTCGCCGTGATCGTTCCGGTGCTCGCCCTGGTCGGCGCCGGTACCGGGACGTCGCTGGCGCTGATGCTGCTGCCGTGCTTGGCGTTCACCGCCGGCACCCTCGCGGTCGGCGCGCTGATCGGCGTGCCACGCGCCGCCGCCGGCCTCGGCACGCTGTGGGTGCTGGCCGCGGTCGTGCCGACCTTGATCACTGAGGACCTGCCGGTCGTGCTACGGCCCGGCAGCGCCGCCGTCTGGGCGCTGGCCACCGCGGTGCTGGCCGGCGTCATGGCGAGCCGCGCCAACGACTTCCGCCGGCTGACCAGCCACTCCTGAGCGTTCCCGAGTTCCTGCTACGAAAGGCATCACCATGCGTATGGTGCGCGCGGCCGAGACGGCCCCCACCACCTATCCCTGGATCGTGCACGCCGACGGCCTGCAGGTGAAGGCCGGAACCCACCTGGCCGTCGACGGACTCGACCTGGCCCTCGGCACCGGCGTGCACGCCCTGCTCGGCCCCAACGGCGCCGGCAAGACCACGCTGATGCGCGCCCTGGCCACCGTGGTGAAACCGGTCGCCGGCACGTTGACCGTGCTCGGCGCGCCTGTCCACGGCCGCGCCGAACTGCGGCGGGTGCGCCGCGCTCTGGGCTATCTGCCGCAGCAGTTCGGGTTCTACCCGCGATTCACCGTGCGCGAGTTCGTGGAATACATGGCCTGGCTCAAGGAGATGCCCAGGTCCGAGGTGCCGGCCGCGGTGCAGCGGGCGATCGACCGGGTCGGGCTTACGGCCAAGGCCGATACGCGAATGAAGACGCTGTCCGGCGGCATGCTGCGCCGGGCCGGCATCGCCCAGGCGATCGTGAACGACCCGGAACTGCTGCTGCTCGACGAGCCCACCGTCGGCCTCGACCCCGAGCAGCGCCTGGACTTCCGTGAACTGCTGCGCGACCTCGGTACGGACGGCTGCGTCCTGGTCTCCACCCACCTGGTCGAGGACGTGGTGGCCGCATGCACCGACGTCGTCCTGCTCAATGAGGGGCGGCTGGTACACCGGGGCACCACCGCCTCGCTGATCGCCGAGGGCGGTTCCAGCGACGCCGGGGACAGCCCGGCCGAGCGGGGCTATTCCGCTCTGCTGCGCCGGCACCGGGCGGAGGCGGGCCGATGAGCCGCATACTGCGCATCGAACTGCGCCGCTCCGCCGCCCTCTGGGCCGGCCTGATCCTGCTGCTTGCCGGTGTGGTCATGTGTTATGTCGCCCCGCAACGCTGGTCGTCCGGCTGGATGGCGCTGGCCATGATCGAGCGGGAGTACCTCGTACTGATGGCGCCGCTGGCGCTGGCGGCCGGAGCGTGGCAGGGCCGCCGGGAATCCCGGGCCGGCCTGGCCGAACTCGTCGAGAGCACACCCCGGCCACGCCTGCAGCGGGTCCTGCCGGTCCTCGGCGCGCTCGGCCTCGCAGTGATCGGCGGCTACCTGGCGGTCCTAGCAGTGACCACGCCGTGGATCGCCGGCACCGCCCGGTATCTGCCCGCGGCGGCATTCGCCGTGGTGACCGTCGGCGCACTCACCGTGGCCGTGGCGGCCTGGCTGGGCATCGCGGTCGGTCGCCTGTGGCCGTCGATCGCCGCCGGTCCGGTGCTCGCGTGCGCCGGCATCGGCTGGCTGATGGGGTTCCCGGCGGCACTCCGCGGTCAGCAGTGGCTGGGCATGCTGTTCTCCCCGATGTACGGAATGAGCCAGTTCAGCGACTACGAGACGGTGTCCGGCCGGCTCACCGTCGCCCAGACGGTGTGGCTGGTGGCGCTTGTTGTCGCCGTGTACGTCCTGCACGGGGTCGAGGACCGCCGGGCGCGGATGGCGGCGTCGCTGCCGCTGGTGCTCGGCGTGGCCGTGGCGGTCACGGTGGTGCCGCACGACCGCTCCGTCGCACATGCGATCGACCCGGTCGCGCGGGAACTCGTCTGCACGACCGACGCCCCGAAGGTCTGCGTTGCCCGGGTCCACTCTGCCCTGCTGCCCGAGGTCACGCCCCGGGCGCGGCAGGCGCTCGCCTTGCTTGCGAGGTTGCCGCAGCCGCCGGCCGAGGCGTACGAGGACACGGCCACCACCTGGGGTAGCGGTGCGCCCAAGCCGGGGCCCGATCCGGCCGGGGTCGCGCTGATGACCATCACGGTCGACGGCCGCGGCCACCTGGCCTTCCCGGACGACCTCGTGCCGCGGACCGTCGGCCGGGTGCTGGCCAACGTGGGCCGGTGCCCCGGCGGGCTGGACTCGCCGGTCCTGCGAGCGGCCACGTATTGGCTGGTCGGCACCGAACCACCGGACGAGCCCGGCGTCGACGACGAGCGGTGGAATGACCACGTCCGCCAGCTGTGGCAGGGGCTGCGGAGACTGCCCGAGGCGCGGGCGCTGGCCCGGGTCGCGGCAGTGCGCGAAGGCGCCCTGCGATGCGCCGACCTCGAGGGGATGCTGAGCGACACATGAGGTGGCTGACGCTCTATCTCCGGTCGCGCCGGGTTCCTGCGGCTCTGGCCGCAGCCGCCGCAGGCATTGCGGTGATGTGGGTGCTCGCCGCTGCCACCAGCGACAGCGCCCCAGGCCTCACGATGGTCGTCCTCACCGTCCTGCTGCTGACCGCGGCGCTCACCGCCACCCTGGGCGGCCCCGACGAGGAACTGGACCGGACCGCCGCACTGCCCTGGGCGCCGCGCCGGGCCGCCCATCTGCTCGCCGCCGTGACCGTGGTGGCCGGCCTGCCGTTGCTGACCCAGCTCACCCCAACCGGCTTCGGGCCGGCCGCGCTGGTGATCAGGGACGCTGCCGGCCTGCTCGGTCTGACCGCGCTGAGCGCGCCGCTGCTCGGCGCGGGCCGGGCCTGGTTCGCGCCGCTGGGCTGGACGCTCGCCGCGACGATCTACCCAGCAGCCGGGAACGTGCTCGGGCAGATTCTGACCTGGCAGTCCCAGGCGCCGGGGAACGTCCCGGCCGCGGCGACGGCCGCGACGCTGGCGTGCGGTGGACTGATCGCATACGCGATCGCCGGATCGGCCAGACACGCACGCGCCGAGACCGCCTTCTGAGCAGGTATTCGATCAGCATGCGAACCGCGCCGGGCGAGTCCCAGCCGCCGTCAGGCGCCTTGCCCTCCTCGCAACCGGGCCTCCATTGCTCAGCCCCGATGCAACAGGCTCGGCAGGCCGCGCGGCGATTGACGCACGTGAACGCTTGACACCACGTCCCGGGCGGTGGTCCCATCTCCTGACAACTGTCAGGCAACTTGCCTAACAGTTCCATTGGGAGGAACGATGCGACTGAACAGACTGCGCGTGGGCCTGACGGCGCTCGCGGTCGGCGTCGGGGCGACGCTCACGCCGCTCGCACTGCAGGTTCCGTCCGCCGAGGCCGCCACAACGGTCTACCAGGCGGAGAGCGCCACCGTCTCGCAGGGCGTGGTGGAGTCCAACCACGCCGGCTACACCGGCACCGGGTTCGTCAACTACGACAACGCCAGTGGCTCCTACGTGCAATGGACGGTGAACGCCGCAGCCGCCGGCACCGCCACCCTCACCGTGCGGTTCGCCAACGGCACCACCACCAACCGCCCGATGACCATCGCCGTCAACGGCACGACCGCCGCCTCGGGCGTGGCGTTCAACGGCACCGGCAACTGGGACACCTGGCAGGACGTCAACGTCAACGTCACGCTGAACGCGGGCGCCAACACCGTGCGGGCCACTGCCACGACCGCCAACGGCGGGCCCAACGTCGACAAGCTCACCGTCACCGACGGCGGCGGCTCGAGCGGGCCGAGCATGGCCGTCGCGCCGTACGAGTACTTCGGCTGGGGCAACCCGCAGAGCCCGACGTCGGTCATGTCAGCGACCGGTATCAAGTTCTTCACCCTGGCGTTCATGCTCTCCGACGGCGGGTGCAACCCGCTGTGGGACGGCTCCCGCCCGCTGACCGGCGGCGACGACCAGGCGAAGATCAACGCGATCCGCGGCGCGGGTGGCGACGTCATCGTCTCCTTCGGCGGCTGGAGCGGCAACAAGCTCGGCGAGAAGTGCACGTCGGCGTCGGCGCTGGCCGGCGCGTACCAGAAGGTCATCAACGCCTACAACCTCAAGGCCATCGACATCGACATCGAGGCGACCGAGTTCTCCAACGCCACGGTGCGGCAGCGGGTCATCAGCGCGCTGAAGACCGTCAAGGCGAACAACCCCGGCATCAAGACGTTCATCACGTTCGGCACGACGCCGACCGGGCCGGACTCCGCCGGCATTGACCTCATCAACAAGGGCGCGGCGACCGGACTCGACAACGACGGCTGGACCATCATGCCGTTCGATTTCGGCGGGCACACCGGCACGATGGGCGCGGCCTCGGTCAGCGCCGCCGACGGGCTGAAGAACGCCGTCAAGAGCGCCTACGGCTACAGCGACGCCGTGGCCTACACGAAGATCGGCATCTCGTCGATGAACGGCAAGACCGACGAGAGCGACGAGACCGTCACGATCGCCGATTTCCAGACCATCCTGTCGTACGCGCAGCAGCATCACCTGGCCCGCCTGACCTTCTGGTCGATCAACCGCGACCGGGCCTGCGGCAGCGGCAGCGACGCTGACTCGTGCAGCGGTGTGTCCCAGGCGGCCTACGCCTACACCAAGATTCTCGTCCAGTACACCGGCTGACCCGGGGCACACATAAAAGCACAGTTGAGACTGCGCCACATTGCGGTGCCGCTCGTGGTGCTCGGAGTGGTGGCGGCGCTGATGCCGCTCGCCGCCCCGGCAGCGGCGGCCACGACCCGCTACGAGGCGGAGTCGGCCACCATCTCGCAGGGCGTCGTGGAGTCCAACCACGCCGGTTACAGCGGCGCGATCTCCTCGGGCAGCGAGCCGGCGTTCTTCGCGCCGTTCGCGGTCGCCGCGCTGACCGACCCCGGCAGCCAGGCGTGGCTCGACGCGCTGTGGACCAAGATGCTCAACACCTCGTTCACCAGCAACGACTACTACTCGACGAGCATCCAGCTACAGGTGATGATCGTCGCCAGCGGGAACTTCTGGGTTCCCTGAGCCGGCCGTTACAACCGGGCCCGGCGTCCATTGCCGACGCCGGGCCCGGGGTCGTTCCAGGCTGGTCAGGCGCTACCGGATCGTCAGCCACGAACTCGTCGACCCGCGCACGTAGTACCCCGCCGACGCCGCCGTCGGGGAAAGTTCGGGACCAGCGTGAACGTGATGGTGCTGAAGGTGCCGACCGCTCACGCTGATCTGCGCCGGCAGCAGCGCTTCGCCGGCGCGCGCTTGTGGTGTCCACCCGCCGGCCCTGCTCGTGCTGCCGTATTGCGGCCATCCAGTCGAGCCCGTTGCGGCGATCGGCGAGCCGGTCGCCGCCGGCGCATAGGTGCAGCTGCCACCTCGGTCGGGTGTGCCTGTCCAGGAGCTCGTCGACGGGGCCCTCGTGGATGAGCCGGCCCTCGCGCAGGACGCCAACCGTGTCCGCCACATGCTGAAGGCCGGCGAGGATGTGGCACCTCGCCGGCAACTCGGGGGGAGCGGCGACCCGCCGCTCCCCCCGAGATCCCCACCTTGGCGGGTCAGGTCACCGTGACCCGCATGATCTGGTCGGAGCCGTTGGCGGCGCCGCCGTTGTTGTCGCAGTTGGTGGTGCTGAGCCAGAAGGCGTCGGCGCCCGGGACCTTGGTCACGGTGCGCAGCCGGCCGTAGGTGCCGACGTAGTAGGCGCTGGGGGTACCGGTGGACTCGCCGCTGAGGATCGGGATGCGCCAGAGGCGTTCGCCGCGCAGGGCGCCCATGTAGACCACGTCACGGACGATGGCGATGCCGCTGGGCGATGCCTGGTCGACGGACCACTGCCGCTTGGGGTTCTCCATGCCGGCGACGCTGCAGGTGCCCTCGCAGGTGGGCCAGCCGTAGTTGAGGCCGGGCTTGATCAGGTTGAGCTCGTCGTACAGGGAGTTGCCGAACTCGGCCTCCCACAGCCGGCCTTGCGAGTCCCAGGCGATACCCTGCGGGTTGCGGTGACCGTAGCTGTACACGAGCGTACCGAACGGGTTGCCCGGAGCCGGCGTGCCGTCGGTCTTCATCCGCAGGATCTTGCCGTTGAGCGAGTTCTTGTTCTGCGCGTTACTACCGGTCTGCGCATCGCCGGTAGTGGCGTAGAGATAGCCGTCCGGTCCGAACGCAAGCCGGCCACCGTTGTGGTAGCGGTTCTTGGCAATCCCCGTCACCAGCGTCGTGTAGCCGGACAACGAGCTGCCGTTGTACGTCATCCGCACGATCCGGTTGCCCTCGGCAGCGGTGTGCATGAAGTACACGAAGTGGTTGCTGGCCCAGTTCGGGTCGAACGCCACACCCAACAACCCACCCTCACCATCGGTGGTCACGACATTGGGCACCGTCCCGACCAAGGTCTTGCCGCCACCGGTGGTGTTGAGCTTGTACACGCGGAACTGCCCGCCGGCGACCTTGTCATCCCGCTCGGTCACCAGCGCCGACTGCCCGTCCGGCGCGAAATAGGTGCCCCAGGGGATCGTCCACCCGCCTGAGTACGTCGAGATGGCCGACGGCACCCCGCCGCTGCACGCGGGCGTGGTGAACGAGACCGTGTTGCTCTGCCCCGACACGTTGCCGGCCAGGTCCCGAGCCACCGCGTTCAACGTGTACGACGTGTTGCACGCAAGCGCGGTGACCGTGGTCGTGGTGGCGGGCGGGGTGCCGTTCACCGACGTCACCACCGTCGTGCCAACCCTGACGTCATAGGCCACGACACCCCGGTCGTCGGTGGAGGCAGTCCAGCTCAGCGTCACACTCCCCGACATCAGGTTGGAGTAGGTGAGGCCGGTCGGGGCGCTGGGCGCAGACACGTCCGTGCTCTGCGCGGTGGTGCAGATCGCCTGCGCGCTGGACAGCGACACGTTACCCGCCGCGTCGCGGGCGAATACCGACAACCGGTACTGCGTGTTGGGCGTCAGGCCGGCCAGCGTCTTGCTCGTAGCGGTCCCGGCCGACTGGGCCAGCAGGTTGCCGTCGTGATAGATGTCGTACCCCACCACGCTCACGTTGTCCGTCGAGGCACCCCACGACAGGCCGATGCTGTTCTCCGTGATGCCGGAACAGCTGGGCTGACCCGGCGTGGTCGGCGGCGTCGAGTCGGCCTGACCCGTCACCCGCAACCGATCCAGGTTCGGCCCGCCGCCGGTCGTGGTCGCCGTCGCCCGCACCTTGTTGCTGCCCGCGGCGAGCGTGACCGAGATGGTCTGCTCCGCCCACGTGTCCCAGTTCGCGGTCGCCCCGAACGCCAGATCCAGCTTCGCCGAATTGCCGTTGACGGTAATGTCCATCGGCCGGTTCACCGTCGTGCCGTTGGCGTACCGGAACGTCAGCTGAGCCGTGCCCGCGGTCGCCGTGGTGACCGTGAACTCCACATATGAGCCGGCCACGTTCGTGTAGTCCACGAAACCGCTACCGGTGTAGCCGGTGTGGTTGCTGGCGACCGTGCCCTGCGAGATCGCAGCGTCCTCGGCCTGGTAGTCGACGAACTGCGGCGCGACGCTGAAGTCGACGTAGTCCAGGTTGACGTTGCCCAGCGCGGTGGTCGCGGTGATCCGGATCTTGTTTGACCCGGCGTTCACGTTCGCCGTGACGGTCTTGTCGGCCCAGGTGTCCCAGTTGGTGGTCGGGTCGAACGCGGCGGCCGCGGCGACGACAGTGCCGTTGACGCTGATGTCGGCCGTGCGGTTGGCGGTGGTGCCGTTGGAGTACCGGATGACGAATGTGCCGGGGCCGGCGTTCGCGGCGGTGACGGTGCATTCCAGGTAGTTGCCGACCGCGTTGTCGCCGTTGGCGAACCCGGTGCCGCTGTAGTTGAGATGGTTGGCGTCCACCGTACCGGCGGACATGGTGCAGTTCTCCGCCTCGTACCGGGTCGACGCGGCCGACGCCGGAGCGGCCTGCAGCGCCACGGTGGTCAGCAGGCCCGCCATCAGCAGGCCCGCCACGGCCGTCGTGACGACCCTCGAGCGTCTCGTGCCCCTTTGCAACAGGCTTCTCATCGATGTCTCCTGAAATCGTCAGAGGATGGTGAGGTAATCGACATTCGGTCCGCCGTCGGCCGTCGTGGCGGTCGCGCGGATGGTGTTGATGCCGGCGGTCGCCGGTACGGTCACCGTCACGTCCTGCCAGGTGTCCCAGTTGGCGGTCGGGTTGAACGCGACGCCCGCCGCCACGACCGTGCCGTTGACCGTGATGTCCATCGGACGGTTCGTGGTGGTTCCGTTGGCGACCCGGAACGTCACCTTGGCGGTGCCCGCGGCCGGCATGCTCACCGACCACTCGACGAAGCTTCCGCTGACGTTGGTGTAGTCAACGAACCCGGTGCCCGAGTAGCCGAGGTGATTGGTCGCGACCGTGCCCTGCGAGATCGTCGCGTTCTCCGCCTCGTACCGCGCGAGCGAGCCGCCGCCTGCGGGTACGGTCTGCGTCGTCGTGTTCCACCCGGAGACCCTCACCGACGGCGTCGCGCCGAACAGGTCGCTCGTGCGGTACCTGGCGGTCAGGGTCTTCGATTCGCCCGGCCACAGGCTGATCTCGTTGTCGTCCCACTGGATCGGCAGCACGGGTTTGCCGGACGGATCAACCACGTGCGCGTCGAGGTAGAACGCCGGCGTCTTTCCGGTCGAGGTGTTCCTGAGCGTGACGGTGGTCGTCGTGGTGCCGCCCGCCTCGCTCGACGACGCCGTCGCCGACACCGGCGCCTGCGCCATGCTCGACAGGCCCTTGAGGTTGGCGTAGGCGGTGGTCGGCGCGTAGTACCAGTCGTTCTTCGCCCAGTCGACGCTGTCGGGCGCGGTCGACAGCCAGTAGACGTTGCGACTGACCTCGGCTCCGGCCGAGTCGAGCAGGACGAGCTTGGCGAGGTACGTGCTGGCGATGCCGCTGATGGGCGACGGTACGGTCAGCGCGGTCGCCCGCCCGCCGTCGCCCGGGACCGTCAGCGCAGCCGAGGTCTGGCCGAACACCTCGGTGCCGTCGGGGTTGTAGAGATTCACCTTGGCAACGAGGCCGCTCGCCGAGCCGTGCCGCTGGTTGACCACGACGACCGAGCGGCTGTCGTACGAGTACTGCACGTGCAGCGGCTCGTTGGCCTTCTTGGCGCCGTAGTAGGCGCCGTTCTGGTCAAGGTAGTAATCGAACAACTGCCAGTGCAGCGAGGTCCAGCCGCTGTTGAGCATCCAGTAGATGACGCCGTCGGCCGGGTTCGACGAGTCGGTGAAGTTGCGCCGGTACGCCTCGAACTGCGCTCGGACGTTCTCGTACTGGGTCAGCTGCGCCTTGCGCACGTAGTCGTCCAGGCTGACCGGCGCCCCGTACCGGCCGGTGATGGCGTTGTCGAAGATCTTCAGCGTGTTGAAGGTGCTCGACTGGGACCGGTGGTACTGCACGGCGGTGGGGCTCTGCCACAGCGTGGCCAACTCGGTGCTCGACATCATCCGTCTGAGGGTGTCCATCGTGGGCACGTCCGGCCCGGCACCGGTCTCGGAGTTGAAGCCCCATGCTCCGCCGCTGTCCGAGTGCGCCTTGTCGTACCAGTAGTTCGGCGGAATCCAGTCGTACGGCCCGGTCATCTTCATCCCGGACGAGCCGGTCAGCGGCGCCGAACTGTCCGACGCGGCAGCCACGACCGGGGTCGACCAGTCGGCCGCGGTCAGCGCGTCCACGTAGTTCTTCTCGATTGTCGCGTTGGGCGCGAAGTCGCTGCCGATGAGGAACGAGATGACGCTCGGATGGTCGCGCAGCCGGGCGGCCTCGGCGGCCATCGACGCCTTCGCGATCGGGTAGTCGCCGGAGGTCCAGGCATCGCCCGGCTCGCTGCCGTTGACCTGGCCCTCCCATTTATCGCAGCACTCCCAGCCCGGCAGCGTGAGGATGCCGTACCGGTCGGCCAGGTCGAAGAACTCGTCCGGCTCGATGTGTCCCTCGAGGCGGATCGTGTTGAGCCCGAGGTCGAGCGCGTAGCGCAGCTTGTCTTCGACGTACACGGGGTTCCATCGCAGGAACAGGTCGGGCGACCAGCCACCGCCGCGGATCTGCAACGGTCGCCCGTTGATGCTGTACCGGCGGTGGCCGCTCGCGTCCAGCGGCGCCTTGACGTCTCGCACGCCGAACCGGTCGTGCGCGGCGTCGGTGACCGTGCCGCCGACCGACGCGGTGAGGTTCAGGTCGTACAGCGGCTGACCGCCCATGCCGGCCGGCCACCACACCTGCGGGTTGGCGAGCGTCACCTGAGGGAAGGTGACCGTCTTCGTCTCGTGCGCGGCCAGGCTCACGGCCTGCGACAGCGAGGTGCCGGCGACACTGCCGGCCACCGTCGCGGTGACCGCGGCGGCGGCGTCGTTGCGGACGTCAACCTTGGCGGTCAGCGTCGCGCTGTCCAGCGCCGGCGTGCTGAGCTTGGTGACCACGTGCGCGTTGCGCAGCGCCACCGTGCCGGACCGGCGCAGCAGCACGTCGCGCACGATTCCCATGTTCTTGTCCGGCGGCGTCTGCACCCAGTCGATCCAGCCCATGGTGAGGTCCCGGTTGGGGTCGTTCGGGTACACCTTGACGGCGATGCTGTTGACGCCACTGTGGACGATCGCGGTCAGGTCCAGTTCGTGCTGGGTGTACGCGCCGGCGACGGTGCCGCTCGTGGCGACCTGGGTGCCGTTGACCCAGACGTCGGCCTTGGACAGCACCCCGCTCACGTTGACGAAGGTGTGCAGCCCGGTCTCCGCGCCGAGCGAGAAGTCCGCCCGATACCACCACGGCACGGTGAAGTCGGCCGTGGGTATCGACTTCATGTTGGTGGAGTAGAAGGGGTCGGGGTAGACGTTGTTGTACAGCAGGCCGGCGAGCACGGTCGAGCGCGCCGGCACCGCGAACCAGCCCGACGCCGCGTAGCCCGGCTGCGAGATGGTGCCCCCGTTGTCACTGGTCTTGCCGGACGACTGGATGACGAAGCCGGGGATCGCGGTCGACTCGCCGGGAGCCGCGGAGACTGGGACGGCCGCGGGCGGTGCGGCCGCCGCCGGGCGGGCTGAGGCCGTCGCGGTGCCAGGGCCGCCCAGCGCGACCAGCGTGGCCGCGCCGACGAGCAGGCGCCACGGGACTCGGGTACGGATTTTGCGCAGCATGAAGCCTCCCGGGTGATGGGCGGTCTACGTGCACGGGTGTGGACGGCTCGGGGCGGCGGGCCGACCGGCCACGCCCCCGAACTGTTAAAGACTCTTACTATTTAATGGCTCTCGATGCTAGGCGCGCGGCTCGGATGCGGTCAAGACGTCGCAGTGCTGAAAAGTTGCGGGTTGACCCCGGTTCGCGCGCGGTCCTAGCATCGAGAACCATCTGTCAGTAAGGTTGACTGACAGTTTCCCGACAGGGAGGCAGCCAATGGGAAGACGCAGACAGCGAGCCGTGCTCGCGGTGCTCGGCATGGCGAGCGCAGTGCTCGGTGTCCTGGCCCCGGCGGGACCAGCCAGCGCCGCGACGACCCGCTACGAGGCGGAGAACGCGACGATCTCGCAAGGCGTGGTGGAGTCCAACCACCTCAACTTCTCCGGTACCGGGTTCGTGAACAACGACAACGTCGCCGGCAGCTACACGCAGTGGACGGTGAACGCCGCCAGCGCAGGCACCGCCACGATCACGATCCGGTACTCCAACGGCACCACCACCGACAGGCCCGCCGACATCGCGGTGAATCGCCGTCAACGGTACGACCGTGGCATCGAATCAGGCCTTCAACGGTACGGCCAACTGGGACACCTGGGCTGACCAGAGCTTCACGGCCACGTTCAACGCCGGCGCCAACACGATCCGCGCTACGGCGACGACGAGCAACGGCGGCCCGAACGTGGACCGGCTGCGCTTCGGCGCTTCCGGAGGCGGCGGTGGCGCCCCGACCGCGGCCGACCTGCTGGCCAAGGTGACCACGTGCAACCAGATCTCCAACGGCAAGTACAAGACGGACTCCGACGTGACGACCGCGACCGTCGCCGTGTGCCAGAAGACCGGTGCCGTGTTCTGGAAAGCCGACATGGACATCGACTGCGACGGCGTGCGTACCACCCAGTGCAACGAGACCACGGACTGCTGCTTCCAGGCGGACACCTTCTGCCACACGTCGGGCAACAGCCCGCTGAACGCAGCACAGCTGCCCTACGTCGTGGTCCCCAGCTCGAGCTCCATCTGGAACTACACCAACTACCAGATCGGCTGCGGCACGGTTGTCGCCGTGATCTACAACAACCAGGTGCTCTACGCCGTGGTCGGTGATACCGGGCCCACGGGGATCATCGGGGAGGCGTCCTATGCCACCGCCAACGCGCTGGGCATCAACCCCGATCCGAGCAACGGCGGCACCGACTCCGGCGTGACGTACATCGTGTTCCAGGGCTCGCAGCGGGTCTCCCCCATCGAGAACCACAACAACGCGGTGGCGCTCGGCCAGAGCCTCGCTCGCACCTTCGTCGACAACAACTGATCCGACGCAGGACGGACCCTGCCGGGGGGGCGCCCGCCGGCAGGGTCAATCACGTGTGCAGGCGGGCGATCGCGGACCGCGCGACCGCGGCGGCCGCGTCCCGCAGGGATTGCATGCTCGGCGGCGTCGAGGACGTCACTTTCAGGCGTACCCCGACCTGCGTGCGGCCGTCGAGCGCCCACAGCTGGTAGGTGCGCACTCCGCCGTCGCCGATCTGGTAACCGAAGGCGCTCGAGCCGATCCCGGCGATGTCCACGGCGTCCGCGGGCGCATGCGCCCGCGCGTCGGCGAAGCGACTGGACGCGCCGGGCGCATCCGCGCCGATCAGGGCCGTGACGTCCGCGGCGATCTGCAGGTTGTTCCCGGCGAAGGGCCGGTCACAGGTGTACGACGTGTAGTCGGACTTGTCGGCGTGGTCCCCGACGGCCGGCTGCGTCGCGGCGGTACCCAGCCCGGCGACCGGCCCGAAGTCGACGGCGCCGCAGAGGTCGATCGGCCCGGGCGGCGCGCCGGCAGTGCCGCTGGTCGCAGTGGGACCGGCCGTCGCACCTGTCGCGCCGGGCGCGCCGGAGCCGATCACCGCGGACGGGCCGGGTGTCCCAGCCATGGCAGTCGTCGCGATCGTCGTCGCCGATGCGGGCGCGGACGCTTCGCCGGCCTCGTTGCGTCCGGCCGGCGGGCCGCCGCCCAGGGTCGCGACGGCGAGCACCACCAGGGCGACGACCATCGCCCCGATGCCGGCAAGCGTCCACCATGCCAGCTTGCCGAGCCGCCGTTGCGGGCCAGTCGAGCCGTCCATCGGCGCAGTATTGCAGAACACGGCGCAGACGAGTCAGCCCTTGGTGGCGCCGCCGGCGAATGGTCCAGCACCGTGATCCGCCTCAACAGCACCGGCTGATGCCAGCCTCGCCGTCCCGTGGCCGCGGCCGGGGCCGTGCCGGGCTATCCGGATCGTGTCGAGCACGTGGGTGAGGCGGGTGCAGTCGTTCCCCTGGGCGCACACGGCAGATTGCGGCAATACCGAGGGCGGTGTATTCACGGGCGCGGCGCGGGGCCGGAGTGCGGTGCGGTAAACCTTGCACGTCGGCGCTTGACGGCGCTGATGCGTGGTCGCAGGTCGCCCCAGCCGGGAAGCCACTGCACGTCGTGCAGCCCCGCTTGGCGGATCGCTTGGCGGTACTGCTCGTCTGTGAACAGTGTCAGGGTGTGTTCCTCGCTCCAGTGCCGGATGCCGGTGCCCGTCTCGCCGAGCAGGTAGTGCATGGTCAGCGTCGACGTTGTGCCATTCTGATGGGACACGCACATCCTGGTGAGGTGCCGCCGGCCGTCAGCGGCCGTGCCGGTGTCAACTGGTCCGGAGATCCATTGGTTCGGTGTGAACCACGGCTCGAGGAGCAGGACACCGCCCGGTTCCAGGTGTGCGGCGAGGCAGTCCACGGTCTGGTTGAGTTCCTCGACCGACCGCGCATAGCCGATGGAGGAGAACAGGCAGGTGACGGCGCTGAACCTGCGTGTGAGCCGGAAGTCACGCATGTCGCCAGCGTGCACCGTGATCCCGTCGAGGCGGTCGATGGCGGCCTTGCGCATCGGTTCGGCAAGCTCAAGCCCCTCGACGTGCGCGAAGCTGTGGCGAAAATGGGACAGGTGCAGTCCGGTGCCGCACGCGACGTCGAGGAGGCTGTCCGCCGTGGGATTCCGTTGCCGGATCAGGTCGGTGATGTCGTAGGCCTCACGTTGATAGTCCTTGCCTGCGGCGACGGTGTAGATGAGCTCGTAGGCCGAGGCAAGATCCTGGTTGTGGGCCACGTTCGTCGTTCCTTCGTCGGCGGGCCGGTTGATGGTCATGGCGTGGTGGACGACGTGGCCCGCCGCAGGAGAGAGATGGTACCGGCGGGCCACGTCGAGTTCCACCAGACGTTCCCAGATGCTCAGCAGCACTCGATGGCCGCCCGGACCGGTGCCGCCGGCAGCGAGGTCGCCGCCAGTCACTAGCTCTGCATCTCGCAGCCCGTCGCGGTCGCCGCGGTCATCCAATGAGAACTCACAGTCGGGCAGATGGTCATCACGTACGGCAACTGACCTGCGGGCCGGTGCGGGTGAGGCTGCCATCTGCTCATCGTCCCAGGACCGTTCCCCCGTTGACTCCCACCAGCTGCCCGGTGATGAACGATGCCCCGGGCGAGGCCAGGAAGTTCACGACGGACGCCACGTCCTCTGGTGTGCCGGCGCGTCCGACCAGGGTGCGGTCGACCCTGGCCTGGTGGAACTGCGGGTTCATCCGGTCACCGAAGAACTCGGTGTCCGGCACGTATCCGGGCAACACCAGGTTGGCGGTGGCTCCGGCCGGCCCCAGTTCCGCGGCGAGCCAGAAGATCCACGCGTGCAAGGCCGCCTTTGCCGCACCGTACGAGCCGCTGTAGCCGCTGCCGAGTTGGGCGCCGATCGAGCCGATGCCGATCACCCGGCCCTGCTCGGCCAGTTTTGGCCGCAGCGCGGCCACCAGCAACACAGCGGTCAGCACGTTCTGGTCGAAGTCGGCACGCCACTCCCGGGCGATGGCGTCCAGTTCGGACGGCACCGCCGCAGCGGTGCCCCCGGCGCCTGCCACGATCACGTGCACCCGGTCCACCGCGCGGGCCACCCGCGCGGCACCGTCCGCCGTGCTCAGGTCGGCGGCGACCCAGGTCGCCGCGGGGCCGAGCGTCTCCGCCGCGGCGCGCAGCGTCGGCTCGCGCCGGCCCACCAGCACCACCCGGTCGCCGCTCCCGACGAACGTCGCGGCGACCGCCCGGCCGATGCCGGTGCCGCCGCCTGCCACCACCACCGTACGGCTCATCGAGCCCTCCCGAGCAGACTCCCGGCTTTCGCCGTGAGGAGGAATTGGGACATCCGGTCAGGGCACCAGCATCGTCTTGATGCGCGCCGATGGGCCTCGCATCAGCGCCTCGAACACCTCGACACCGTCGGCGAGGTCTCGAAGTTCCAGCCAGTCCTCGTCGACGGCGACGACCAGCGGCACTGCCGCCGCGAACTCCGCGGCGGTGTAGCAGAAGCTGCCCAGGACCGCCTTCTCACCCCGGATCATCGCCCTGCAGTCCGCATCGGACTCGGCGGCATGCAGGCCGAGCCAGACCGCGGCACCGCCCGGATGCAGCAGGGCGACGGAGTCGGCTCGGGTCCCGGCCGTGCCCACCGTGTCCACGATGACGTCGAAGGCGCCGGTCAGCCGCTGCCCGGTGCGCTCGGCGCCCGCCTTGACCGCGGTCGCCAGCCGCTGTTCGGCCAGGTCGGCGACGTGGATGCCGGTCAGGCCGCGGCTGCGGAGCACCAGCAGCACCGCTGTGCCCAGCATGCCGGCGCCGATCACGCCGACCCGGGCGTCCGGGACGAGTCGGTCGGCGACCAGGTTCGCAGCGTGCACGGCGTTGGCCATGGGTTCGACGAACGCTCCGCGCTGCGGGGACACACCGGCCGGCAGCGGGTGCACGTTGGCTCGTGGCACGGCCACGTACTCGGCGAAGCCGCCCGCCCGGTTGATCCCGAGGATGCTGCGGTTGTCGCAGATGTTCGTCCTGCCGCGCCGGCAGTTGCCGCAATCGCCACACGCCACCAGCGGATTGACCGTGACCAGGGTGCCGTCGTCGACTCGGTGCCCGGCGAACTCGTGGCCCATCACCAGTGGCGGCTTGCGGAATGGGCTCTGGGTGGCGAAACCCTCCACCTCGGATCCGCAGACCCCGGCCGCCGCCACCCGTACCAGCACCTCGTCGTCGGCAGGAGCCGGAACGTCGAGATCGGTGACGACGAGTTGGAGCGGCCCCGCGTAGAGCAGTGCTTTCATGCGACGCGTACATCCTTCCGCGCGCCGATGCGCGCACCGCTGTGGCTGTCGAACCAGCAGGCGCCGCTCAGGTCGAGCAGCACCCGGCATTCGTCGTCGACGGCGAGGCCGGCGTTACCCGGTACCTTCGCGTAGTGCAGGTCGCGCACGGCGGCGGCGCCGAGCTCCTCGGGGTTGGCGGCGAGCCCGAGCCGGAATCCGACCACGGTTTCGGCGCCCAGCCGTTCCACCACCGCGACCCGGGCCGGCAGGCCGGAGCCCGTCGCGGCGACCCGTACCTTCTCCGCTCGCACGCCGAGCAGGGCCGTCCCGTCGGGCACCCCGTCGGCGGGCACGGTCGTACCGCCGTCGATCGTGGCCTGTCCGTCCTGGACCGTGACGGGCAGGAGGTTCATCGGCGGCGAACCGATGAACCGGGCCACGAAGGTGTTCGCCGGCTCGTCGTAGATCTCCTGCGGGGTCCCGCTCTGCTGCACGACGCCGTCGTTGAGCAGGATGATGCGGGTACCCATGGTCATCGCCTCGACCTGGTCGTGCGTCACGTAGATGAAGCTCGCACCCACTCGCCGGTGCAGCGCCGTGATCTCGGTGCGCATCTGTGCCCGCAGCTTGGCGTCCAGGTTGGACAGCGGCTCGTCCAGCAGGTAGATCGAGGGCTCGCGAACCAGAGCCCGGGCCAGTGCGACCCGCTGCCGCTGCCCGCCGGACAGTGTGCGTGGCCGGCGGTCGAGGTAGGGCGTGAGCTCCATGGTCGCGGCGATCTGCTCGATTCTCGTCGTGATCGCGGGGTCGCGCATCGCCCGCCAGCGCGCCACCATGCCGACCACCGGGATGTGCTGCCACCAGCGGAAGCGGCTCATCAGCAGCGGGAAGGCGATGTTGGCCCGCACCGTCTTGTGTGGGTAGAGCGCGTAGGACTGGAAGACGAACGCGACGTTGCGCTGCTTGGGTTCCAGGTCGTTGACCCGTTGGCCGTCGAAGAGCAGATCACCGCCGGTGATGTCGATGAGCCCGGCGATCATGCGCAGCATGGTGGACTTTCCGCATCCGGACGGGCCGAGCAGCACCAGGAACTCCCGGTCCGGGATCTCCGTGGAGAACTCGTGGATGACCGGTGTGTCGCCGTAGGACTTCCGGATGCCCCGGAACGCAATGGCTGGCATGCCTACCCCTTCACCGAACCGGAGGTGAGGCCGCTCACGATCCGGCGCTGGACCAGTAGGAAGAAGATGATGGCGGGAACGGTGAACACCAGCGCGGCGGAGAACACCGTCGACAACGGGGTGATGAACTCGCCGATGAACGACGACAGGCCCTTGCTGGCCGGCCATTTCGTCGAGTCGCGGATGAATGTCGAGGCGAACAGGTACTCGTTCCAGCCGTCGAAGAACGTGATGACGGCGGCCGCGGCCACCGACGGCGCCACCAGCGGCAGCGTGACCTGGGAGAAGATCACGAACCGGGGGGCGCCGTCGACCCGGGCCGCCTCCTCGATCTCGTAGGGGACGCCGTCCACGGCCGACTTGATGATCCACGCGGCGACCGGCATGGCGAAGGCCGTGTCGGCCAGCACCAGGCCGAACAGTCCGTTGATCAGGCCCAGCGACACGAACAGCGTGTAGAGCGGCACGATCAACAGCGCCTCGGGCAGCATCTGGGTGGCGAACAGCGCGAAGCCGATGAGACCGCGGCCGTGGAAGCGGCGGTACCGCGACAGCCCGTAACCGGCCAGCACGGCGAGCGCCAGGCTGAAGAACGTCGTGCCGGACGCCACGATCGCGCTGTTGGTGAGCCAGCGCAGCAGCGGTACATCGCTGCCGAAGACGTCGAAGATGGAGCCGATGCGGTCGACTCGCGGCCACAGGCTCTGCCCGCTGAACAGTTCCTCGCGGGTGGCGAGGGCGGTGTTGAGCATCCAGTACACCGGGAAGCCGGCGACGACGATCAGCACGACGACCGCGAGCCATCGCCCGGGACCCGCTCCGGTCAGCCGCTTCACTGCGCCTCCCGCCGCGCCGAGCGCCGCTCGACGACGAAGTAGACGACGGTGACGACGAGGGACAGGCACAGACCGAGCATCCCCAGCGCGGACGCCCGGCCGAGGTCGGAGTTGGCGAACGCCTCCCGGTAGACGTTGATGACGAGCGTGTTGGTGGCATCGACCGGTCCGCCGCCGGTGAGCAGGTAGATGATCTCGAACCGGCGCAGCGACCAGATCGTCATGAGCAGCGCGACGATGCGCAGGGTCGGCGCGATGTGCGGCAGGACGATCTCCTTGAGCGCGGTGAACCGGTCGGCGCCGTCGACCCGGGCCGATTCGCGCAATTCGGCGGGCACCGACTGCAGGGCGGCGAGGACGACGAGCATGATGAACGGGAACACCTTCCAGACGCTGACCGCGGTCACGGACAGCAGGCCGAGGTCGGGGTCGATGAGCCAGCCCTGCTCACCGATGCCGAGGACGGCGAGGCCGCGGTTGGCGACCCCGTCACCGACGTTGAAGATCCAGGTGAAGACGAGCACGACGGCGATCGACGGCACCGCCCACGGCATCGTGAGGATGGCCCGCACGACGGCCCGGCCGCGGAACCCGTCGTTGATCGCGAACGCGGCGGCCGTGCCGAGCAGCAGCGACCCGGCGACCGTGCAGGCGGTGTAGAGGATCGTGGTGAGCACCGACGACGCGAACCGGTCGTCGACGAGGAGGTCGTGGTAGTTGTCCAGGCCGACGTACTCGCCGCCGTCGGGGTTGAGCAGCTTGGTGTCGGTGAAGCTGAGCAGCACCCCGCGCAGCAGCGGGGTGGCGGTGAACACCAACAGATAGACTGCCGCACCGCCGACGAACAGGTACGGCGCCAGCCGCGATCGGGTGCTCATGGCCCTCCTTCGGGGATCGTGCGCGGTAGATGCCGCTTGACCGGCACCTACCGCGCCGGCGGCGGGTCAGCCCCCGACCGCCGCCTTGGCCTCCTGGGCCGCCTTGGTGAGGGCCTCCTCGGGCGGGACGTTCTGCAGCAGCACCTTCTCGATCCACTGCAGCACGATGTGGCGGATCTGCGGGGTCTTGGCCTCGAACCCGTTCACCACGGCGCCGTGCGAGAACGGCGCGTTCTCCCGGTAGGCGGTGACCCACGGGTTGGCCTTCACGTACGCCTCGGGGACGGTCGTGTCGACGGCCACGGTCGAGGCGTTGCCGATGACCTCGGAGAGCTTCTGCTGCGGCTGCGGCTGGACCAGCCAGCGCAGGAAGTCCTTGGCCAGCTCCTTGTTCTTGGAGTGCTTGTTGATGACGAAGTAGATGCCGACCTGGCTGGTGTTCTTGCCCGGGAACGGCAGCTTCGAGGACATGATGGAGGTGCCCGGCACCTTGTCGCTGATCATCGCGGTCGGCGCGCCGGTCGCGTCGATGAGCATCGCCAGCTTGCCCTCCTTGAACTTCGTGCGGAAGGTCGACGCGTCATCACCCACGGCGAAGGCGCCGGAGTCGTAGACGGCCTTGTAGGCCTTGAGCGCGGCGATGTTCTCCGGGCGGTCGATGGTGAGGGTCTTGCCGTCGGACCAGCCGCCGCCGAAGCCTTGCGGCCAGTTGTTGAAGTCGATCCACCACGGGTTCTCCTCGGCGATGCGGTGGCGCACCGCGAAGCCGGTGATGCCCGTCTTCTCCTTGATGGTCTTCGCCGCCGTGACGAGTTCCTCGGGCGTGGTCGGCGGCTGGACGCCGGCCTGGGCCAGGATGTCCTTGTTCCACAGGAACGCGTAGGGCGCGATCTGGGCGGTGATGGCGAGCTGCTTGCCCCGCCACTTGCCGCCCTCGTTGGTGACGTTGAGCTTCGCGTCGGCGCCGAAGACGCCGTCGAGCGGTTCGAGGACGCCCGCCTCGGCGAGCTCGGGCAGGAACGTGTCGGCGACGGCGAACACGTCGGGGCCGCCGCCCGCGGCGATCTGCGTCTTGATGGTGGTCTCGTAGTCGGCCCGGGTGATTTCCTGCTTGGTCAGCGTCGCCTTCGGGTTCTGCTGCTGGTAGCCCTGGAAGGTCTCCCACATCTTCGCGCCGTAGCTCGGTGCCAGCAGGTCCCAGTGGGTGATCTCGAGGGTGCCGCCGTCCTGGGCGGACTTGGTGGGTTCGTCGGTGTCGCCGCATGCGGCCGTCAGGCTCAGTGAAGCCACGACAGCGGCCGCCAGAAGTGCGGATCGGTGTCTCAACATTCCAGTCCACCTCGTGTGGCAGTTGGTGTGTCGGAGGGACGCGGGACTTGGTCCACGACTGTAGACGCGGTGATCGGATATGGGAATACGCGTTCAGATATCTGAATCATTCGAGAATTTTCGCAGCTCAGAAGCGGTTGATTGCCTACGATCGGACGCGTGTGGCACCCTGCTCGGGACTCGACTCACGGACAAAGGCGGACGGAAACCATGGCGCCGACAACCCGATCTCAGGACGCCGCGGACGCCGCGGCGCCGGCCGGCTCCATCAAGTCGGCCGAACGGGTACTGCAGATCCTGGACCTGGTCGCGGGGCACACCGACGGGCTCGACGCCAGCGGTATCCGCACCGCCCTGAAGCTCCCCCGCAGTAGCCTGCACGGGCTGTTGCGGGTGCT
Source organism: Dactylosporangium salmoneum (assembly GCF_039532525.1). Classification (NCBI taxonomy): domain Bacteria; kingdom Bacillati; phylum Actinomycetota; class Actinomycetes; order Micromonosporales; family Micromonosporaceae; genus Dactylosporangium; species Dactylosporangium salmoneum. The sequence goes on from NZ_BAAARV010000046.1 coordinate 340,966, forward strand.
GTCGGACCGCGGCTACCTGTTCATGGAGCCGGACTCCCGGGTGTACCGGGTCGGGCTGCGCGCCTGGGAGGTCGGGCAGGCGTACGCACACAACCGGAACATCACCGTCCTCATTGGACCTGAGATGCGCGCGCTGCGTGACGAGCTCAACGAGACGGTGCAGCTGGCCGTCCTGGACGGACTCGACAACGTCTATCTGGCCAAGGAGGAGTCCGACCATCCGCTGCGCCTGGTCTCCGGCGTCGGCCTGCGGCTGCCCGCGCACACCACGGCGCTGGGCAAGGTGCTGCTGGCCGGCCTGCCCGCGGGCGAGCTGCGCCGCCGGCTGATCGGGGTGACGTTGCAGCGGTTCACCAAGAGCACTGTCGGCGACAAGGCCGAGTTGCTGCGCCGGCTCGCGGCCGTGCGGACCAGCGGCTTCGCCGAGGACGACGGCGAGTACACCGTTGGGCTCTACTGCGTCGCCGTGCCGGTGCGCAGCGAGTCGGGGGCGGTCGTCGCCGCCGTGAGCTGTTCCATCCCCTCGGCCCGCGCGGGCGGTGCCGGCGACCGCGCCCAGCGGTACCTGCCGGCGCTGCGAGCCTGCGCAGGCCGGCTCGCCCCGCTGATGGCCCCCCTGTCCTGAGCGCCGCCGGCGTGGCGTCAGCCGCCCGCTGCCGCCACGCAGTCGATCTCGACGAGCATGCCTGCGGCCAGCGTCGATCCCACCGTCGTGCGCACCGGGCGCGGCTCGGACATCAGCCGGCCGTACGCCCGGTCGAAGGCGGCGAAGTCGGCCAGGTCCGCCAGGTGCACGGTGACCTTCACGACCCGGCTGAGTGAACTTCCACCGGCCCCTAGCACCGCGTCAAGATTGCGCAGGACCTGGACGGTCTGCTCGCCGACGTCACGGCCGACGATCTCCCCGGTGGCCGGGTCGACCGGACCCATCCCTGCGGTGAAGATCAGCCCATTGACGAGCAGCCCCTGCGAGTACGCCCCGGCCGGGGCCGGGGCCTGGTCGGTCCGGATCTGTTGCACCATGTCTCCACCTTCGGGTTGCGTGTCTGATGTGGACGAACACCGGGTCACTGGCCACCGCCTCGCCAGCCGAGGTCACGGGACATCGCCTCGCAGTGGCGGGTCAGCGTGTCCACCAGGTGGTCGCGGTGCGCCGGTCCCTCACCGAGCCGGACACGGGGGATGGAGCAGCTCATCGCGGCCACCACCCGCCCGGTGCCGTCCCTGACCGGCACGGCGACGCAGAAGACGCCGGGGGTGTACTCGCCGTCGTCCTCGCCGAAGCCGCGCTCACGGATGTCCTGGACCCGCTCGAGCAGCTGCTGCCAGGTGGCGACGGTGTGCTGCGTGAACCTGCGCATGCTCACGCCCTCGAGGCGTGCCCTCAGGTCCGCCGGATCAAGGTAGGCCAGCAGCACCTTGCCCAGGCCGGTGGCGTAGGCGGGCAGCCGCATCCCGACCCGGGACACGAGCCGCAGCGGATGGTCGGCCTCGACCTTGGCGATGTAGACGTTGTCGATGCCGTCGAGCACGGCGAGCTGCACGGTCTCGTTGAGCTCGTCGCGGGCCGCCCGTAGGTACGGTTCGGCCCGCTGGGCGAGACTGTCCAGGTAGTCGAAGCTTTGCGCGGTCTCCCAGACCCGCACCCCGATCCGGTAAAGGCGCTGCTCCTCATCCAGATAGATCCAGCCACGGCCCACCAGCGTGCCCAGCAGCGCGTGCAGGCTGCTCTTGGGAAAGCCCAGGTCCTGGCTGATCCGCGGGAACGTCGCGCCGGAGCGGTGCGACGCCAGGTACTCCATGAGATCCAGAGCCCGCTCGGCAGACTTGACGCCGGTCGTGGACTGGACGTTCGGCGGGGTGTTACGGATGGCGGTCATGACGCTGGCCTCCTTGCGTGCTGAGGTGTGACCGGCTGTCCCGCCCAGGTTCGATCGGGAAGCGCGCCGCGTTGCCCGGGTCGTGCAACGCCACCACCTCATCACACACGCGTCGATACTGTTTGATGGCCCGTCGGCACTCGGCGGCGTCCTCGGCGATGCCGATCGGGAGCTCCTCGGCGATGTTGCGGTCGAAGAACGCCGTCTCCAGCAGGCCGACCACGCCGTCGGCGCGGCGGACCCGGACGCCGGCCGAGCCGGGGTGGTGGCCGCCGGTCGTCTCGAACTCCAGCCCGGGCGCCACGGTGACCGGCCCGTCGGTCAGCACGAGCCGCCCGGCGACCGCCAGGTCCCGCAGCAACGACCAGGTGCCGCTCGTGAAGTAGAACTCGGTCGGCGGGTGCCCCGGCGGCGCGCACAACATCTCCCGCACCCCGGCGTACGAGGCGTAGATCGTGGCCCGCGGGAGCAGGTCCGGCAGGAGGCCGCCGGTGTGGTAGGTAACCGTCTGGGTGAGCAGGACGAAGTCGACGTCCTCGCCACGGACCCCGAGCACGTCGAGGGCGTCCGGCAGCAGCCGCACGTCGTGGAACGCGCATCGCGGGTCAAGGGCCTGATTGGCCTTCTCCAGCGCCGCCCGGTCGGCGGCGCCGATCGGCAGGCCGGTGTCGATCAGCCCGGTCCGCTCGCCGTCGGTGACCAGCCAGACGTAGAACCACAGGTCGTAGAAGTCGGGGTCGTTGCGGCCGAAGAACGCCGCCGAGCCCACGATCGGCATGCGGGCCACCGGCACCGCCGACAGCCGCCACGGGCTCGTCATTGGTCGAGCACCTCGACCAGCCGCTTCGCGAACGCGGCACCGTCGCCGGGCCGCAGTCCCATCGGGTTGACGACGAGCACGCCCTGCCAGGCTCGGTCCTCCCCGACGTGGATGCGGGGCGCCCCCCGGTCCAGCTCCCGCACAACGTCGTCGGCGTCGCGACCCGATGCGGACAGGTCGATCTCGAGCACTGGCACGTCGAGGTGGTGCTCGTAGCCGTCCCGGACCACGCACCGGGCGTCGGCCTCCAGCGCGGCCCGGATGTCGGCCAGCTCCTGCGCCCCGTGCCGGTGGTGGGCGTCCGGGTCCCGGACGAACGCCCGCAGGGCGACGAGCAGGCCGATGATCTGTTCGCGGCCGACCTTCATGCCCCGGCCGATGCCGTGCCGGCCGCGGACGGGGTCGGCGCCGGTGATCTCCGAACGCTGCCAGGTGCGGGGCCGGATGTCCATGTCCTGGTGGTGCAGGGCGACGGCACCGACCAGGTCGGCCCGGCCGCAGAGGATCCCGGCGGTGTGCGGGCCCCGGAACGCCTTCCCGGCGCTGATCGCGACCAGGTCGGCGCCACCGTCGAACAGTTCCGCGAGCCTCGCCAGCGGTGGTACGTCCATCGCGGCGTCGACGAGCACCGGAACACCGGCGCGGTGGGCCAGCTCCGAGACCTCGGCGATGCCGAGGTGGTCGCCGCCGCGGCCGGGCCGCCACAGCACCAGCGCGGCCCGTTCGTCGAGCTCGCGGACGAGCTCGTCGCGGCGGGTCGAGCCGGGGTAGCCGATCTCGACCAGGTCCGCGCCGACGGCGGTCAGCGCGTGGTCGTAGGGGTCCCGGTGGGCCCGCTGGATGATGACCCGGCGGCGGGGCCCGGCAACCTCGGGCAGCACGTCGATGGCCGCCGGGCGGTCGCCGGCGAGACAGACCGCGGTGGCGAGGCTCAGGGCCGCGGCGGCGCCGCTGGTGACGTAGGCGGCGGGCGCGCCGAGCAGGGCGGCGATCTCGGCGCCGGCGGCCTCCTGGAGCTCGTCCATGCGCACGTTGCGTGCGCCCGCCGCCCGCATCGCCTCCACGACCTCGTCGGACAGCGGCAGGCCGCCCAGCCGGGTGGCCGGCCCGACCGCGTTGACAATGGTCCGCACGCCCAGTTCGGTATAGATGTCCATGTGTCGATGCCTCCTTCAGATTGGTTCGGCGCGGTACACGATCTCGCCGGCCCGGACGGTCAGCACGGCCGAGACGGCCGGGGCCGGATCTTCGGTCACCCGCAGGACCGCGACGTCGGCCGGCGCACCGGCTCGGAGGGTCCCGACACCGGCGCCGTCCAGCCCGGCGACCCGGGCCGGCGCCACCGTCGTGCGGCGGACCACCTCGGGCAGGGCGACGCCGAGCCCGAGGAACTTCGCCATCACGTCAGGCAGGCCGCCGACGATGTCGCGGGAGTAGGTGTGCAGGTCGGAGCTGATCGTGTCGGGCAGGAACCCGGCGCCGACCGCGGCCCGGGCCTGCTCCAGGTCGAAGCCGCACATGCCGTGCCCGACGTCGAAGAGCACGCCGCGCTGCCGGGCCTCGCAAACCAGGTCGACGACCCGGCCGCGCTCGGTGTACGGGGTGCCGGACAAGCCGGTGAAGCAGTGGGTGAGCACGTCGCCGGGGCCGAGCCGGGCCAGGATGTCGGCCAGGGACGCCGGCGGCGGCCCGAGGTGCACCATCAGCGGCAGCCCCTCGGCGTCGGCGACCTCGCGAGCCCGGTCCAGGGCCACGACGCCGTTGTCGCCGGCGACGTCGGCGGACGCCCGGACCTTCACGCCGATGATCCGTTCCCGGTGCTCGGCGATCGCCGCGCGGCAGGCGGCGGGGTCGACGTACGGGAGGGTCTTCAGCTCTCCGGACAGCAGGATGCTCGTGGTGCCGACGGTGGAGATGTTGATGAACGCGCCGATCCGGGTGCGGGCCTGTTCGACCGTACCGCGGACGAACGCCCCGAACAGGTGCGCGCCGGCGCTGCCGGTGTCCACCATGGTCGTGACCCCGCTGGGCGGGCCGAGCACGTCCGGGTCGACGCCGAGGTCCTGGCCGACGAAGACGTGCGTGTGCAGGTCGACCAGCCCAGGCGTCACCACCAGCCCCGACACGTCCACGACCCGGTCCCCCGGGCCGGCGGTGCCGGCGATCCGCCCGTCGCGCACGACGACGTCCCCCGGGGCCAGGGTGCCGGTCTCGGGGTCGCAGACGAGGCCGCCGCGCAGCACGAACCCGGTCATGACAGGCGCACCGGCTGCCCGGTGCGGGCCGACTCGGCCGCGGCGGCGGCGCAGACCACGGCCAGCCGCCCGTCCTCGGCGGCCGGAACGGCGGGCTCCGGCCCGGTGCAGGCCGCCACGAACGCCGAGAGCTGCCGGTGCAGCCAGTCGTCGTCGGCGTACGACTCGGCCCGCTCCCCCGCGTTGGACGACACGGCGAGCGCGCCGCCCTGCTCGATCCGCAGCTGCCCGGCGCTGCCCTGCACGACGGTCAGCGACCGGGGGCCGGCCACGTGCGTGCGGCCGAACGACAGCGAGATCCCGGCGACCGCGCCCGGCGCGAACGTGCCGGTGATCGCGGCCGCCGACTCGGCCTCCCCGGCCAGGCCGGTGGTGCGGCAGGTCAGCTCGGCCAGGGGCATGCCGACCAGCCACGGCAGCCGGTCGAAGCAGTGGTGCGACTGCAGCTGCAGGATCCCGCCGCCACGGCCGGTGTCCCAGTACCAGGGCGGCGTGTCGGGCGTCGCCTCGACGATCACGTCGGTGACCGACAGCGGCTCCCCGATCACGCCGTCGGCGACCAGCCCTCGGGCCGCGAGCCACTCGGCCCGGAACCGGTAGCTGAACCCGACCATGAGCACGATGCCGGCCGCGTCCCGGGCCGCGATGATCCGGTCCGCCTCAGCGACGGTGTTGCACAGCGGCTTGTCGATCAGGACGTGGACGCCGCTTGCCGCCGCCTCGACGCAGGCGTCGGCGTGGCCGTCGTGGGGCAGCCCAAGGTAGACGGCGTCGACCGCGCCGGAGTCGAGCAGTTCTTGGAAGCCGGCGAACGGGATGCCGCCCGACCGGTCGGTCAGCGCGGCGGCGCGTTCGGCAACCGGGTCGGCGACGGCGGTGACCCGCACCCCGGGCAGCCGTTCGGCGGTCGCCGCCACCTTGGCGCCCATGATCCCGGCACCGACGATGCCAAGCCTCATCACGACATCGCTCCTCACATGCCCAGCAGCTCGCCGCCGTCGACGACGATGTCGCCGAGCAGGACGTGGGAGCTCTCCGCGGAGAGCAGGAAGCGCACCACGGCGGCAACGTCGCTGCCGCGGGCGACCCGGCCGGCCGGGATGCGGGGGCGGAACGCCAGCAGGCTACCGTCGGCCAGGTCGTCGACGGACGCGTGGTCGCTGGCGAGCTGCCGCATCATCTCCGTGTCCGTCGGCCCGGGCGAGACTGTGTTGACCCGGACTCCGCTGCCGGCGACCTCCAAGGCGAGGACCCGTAGCGACTGGCGCAGGGCGGCCTTGGACGCCGCGTAGGCGGCCTGCCGCATCCGGGGCATCCGCGCGGCGACGGACGCGACCGCCACGATGGACCCGCTGCCGCTGGCGGCCATGCCGGCGGCGTAGCGGCGGGCCACGTCGAAGCAGCCGATGGTGTTGACCCGCAGGATGCGCTCGAAGTCGGCAGCGGTGACGTCGAGGGTGGGTGAGCTGTCGAAGATCCCGGCGGCGATCGCGACCTTGTCCGCCTCGGCGGTCTCGGCGACCAGGTCCTGTACCGATTTCTCGTCCGTGACATCGACGTGGCGGGCGACCGCCTCGACGCCCTGCACCCGCAGCGTGGCCGCGACGCGTTCGACGAGGTCGGCGTCGATGTCGGCGAGGACCAGCCGGTCGCCGGGGCAGGCGCGGGCGAGGTCCTCGCCGATCGCCTGCCCGATGCCTCGACCCGCGCCGACCACGACTGATGTGCTCATGGTTGTTCTCCAGGTTCTGTGGCGGGCGCCGCCGCGTACGCGAACGCCCGGGCGGGGTTTGCGACCGTCATACGGTGGATGTCCTCCTCGGACACTCCCCGGTCGCGCAGCATGGGCAGGAAGGCCTCGATCACGTTGGCGTAGCCCGGTCCGCCGTACGCGGCGAGCTGGCCCAGCTCGCAGATGTCGTTGGACAGCATCAGCTGCCCGGCCAGTCCCATGGCAGTCAGCTCGGCGACGTTGTCGGCCCGGAACGACAGGGGCGCGTAACCCTGCACGAAGGCCAGGTTGTCGATGTTGAGCCAGGCGCCTCGTTCGGCGATCGGCAGCCACCACTTCGTCCCGCGCCGGTCGCCCAGGTGCGACACGATGACGCGGCCCGGGTCGACCCCCTCCTCGGCGAGCAGGTCGAGCTGCTCGAGGGCCAGCTCGCCCCAGTGGGTGGTATGGGTCATGATCGGGCAGCCGGTGCGGCGGTGGGCCCGGCCGGCGGCGCGGAACACCCGCTCCTGGTGCGGGGTGATGTGACCGCGCTCGGTGCCGATCTCGCCGATGAAGCCGGGGCGGATGCCGCTGCCGTCGACGCCGTCGGTGATCTCGGCGACGAGGCGGTCGGCGAGGGCTTCGGTGCTGTCGGTGGTGATGTATCCGGGATAGACGACCTCGCGATACCAGCCGGCGCCCATCACGATGTTGACGCCGCTGGCCTCGCTGATCCGGCGCAGGGCCTGCGGATCGCGCTTGAGCCCGATGTTCGTCGGGTCGCAGATCGTGCGGCCGCCGGCCGCAGCGAACCGGCGGACCTCCTCGACGGCGATCTCCTCGTCGTCGAGGATCGCCTCGTACAGCTGGCGCAGTCCCCACCCGTCGACCAGCACGTGGTCGTGGCTGAGGGTGTTGCCCATGTCCTCGGGCTCGATCGGCCCGAGGACGGTCATGACCTTTCCGGCAAGACTTTCGATCACTTCACACTCCCTGCGGCGAGACCTGTCACGATGTACCGCTGAAACGCCAGAGCGATGAGCACCGGCGGGACGACCGTGAACATGGTGGCCGCGGCCAGCGTCGTCCAGGAGAACTGCTGAAGGTTCTGCAGGCCCGCCACGACCGGCGGTACCGTGAGGGCGTTGGTGAGCACCAGCGAGTAGAAGAACTCGCTCCACGCCTCCAGGAAGACCAGCAGGCCGGCGGCGATCAGCCCGGGCCGGGCGATCGGGGTGACGACCACCAGTAGGCAGCGCAACCGGGACGCGCCGTCGACCTCGGCGGCCTCCTCCAGTTCCTTGGGTACGCTGTCGAAGTACGTCTTGAGCAGCCAGATCGCCAACGGCAGCGTGAACGCGTTGTAGCTGATGATCAGGGCAAGCGACGTGTTGAGCAGCCCGAGCTGCCGGAACGCGACGAAGAATGGCAGCACGATCGCGATGGCCGGCACCACCCGCGAGGCGAGCAGCAGCAGGTACGCCAGACGCGAGCCGCGGAACTCGTACCGCGAGAACGCGTACCCGGCGGCGCCGGCGATGACCAGGTTGCTGGCGACCACGACGACGCCGACAACCAGGCTGCGGGCAATCGCGGGCATCAGCCGGGCGACCGCGTCGGTGCTCGAGACGATCCCGCCGTCCTGCCCGGTGGAGAACGGCGCGCTGTTGCCGGTGAAGATGGCGACGTAGTTGGCGAGAGTGGGGTCGTGCGGCCACCAGTGGAACGGCTTGGCGCCGATCTCCGACGGCCCCATGAAGCTGCTCAGCACGGTGAAGTACAGCGGGAACAGGATCCAGACGAGGAACAGCGCGAAGCCGATGTAGATCCCGGCCGAGGCGAGCCGTGAGCGCCTCACTCGATGCCCTCCGTGATCGTGCTCGAGCGGTACAGCAGCTTGACGAACACGAACCCGAGGACGAGCGCGACGCCGCCGAGGACGACGGCGGTGGCCGAGCCGAGGCCGGTGTTCGTGTAGACGAACAGCTGCTGGTACAGGTAGATCGACAGCACCGAGGTGGCGCCGCCGGGGCCGCCCTGGGTCAGCGCCCAGATCGTGTCGAACTGCATGAACCCGAAGATCGTGTTGATGATGACCACGACGACGATGACCGGCCGCAGCCAGGGCAGCGTCAGGTGTCGCAGCCGCTGCCAGGCGTTGGTTCCGTCGACCATCGCGGCCTCCGGCAACTCCCGCGGGATCGTCTGCAGCCCGGCCAGAAACAGCAGCCCGGTGAACGACGCCTGCCGCCAGGCGCCGGCGAGAATCGCGACGACGAGGGCGCCGGTGCTGTCCGACAGCGGCGCCACGCCGTCCAGGCCGAGGGCCAGGAGGGCGCCGTTGAGCGCGCCCACCTCGCCGTCGACGAACCATTTCCAGATCATGCCGACCATCACCCAGGGGCAGGCCCACGGGACGATGAGCAGGCTGCGGGCCAGCCACTGGCCGCGGAAGCCGGTGTTGAGCAGCAGCGCGAACCCGAGCCCCAGCAGCGTGGAGACGAGCAGGAAGCCGACCGCGTAGAGCACCGTTGTGGTGAGCGCGTGGCGGAACTGCTCGTCGGCGAACAGCGTCCGGAAGTTCGCGAGCCCCGCCCACCGCGCCTCGCCGCGGAAGCTGACCCGCTGCAGCGAGTAGATCGTCGTGCGGATCGCCGGCCAGGCGACCAGTCCCAGCACGAACACCAGCGCCGGGGTGGCGAGGACCAGCCCGAACCGGGCGTTCGCCCGGCCCCGCGGCGACGTGCGCCGCCGCGGGGCCGGGGCCGTCGTCTCGGCCATGTTAGCTGCCCGCGGCGGCGAGGTTCTTGGCATCCGCGGCGAGCCCGTCGACGGTGTCCTTGACGCCGGCCTGGCCGAGCAGCATCGCCTGGAGCCGGTCGCCGACCTTGACCTGGAACGAGGCGTACCACGGGGCGACCCGCGCCGGGACCACGTCGCTCTGGTTGGCGAAGGCGTCCTCCAGCTTCGGCATCTCGTAGTAGTCCGGGAACGCGGCCAGGAAGTCCTTGTCCTTGAACAGCCCCGGGTACGGGCCGAGCAGCGCCGCCGCCTTCGCCCAGGACGTGAAGGTGGAGTACTTGCCGGCCTCGTCCTTCCAGCCGTAGAACTTCAGCAGCTTCCAGGCGTCCTCGGCCCGCGCGCCGCCGGCCGTGGCCCCGATCTGGATGACCTCACCGATCTGCAGCGTCTTGCCGGTGATGCCGGGGTGGCGGTACGAGATCGTGACGTTCTTCGACTCGGGACCCTCCGTCGTGCGGATGATCTGCAGGAAGTAGTGGTGCAGCGTGTAGAACGTGGAGTTGCCCTGTGCCATCGCGGTGACGTGCGCGCCCGGGTCGGCGGTGAGCACCTCCTTGGACGTCAGTCCCTCCTGGTACATCGCCTTCCACCACTCCATGACGCTGAGCGTCTTGGCGTCATCGGCGAAGACCGGGGCCCCCTTGGCGTCGAACGGCGTGATCCCGTCGGCCAGCAGGTAGACGAGGAAGTACTCCTCCAGGAACTGCTTGGTCCAGTAGCCCGCGTACGGGCTGGCCACCCCGGCGGCCTTGAGCTTCTTGCACTGCTCGTACACCTCCTCCTTCGTGGTCGGAGGTGCGCTGATGCCGTGTTTCTGCAGGTGGCTCTGGTTGTACATGAGGCTGTGCACCGCGGAGAAGTACGGGACGCTGATGATCCGGCCGTCCGCGAGCCGGTGCCGGGCCGCCGAGGCGGGGAACATGTCGCCCAGCATGTCCTCGACGCCGGCGAACTTGTTGAGCGTTCCAGCCCAGCCCGCGTCGACGTACTTGGTCGAGGAGTAGGCGAAGTTGTAGAAGGCGTCGATCGCCTGGCCGCCCTGCAGCCGCGTCTGCAGGGCGGGGCCGTAGCCGACGTTCGGGATAAGGGACAGATCCACGCCCACGCCGGACTGGTTTTTGAAGGACGACAGCAGGGTGCGGATCTGATCCGGGTACGCCTCCCAGGCGGTCATCGACAGCGTGCCGGGAGTGTCGTTGGTCTTCGGAGTGGACGCACCGCCGCACGCAGCGTACAGCGATGCCGTGGGAACGGTCAGGCCCGCCGCGAGCGCGCCGCGCAGCAGGCTCCGACGGGAGATCGACGTGCTGGTAGAGAACAAGCCCGGGATCGGGCGCCGCTCATCCATGTGATCCTCCAGCCGACGAGACGGTTCATATACATGAACCTAAGTTCTGAGTTGAGCATTCGTACCAGGTCAGCGGGGCGCAAGCAAGAGGCGGCTTCATCGAACTGGAAGTCGGGCGGGTCCCGGATCCGGACCGCGGCCATGCACGCCGAATGTCGTGGCTGCTACTCGTCGGCGCCGGTGCCGCCACTGCGGCAACCCGGTCCCACTACCACGACGGCGACGAATGCCACGCTCGCCCGATGGGACCGAAGACGGTCTTCGCCCTCATCCGCCGGCGCACGGCTCATCCGCATAGGACGCTGCACAGAAGTCCGGCCGACCACTGCCGTCAATTCGGGCGGCACGGCCGAATGTTTCCGCACCGATACATCGTCGAATCGAGCCGGCCGCCTCGAGCCGGCGCACGATCTTCACGAGGGAATACGCCCGAGCAGCAGGCCACCGGCCTGCGCGTCCTGCAGCACCTGCTGGATCGCGGCGCTGATCCCGGCATCGCAGCGCGCGGCAAACAAGGCCGGCCGATCGACGCCGCTCGAGGACCGTACCAAGACAAGAAGGACCGAAAGGACCGAATCGAATGGGCTGAGGGCGCCGCGCTCCCGGAAGACCACAGCATGTAAACAGAGCAATGGAAGTGGCGGGCGCGAAAAGGCTGGCGGGCATAGGATCGGCTCGACACGGCGGCCTTCGCGAGACTAGGACGGGCCAGGACATGGACCGAGGCACCCGCGACGAGTTGCTCGGCCGCCTGGCTGAGACAGTCGAGTCCGTCGCAGCCGTACACCCGAAGCGGGTCGCCATCGACGGACCGCCCGCCGCAGGCAAGACCACCCTGGCCGACGAACTGGCCGCCGTCTTGCGCACACAGGGCCGCGACGTCATCCGCGCGACGATCGACGATTTCCTCTTCCCCCGGGCACAGCGCTATCCACGCGGCGAGTACTCGGCCGAAGGCTGCTACTTCGACACCCACGACTACAACGCGCTGAACCGGGTCCTGCTCGATCCGCTCGGCCCGGGCGGAGATCGACGCTTCCAATGCGCGGTCTACGACCACACGACGGATACCGCGCTGTCCCCGCCGGTCACGACCGCCCCCGCCGACGCCGTGCTGATCTTCGACGGCGTCTTCCTCATGCGCCCGGAACTGATCGATCGGTGGGACCTGCGCATCCTCGTGTCGACCGCACTCGAGAAGACCGTGGACCGCGCCGTGATCCGAGAGCGCCAGGTGTCATCTCGGGCCCAGGTCGAACGGCGCTGGCGCGAGCGTTACATCCCCGCCCAACAGCTCTACTTCGCTACGGTCCGCCCGACCGATCACGCCGACATCATCGTGCACAACGACGAGCCCCAGCAGCCGGTCTGGCAGAACCGAACACACTGAGGTCTTCTCGGCAACGCGACGGTTGCGGTCTGCGACGGGGTGCGGGTGCCGCTCGAGATCCGCACCGTGGTGTGTTCCACGGGCGCCTTGCCTTCCTCGCAACCGGGCCTCCACCGCCGGCGCCGCCAGCGGCTGCACCGTGCGCGCTCAAGGACTCGCCCAGTAACGAGTCGAGTTACATCGTTACGTTGACAGACCCTGAGCGCGCTCGATGGAGGCAGCAGGGCTGGGGTGACGTCGTGTCTGCCGGGGTCAGGCGACGTGGTTGTCGTACGTCGCGCGGTTGGCGAGCACGTCGTCCATGTGCATTTCGGCCCAGGCCTTCAAGCCGCGCATCATCTGGTGCAGGGAGAGGCCGAGGTTGGTCAGCTCGTAGGTGACCGTGACGGGCACGGTCGGCGCCACAGTGCGGGTGATCAGACCGTCGCGTTCCAGGGAGCGCAGCGTCTGAGTCAGCATCTTCTGGCTGACGCCGGCCAGCAGGCGTGACAACTCCGAGTACCGCATCGACCGGGGTTCACCGGCACAGTCGGCGCCGAACTGATGCGAGCCGTCGCTGCGTAGCGCGGCCAGAACCAACGTGACCCACTTGTCCGCGATTTGGTCGAGCAGCTTGCGACTGGGACATTGCGCCAGGAAAGCGTCATACTCCACCTTGGCCTGTGCCCTCTTCTGCGCCGCTGTCGTCGTTGCCATCCAACCGCTCCTTCCACCGCTGGGTGCGTTACGAACCTCTAGGTGCCTACTTCCCGCAAGAAAGTTACCCCCTGATAGTGAAGCAGGCATCCGCGATGCACAGAACCGCTCAGCGCGACACGAAAGACAGAGGTATGAGCATGGCTTCCACTTCCCTTCCCGGCGGCACCTGGACGCTGGGAGACCTGACCGTTACCCGGTTCGGCTACGGCGCCATGCAGCTCGCCGGCCCCTGGGCCATGGGACCGCCGGCCGACCACGATGGCGCACTCGCCGTCCTCCGCGAGGCCGTCGAGCTCGGCATCACCCACATCGACACCGCCGACGCCTACGGGCCGCATGTCACCAACCAGCTGATCCGGGAGGCGCTGCACCCGTACCCCGAATCGCTGCACATCGTGACCAAGGTCGGCGCGAACCGCGACCAGCAGGGCGGCTGGCCCCCGGCCCGTGACCCGGAAAGCCTGCGCCGGTCTGTGCACGAGAACCTCGAGAACCTCAGTCTCGACGCGCTCGACCTGGTCAACCTCCGGCTGGGCAATGCCGAGGGACCCCAGCCCGGTTCGGTCGCCGAGGCGCTCGAGACGCTCGTCGAACTCCAGCAGAAGGGCCTGATCCGGCACCTCGGACTGAGCAACGCGACGCCGGAACAGGTGGCTGAGGCGCAGACGATCGCGTCGATCGTGTGCGTGCAGAACATGTACAACCTCGCGCACCGCCAGGACGACGAGCTGATCGACACGCTCGCCGACCAGGGTATCGCCTATGTGCCGTTCTTCCCGCTCGGCGGCTTCAGTCCGCTGCAGTCCTCGGCGCTCTCGAACGTAGCCGCCCGGCTGGGGGCAACACCGATGTCTATCGCCCTGGCCTGGCTGCTCCAGCGCTCGCCAAACATCCTGCTGATCCCCGGCACCTCGTCCACGACACACCTGCGCGAGAACATCGCGGGCGCGGGCCTCTCCCTCTCCGACAACGACCACGCCGAGCTGAACAAGATCGGCCGCTAGCGAAACATTTGCCGGCCTGGGCTTGCCATGTTCGGCCGACTCACCGGACATCAGGTACACCCGATGCCCTCGGCCCGGTCAGCTGAAGACGGCATAGGTTACCCGCCGCCCGAGGACGTCGAAGGCGACCTCGGGCGGCTAGCTTGGCAGACGTCAGCCAGGCATACGTGGCTAGGGTTTCCCGCTCGCCTGTTCAGGTCGTGAGACTGGTCGAGAAATGCGCTGGAAGTGCGAGCCCATCCCGTGATTTCATGATCTTCATGGTGTCTGCCGACCGCTTGCTTGCTTTCGCCGCCATGTCGTTCTTGCTGATATTGATTCCTGGACCCAGCGTGCTGTTCGTGATCGGGCGGGCGCTGGCGCAGGGACGCCGCGCCGCGCTGACCACGGTGGTAGGGAACACGCTCGGCGCATACCTGCTCGTCGTGGCCGTTGCCTTGGGGATCGGGTCCATCGTGGAACGCTCGGTCGTCGTATTCACTGTGCTCAAGTTGGCGGGCGCCGCCTACCTGATATATCTCGGCGTCAAGGCGTGGCGGGAGCGTAATTCGCTGCAGGCTTCCTTCACCGCCTCCAGGGCGGCGCACGGTGGCCTGCGCACCTTCTGGGAGGGATTCACGGTCGGTGTGTCGAATCCCAAGACCATCGTGTTTTTCCTGGCTGTGCTGCCGCAGTTCGTCGACCGCGGTCAGGGGCACGTTGCGGTGCAAATGTTGGTGCTCGGTCTGGTCTTTAACGCCATCGCTGTCGTCTCCGACAGCATCTGGGGTTTGGTCGCGGCCACCGCACGGGACTGGTTCGCCCGCTCACCACGACGACTTTCCCTGGTGGGCGGCGTCGGTGGGCTAACCCTGATCGGTCTCGGCGTCACCGTGGCCGTCACCGGACGCAAGGACTGAACTCATCTGGCACCCCTCTGTGTCAATCGCCGGCGATGATCGACGTTCTAGGATTGCTGGTGACGGGTCCGGGAAGTGGCTTCTCCGAAGTGTCGGCTGTCGGGATTGAGCCGGCCGCGCTGGATGGCAGAGTCGCTCCCACTTGCCCTCCCGGGCCCGTCCTGATGCGGCGCGCGTCTTGGGCCATCTGCCGATAGACCACATTGGACAGTCGACGTTTCAGGCAGCGTAGGGCTTCCAACGGACGACCTCCGTGATCAGCTCGGAGGCCAACTGGCGGCGGGTGCGGCCCACACGTCGAGGCAGCTGCTGTAGTGGGCGTCGGCCTCCTGCTGTTATTCGCTGCGCGGCGCATCGCACGGTGTCATGATCGTGCGCGTTCATGTCGGATGTCGGGATCCGGAGCCGCCGCGGATCTTGATATTGGCCGCACGTGCTTTTAATCTGCTTCCCGGTATGGTTCGCCGCGCTGCGGGAGCCGGCCAAGAGGAGTGCTGCATGACCGATCTCTTCCCATCGCCGGCGCCAGACCAGCCGCTCCCGACGTACGCGGGCGACCCAGGGCGCCCCGCACCTCCAGCCGCCTTCCTACCGCCGGTTGCGCCGCCGCCGAGGCGACGACCCGCGCTGATCGTCGCCATCGTCGGATCGGCGCTCGGCCTAGTACTCCTCGCCGGTGCGGCGACGGCTGTGTACGTCGCCATTCGGCATGCCTCCGCCCCGGCCGACGGGCGGGCTACGCCGAGTGCGTCGGCCGCCGCGGGCCCGAAGCACCTGCGGTTCGCCGCGTCGGAAACCGTCGGCGCTTGGCACAAAACGGCCGACGCCGGCCAGGCCGACATGCTGGCCAAAAGCCTGGCCAACAAGGGGCTGACCGAGACGTTCGGCGCCGTCTATCGCGACGAGGCCGGGCACAGCGCTCTCGTCGGTGGTGGCAACAGCGCCGAGTACGGCAACGGCCGGGAGTACAACCAGGCCGCCAGCCTGGCCATGGGCATCGCCCAGGGGTTGAACCACGTCCCCGCGACTACCCAGGTGCCGGCGGATCCGGGCATCATCGGCGGCGTCGCCGCCTGCTCCCCGGCCGGTAGCGACGCCTACCCGGCGACCGCGTGCGTCTGGATCGCCGACGACCTCGTGCTCGTGTTGGTGTTCGACGGCCTCAGCCTCGACGACGCCACCGGTCAGATCCACGCAATGTTGCCTGACCTCGTCGTCTTCGCATGACTATCCGACACTGTGATGCTCACCGTGCTCCAATTTCGCCGTTGCGTGGCACGAGGCGAGCGCGCCCGTACAGAGCCGGCCGAACCGACATAGCTCGTCGAAGAAGGACTGCCGGCGGGTTCGACGAAGAAGTGTTGGCTGCCCACGCTGGCGCGGGAATGGACCGCCAAGCCGTGGCGGGTACAGGTCAGGCGGGCAGCAACAGATTCGGCGCGTCAGACGGGCAGCCAGTGATGTACGCGGCGCCGTGATCGGCGGCCTCGGCCTCGCCGAACCACGGACCTCAAGAGAGCAAGCCGAGACCGGTCGCCACGCACCAACTGCGGCAGATGTGCGCGGGTAACCCGTGGCGGAGCGTACGCAGTTAGGCTGCACGGCCATGGACTCCGTTGAGATCCTCAGCCAGCTCGACACCGCTGCCGAACAGTACGTGTTTCCGGACCTGAACAACGGCTACTACTACGCTGTCGACGCCCGGCTCCACGCATACCGCGACGCGCGGCGGTGGGCGCTCATCGTCGAGACGGTTGGCTACTCACCCCGGGCCGGCAACCTCACCGACATCCTCCACATCTTCGGCAACTGCCTGACCAGCGGCGAACCGGGCTTCGAGAACGCGGACTTCCTCGACCGGATCGACAACTGGGACGAGATCGAAGACGACGACCAGCCCGAGACGTACTGCGGAACCTCGATCGTAATCCGAGGCCACCGGCTCGACGTACCCGCCGAACATGGCGAGGAACTGATCGACGTGCTTCGCCGGCTCATCCCAGACCACCGAGAACTGCTCCTGGCCGAGGAGTCGGAACTCCGACGGCGAATCCCGGCCGACCTACCCAAGATCATACGGCTGGACCAATGGCATCACCCCGACGGCGAGCTCCCCAGCGAGTCAACGACCTTCAGCCAACTCGCCGACGTGCTCACCACCGGAGACGTGAAACGGTACGCACCGGACATACCGCCCAACACACATTGGTCCCACTGGCCAGAATCCGGAACCCTGTAACCCAGCCAGACACCCATCGACAGCGGTATGGGCGGATGGTGCGATCGCGGTCTATCGCAGTGCCTCGCTGACCGATTTCCAGTCCAGTGACGGGTTGGCGGCGGCATCCGCGGCGAGTTCGGCGTGGTCGAGCAGGGCAGTGAGCCGCGTCCTTGCCGAAAACCTCATCCGCCCTGGTCGGAACCGGCGCATGGGAGGACCTGAATGTCGGCAGCGGTTCGCTCGAGCCGGCCTCTCGCGCGGCGGGCATCGCCGCGCGATGATGACCGATCGTGCTGCTGGGACTGGCCTACCTGGCCGTGACGAACGCGTTCGCCTTGCTGCGCCTGCTGCCGGTGAGCGATCGGGACAAGGACGTGGAAATCCTGGCGCTGCGCCATCAGATCACCGTGTTGGGGCGACAACTCGGCAACGACAGGCCCCGGTTCGACCCGAGCGATCGGGCCTTTTCTGGCGGCGCTGCTGCACCAGCTCCCGCGCAACGTCCTGCGTCGGTTGCGGCTGCTGGTGCGCCCGGACACCGTCCTGCGGTGGCACCGGGACCTGCTCGCACGCCGCCACGCGGCCCGGTCCCGGCCCAAGCGCCCCGGCCGGCCGCGGACCTCGTCACGGACCTCGAAGACGTCGGTTGCCGGGCCAAGTACCTGATCCGCGACCGGGACAGCAAGTTCCCTGCGTTTGGTCGACACCGTCCTCCAGGATGCGGGTGTCGAGGTCGTGCTCAGCGGGATCCGGATGCCACGCATGAACGCGATCATGGAGCGGTGGGTACAGACCTGCCGCCGTGAGTTGCCGGACCGGACACTGATCTGGAACCAGCGACACCGGCTACACGCCCTGCACGAGTACGAACGCTTCTCCAACGAACACCGGCCCCACCAGGGCATCGCGAACGCCCGCCCGCTACACACCTTGCCCGCATCGCCGATCCGGAGCAGATCGCCCGCCTCAACATACGAAGACGCGATCACCTCGGCAGCATCCTCCACGAATACGAACATGCCGCCTGAGCTGCCCGGATGACATTCTCGGCAAGCGCACCTTCACGCCGATCGCGCACAGGACGAGCGCAGCGCCCAGGCCGTACGCACCAAGGTATCGGCGGCCGTTGCGCCAGCTTCGCAGGACGGCGGCCGCCGCGTCGCGTTCGTCCACTGGGATTACCCGCATGAAGCCGTGATGCTACCGGAATGCGGGCCGGTGCTTCGTCCTTCAGGACGGGGAGTGAACGCCGCGGCGACACGGAGCCCGGAGCCGGTTGGCCGGCTGAGGCCCGCCCCGTCGTGCACAGCGGTTGGGAGTCGCTCGACCGCACCCCAGCACTGACTGGATCGCGAGATCTCTTCTGTAGGGTCGCATGCCAGGCGGCACCGGAGCCGAAGTTCCGAGAGATGGGAGAGCAGGGCGATGTGGGCCGATATGTGGCACGTGGACATCCCGGTACTTGAGAAAGTGCTACGCACCGTGCTGGTCTACGGCGGCTTGGCGGTGCTCCTGCGCGTGGGCGGCAAGCGTGAGCTCGCCCAGCTCAACAGCTTCGACCTGGTAGTGATGCTGCTGCTGTCGAACGTTGTGCAGAACGCGATCATCGGCAACGACAACAGCCTGTCCGGCGGTCTGCTCGGCGCGGTCGTCCTCATCGCGATCAACGCCGTAATGGTGCGGCTGGTCAACCGGCGTCCCCGTCTGACCCGGATTTTCGAAGGAAGGAATACCATCCTCGTCACTGACGGCAGGGTCGACCACAAGGCACTACACCGAATCGGTATTCGCCACTCCGACCTCGCAGCGGCCCTGCGCCGCCAAGGCGCCAGCGATGTACACGAAGTGAAGAGAGCCACGCTCGCTCCCGGCGGCGCGATCGTGGTCACGCTGACCGAGGAGGCGCAGGACATCACCCGCCGAGATCTCCGGCGCGAACACGTGGCCCTCCTCAACAGCATCCGCGCGGAAATCGATGCCGCCGTCGCTGGACTCGAAGCGCGCCTCACCGACCGTCCGGCGCAGCTGGCCGCCACGGTCTCCGGCACCGACCGGAGCGGCGACGACAGCGGCGACCGCGACGCCGGTCCTGTCGTACGGTTCCCCTCAGCATCGCAGTCCTCCGCCGACATGGCGTAGTAGCAGTCGCGGCCGCCGCCGACGAGACCGGCGAGTTCCCCCAGGCCTCCTACGACGCGTGGGGCTCAGCTGGCGCGATGCTCAGCGTGGGAAGCGCCCCGGCGGGCCTTGCCAGGCAAAGGCCGGGACGGTAAGCGCAGCAGGGCAGCCAAGCCCGGACGGCCACCACGCTCCGGCTGTGCGTCCCTCGCCCCCTCCGCCGCCACGTGCGGAGGGGGCTTATCACAACCCATCCCGTCCCAGGTGTGACGACAGCGAACGACTCAGCGGCCCCGCTCCGACAGGCCCACCGGGCCTCGGCACAGCGTCACTCCACCGGTCACGGCCGCGAACACGACGGCCGCCGCCCAGGCCGCGAGAATCGAGCCGCACACCCTGGCCGGCGCCTCCGGCAGCACCCGGAGGAAACCCTCCGCGGCCAGGGCCGCGGAGGGCACGAAGACCACGATCCCGGTCAGCGCCGCCCAGGCCCCCCGGGCCACCGGCCGACCGCTCCACCGGGCGAACACCATCGACGGCACGAGGGCAAACGTCCCCGAGTTGACGAGCCAACTAAACCCGGCCCAGTAGCACACCAGAAACGTCACCAGTGTGCATGCGTTCAGCAGAGTCATCGTCACCAACGCCCTGCGTATCGGCAGTGGCGGCCGGACACGCGGGCCGCCCGACGCCTCGTTCCACAGGCTCAGCTCCTGGCTGCCGAACGGCTCCACCCGAAGCCGCGTCGTCGAGCCTGGCATCGCGGTGAACGCGATCGCCGCCGAGCCGCGGACCCGCAGCACGTGGTCGCCGG
Organism: Dactylosporangium salmoneum; assembly: GCF_039532525.1. Classification (NCBI taxonomy): domain Bacteria; kingdom Bacillati; phylum Actinomycetota; class Actinomycetes; order Micromonosporales; family Micromonosporaceae; genus Dactylosporangium; species Dactylosporangium salmoneum. Next base: position 360,930 of record NZ_BAAARV010000046.1, read on the forward strand.
GCACGACCTCCAGGTGGAGGCTCTGGCCGGAGCGGATCCGGCCCACCGGCGCGCCGTCAAGGGCTACCGAAAACCCGACGAGCACGGCCATGAACCGGCGGTTGCGGTACAGCACGACCGATGCGGGCTCGAAGTCCATCGCAGCATTGTCGGGTGGCGGGCACGGACGGCGCCAGAATTTCGAACCTGCTTTTCGAGCCAGTCCGCGCCGCAACCTACGGCCTACCGGTCGCCCCGAAGAGGCCGACGACGGCACCGACGCGAAGAAGGCCAGTGCCGGTGCGGTCAACAAGGCGCTGTTCCCGTGGCTGGCTCAGATGGCGGTGGCGAGCTCGGTGAACGCTGTGGCGACTCGGAGCCCGGACCCGGGCCGCGTCAGCAAGCAGCGGCGTGAATCGTTGCACTCACCGGAAGATCGTGACGTGGTCGACTTCGGCACCGCGCTCGAGCAGCAGTTCCTCGACGTCGCGGTAGGGCAGGCCGTAGCGCAGGTACAGCCGGATCGCGACCACGATCACGCCCGGCGGGAACCGGAACCCGGCGAACGCTGACTGCGGCGGCAACGACGGTCTGCGGCTTGGAGACTTCACTGCTCAAGCCTGCCTCGATCATGCAGAACAGCGAATGCAACAGAGCCCAAGAAGGGCGCCCAAGACGTGCCGTGCCTGGTGGACGGCGTGAACGAGGTTAGGCGGCAGACAGTCGCCACACCGTGACCGTCTTGTCCCGGCTGGCGGTGGCCATGGTCTTGCCGTCCGGGCTGAACGCCACCGAATTCACAAGGTCCTTGTGGTCCCACTCTCAAACTGAGGTATTTGGCGGCGGTAATACTCGCGCTCCCACCGTCCCGGCCGCATGGGACCGGTGTCCTGATTTGCAGGGGAATCGCGGGGGACGGCCAACTAGAGGATCTCGTCGCGGAAGCGCTCGAGCAGCGTCCGGGCTTCGTCCTCGCATCCGGCCGGCACCAGAACGTCCGTCGCCTGTTCTCGCTGGATCGTGTAGCGGTGCACGAGCGGGCCATCCGTCAGCCCGCGCTGCTGGACCCGCACGTCGAATTGCACGACCGCGGGCGGGCCGTCGACGAGTTCGATGTTGTGGACCCGCGTGCCGTAGCCGTGCAGGATCGTGTATCCGCCCGGCCTGCGGTAGATGCCTAGCGGGCTGATGTACACGTCGCCGGCCGGACTTCGGCGGGCACGGGTATGCGCATTCATCGACAGGATGACCAGGAGGATCACGACAGCCACGCCCACGCTCGCGGCCCCGGCAAGCATCATCTCGTTACGGGCCTGCGGGTCGTCCAGGCCGAGGCCGCAGAGAAGCATGGTCGCCCCCAGCAGCAGGACGAACACGCCGGCAGTGTATTGATTCCCGCGGTTGCGGCGCCCCTCGACCCGGTTGCCGGCGCGCCATTCGGCCTCGTCGTAGCGCCAGTGCGCCCACGCCTTGCCGGCCAGCATGTCGGCAATGTCGCGAGTGTAGTACCACGGCTTTACAATCAGTAGCGTCAGCAGCAGCGCGAGCAGAACCCCCACGCCGGGTACGCCGATCGCCATGACCAGCCCTGCCGGTCGGCTGGTTCCCTCCAAGCCGTTGGTCGCGAACCATGCCACCAGCCCGATCACGACCGACACGCCGAGGGCCACGAGCAGGATAGTCCGGAATGCGATGATCTCAAGCATCCGAATCATGGCAGCAAGATAAGGTGACGGCCGTTCCCGGCGAATTAGCCGCATGACGGTGAGTCGACGCCGGTTCCTGCGTGCCGTAACCGGCGAAGCGTCGCCGACCGTCGCCGACGGTTGCGGCTGCTGAGGGGACTGCGGTGACGACGGGTCCGACATCCTGTGCTCCTCGGTCGGGGATTGCGCCCAAGGTAGAAACCCACCGATGCCGGGACATCGGTGTTAGCACGTAATCCGTGGATACGTCGGGAGGCCGACAACAGCCGTGGGGTCTTGTCATGACAGCGGCAGATGCTGATGAGGTGTGCCTCGGGGAAGATCGGTCCGTCGTAAACGCGGTCGACGGCAGGGCTGACTGTGATCAGCGTCGGGGTAGGACCCGACGCATTCGAGCCCCGGTTAGGACGCAGCTTCCGTCCATATTTGCGCCTCATGGTGCGTGATGCGGGGCCAGTACCCGAAACTCTTCGCCCACCGGGCATGGGTCCGCACCTCCTGGCAGACAGGATGACAAGAGCTGGGTGACGGGAGACTGCCACGCCCAGATCTATGAGAGCCGGGAGGTGAGGCCCCTCCCGGCTACTCGACTTAGCTCAGGACCGCAGCAGCGTGATCACGGCCAGGACGCGGCGGTTCACATCCGGCTGGGCGGGCAGGCCGAGTTTGAGGAAGATGCTGCGGATGTGGGCCTCGACGGTGCGCTCGGCGAGGTGCAGCTGCTCGGAGACGGCCGCGTTGGACAGTCCCTCGGCCATCAGCGCCAGGATCTCCCGCTCTCGCTCCGACAGCGTGTCCAGGCCCTCGCCGCGCCGGTGCGGGCGGCGCATAACCCGCTCCTCGATGAGCGGGTCATAGGCAACGCCGCCGAGGACCCCGGCGGCCATGTCGCGTAGCGGCCAGGCGCTGGACGGACGGACGGTCGCCGCAGACGCGGTCGTGGGTTCGGCGGAGATGGTGGTCATGGTCTTCCCTTCGTCGATGCCGGCCTTCCTTCGGTCGGCTGTGTCGTCCACGGTGCTGCGTCCGTTGTCCGGCGCACGAGCGACAACGGTCCCTCGTGCGTGGGACGGCGAGGCCGTTCCCGCGTGGCAGGTGGCAGTAAGCCGCCAGATGATGACGTCGCCGATGGCGGTGGCCATGGTCTTGCCGTCCAGGCTGAACGCCACCGAATTCGCCCAGGCATGTGGTCCGTGACGATGGCGAGGCGGGTGGGGGTGGCCGGGTTGCTCACGTTCCGCCCGTACTGGATCGTGCGATCCTGGACCGACACCGACCGGTCGCGGCGTGGTGGCTCCTCGCCGGCCTGCCTTGCCACACCGCCTGGCTGATCCCGCTCGACTACCGGGTAACACGCAGGCTCAGGTAGGCAGACGCGTAGCGCGAATCCCTCATTTCAACGCCAGCGAGGAGGGCGGGCCTTTCGATGTCGGCGCGAACAGGGTGCGACCGCCTGGGGGCGAAAAGGATTACCTCGCTGGGCTGGCCACCGGCTGCTCGATCGTCGCGGAAGTACCGTGCGTGCGCTCCCGCACGGCGAAGGTGCCGATGGCGAACAGCGTTGCGTAGAAGATGCCGTCGGGCAGCAGGAACCAGGCGCCGGGCAGCCCGAGGGCGCCGACGAGACA
>NZ_BAAARV010000047.1:0-12907 GCF_039532525.1 Dactylosporangium salmoneum
TGCCGGCCGGCACCGGCGGGAACAGCAGCTGCGCCGCGAGCCACCAGGCGGCTGCGGCGAGCGAGGCGGCCGCCCCGGTGCCCAGCGCCGGGCCGCGGGCGCCGGCACGGCGGGCGGCCAGGGCAAGCCCGGCCGGCCGCGACCTGGCGGCCCGGCTGGCCGCGCTGCCGGAACGGGAGCGCGACGGCTTCCTCCGCGACCTGGTCCGCACCCACGCGGCCGTCGTGCTCGGCCACGCCGGCCCGGAGACGGTCGACGCGACGGCCACCTTCCGCGAGGCCGGCTTCGACTCACTGACCGCGGTCGAGCTGCGCAACCGGCTCGGCGCCGCGACCGGGCTGCGGCTGCCCGCCACCATGGTCTTCGACTACCCGACCCCGGCCGCGCTGGCCGGACGCATCCTGACGCTCGTCCTCGACCCGGCGGGCCCGGCCGCGGCCGCCCCGACCAGGGTGCGCGCGGCCGCCGTCGACGACGACCCGATCGTGGTGGTCGGCACCGCCTGCCGCTACCCGGGCGGCGTCGACTCGCCCGAGGCGCTGTGGCGGCTGGTCGAGGCGGGTGCCGACGCGATGGGCCCCTTCCCGCAGGACCGGGGCTGGGACGTGACCGGCGGCTACCACCCCGACCCCGCGCACCCCGGCACCTGGTACGCCCGCGAGGGCGGCTTCCTCGCCGACGCCCTCCAGTTCGACAGCGCGCTGTTCGGGGTCTCGCCCCGCGAGGCGCTCGCCATGGACCCGCAGCAGCGGTTGCTGCTGGAGACGTCGTGGGAGCTCTTCGAGCGGGCCGGCATCGACCCCCAGTCGCTGCGCGGCTCCCACACCGGCGTGTTCGCCGGGCTCATGCACCACGACTACGCCGTCGGGGCGGTGGACGTGCCCGAGGGCACGGAGGGGTACACGCTCACCGGCACGCAGGGCAGCGTCGCCTCCGGGCGCGTCGCGTACGTGTTCGGGCTCGAAGGCCCAGCGGTCACCGTCGACACCGCGTGCTCCTCGTCGCTGGTCGCCCTGCACCTCGCCGCCCAGGCGCTGCGGCACGGCGAGTGTGCCCTGGCCATCGCCGGCGGCGTGACCGTCATGCACACGCCGAAGGTCTTCGTCGAGTTCAGCCGGCAGCGCGGGCTGGCGCCGGACGGGCGCTGCAAGTCCTTCGCCGACGGGGCCGACGGCACCGGCTGGTCCGAGGGCGTCGGCCTGTTGCTGCTGGAGCGCCTCTCCGACGCCCGGCGCAACGGCCGCCGGGTCCTGGCCGTGGTGCGGGGCTCGGCCGTGAACTCCGACGGCGCCAGCAACGGCCTCACCGCGCCCAACGGGCCGTCGCAGCAGCGCGTGATCCGCACCGCGCTGGCCGCGGCCGGGCTCGCCGAGTCCGACGTGGACGCGGTCGAGGCCCACGGCACCGGTACCACCCTCGGCGACCCGATCGAGGCCCAGGCGCTGCTGGCCACGTACGGGCAGGGCCGCCCTGCGGACCGGCCGCTCTGGCTCGGCTCGGTCAAGTCGAACCTCGGCCACACCCAGGCCGCCGCCGGCGTCGCCGGGGTCATCAAGATGATCGAGGCGATGCGGCACGGCGTCCTGCCGCGCACCCTGCACGTCGACGCCCCGTCGTCGCACGTGGACTGGTCCGCCGGGGCGGTGCGCCTGCTGACCGAGGCGCGCCTGTGGTCCTCGGCCGACCGCCCGCGCCGTGCCGCGGTGTCCTCGTTCGGCATCTCCGGCACGAACGCCCACGTGATCCTGGAGCAGGCGCCGGTCTGGGATGCGCCGGTCTCCGTGCAGGTGCTGCCGGTCGTGCCGCTGCTGGTCTCGGCTCGTACGGAGCGGGCGTTGGCCGCGCAGGTCGGCCGCCTTGAGGGAGTTATGCCAGTGGCTGACGTGGCCTGGACGCTGGCGAAGGGTCGGGCGGCGTTGGAGCACCGGGCCGTGATTCTGGACGGCGTCACGATCAAGGACACGGTCCGGTCAGGTCGTCTGGGTTTCGTGTTCGGCGGCCAGGGCGCCCAGCGGCTCGGTATGGGTCGGGAGTTGCTTGAGGCGTTCCCGGTGTTCGCGCAGGCGTGGTCGGAGGTGTGTGCGGAGCTGGATCCGTCGTTGTCGGAGGTGGTGTTCGGCGGCGACGAGGACAGGTTGGCGAATACCTTCTATGCGCAGTGCGGCATTTTCGCCTTTGAAGTGGCCATGTTCCGGCTTCTGGAGTCGTGGGGTGTTCGCCCGGATGTCGTGGGCGGGCATTCGATCGGTGAGATCGCGGCTGCCCATGTCGCGGGGATTCTGTCGCTGAAGGACGCATGCGCTCTGGTCTCGGCGCGGGGTCGGTTGATGGCCGCGCTGCCGCCCGGTGGGGTCATGGTTGCGGTTGCCGCTTCGGAGGAAGTGGTTGCGCCGTTGCTGGTCGGCGGCGTGGATCTGGCGGCGGTGAATGGTCCTGAGGCTGTGGTGCTGTCGGGGTCTGCTGATGCGGTGGATCGGGTGGTGGCGCAGTTGGGTGTGCGGACTCGGAGGTTGCGGGTTTCGCATGCGTTCCATTCGGTGTTGATGGAGCCGATGCTGCCTGCGTTCGCCGAGGTGGTTTCGAAGCTGACGTTTTCGCAGCCGGTGATTCCGGTGGCGTCAGAGGAATGGACTTCTGCCGGGTATTGGGTGCGGCATGTGCGGGAGACGGTGCGGTTTGCCGAGAGTGTGGCGGCGATGGGGGCGGTCACGTTCCTGGAAGTGAGCCCCACCCCCGTGCTGACACCGGTGGTTGAGGACTGCATTCCTGTGGTTCGTAAGGGGATTGCGGAGCCGCTCGGGGTGATTGAGGCTGCCGCGCGGCTTTGGACCCGCGGGGTTGGCGTGGAGTGGCCGCTTGGCGAGGGGCGGCCGGTGGACCTGCCTACGTACGCGTTTCAGCGGGAGCGGTACTGGCTGGCGGCCGGGCACAACTCGGCGGAGCTGACGAAGGTCGGGCTGGCCGGGTCGGACGAGTTGGTGTTCACCGCGCGGCTCCCGGCCGGGGCGACCGGCTGGCTGGCCGACCACGCGGTGCTCGGGTCGGTGCTGTACCCGGGGGCCGGGTTCGTGGACCTCGCGCTGCGGGCCGGTGCCGAGGCCGGGGCGGGCCGGCTGGAGGAGCTGACGCTTGAGGCGCCGCTGGCGTTGGGCGGCTCTGGTGCGGTACAGCTGCAGGTCCGAATCGGCGAAGCCGACGCGGCCGGGCGGCGGGAGCTGACCGTGCACTCGCGGCCGGAGGACGGCGCCTGGGTGCGTCACGCCGGCGGCCTGCTCGGCCCGGACGAGGCGACCGCGGCGGCCGACCTCATCGCGTGGCCGCCCGCCGGGGCCGAGTCGGTGCCCGTCGGCGACTTCTACCCGGGGCTGGCCGCGGCCGGATACGAGTACGGCCCGGCGTTCCAGGGCCTGCGGGCCGCCTGGCGGCGCGACGACGCCGTCTACGCCGAGGTGGCGCTGCCGGAGGAACTGCGCTCCGACGCCGCCCACTACGGCGTGCACCCGGCGTTGCTCGACGCCGCCCTGCACGCCACGCACCTGCTGCCCGGCGCGGACGACGGTCCCGTGCGGCTGCCCTTCGCCTGGACCGGGGTGTCGCTGCGCGCGGCGGGCGCCACCGTCCTTCGCGTGCGGGCCGTCGCCGCGGGCCCCGACGCCGTCTCGCTCACCGTCGCCGACGGCACCGGGCGCGTGGTGGCGACCGTGGACTCCCTCGCCCTGCGACCGTTCGCGGCCGAACGACCCCGCGGCGGCGCCCCGGACGCGCTGTTCGAGCTGGCCTGGCTGCCCCCGGCCGGGCGGGCGGACGGCCGGGCGCCCGAGTTCACCCTGCTCAACGTGCCGGAGGACGGCACCGCGCGGAGCAACCTCGCCCTGGTGCTGCGGGCACTGCAGGAGTGGCCGGCCGACGACGCGAAGCGGCTGGTCGTCGTCACCCGCAACGCCGAGGCGGATCCCGCCCTCGCGCCGGTGTGGGGGCTGGTCCGCTCCGCCCAGGCCGAGCACCCGGACCGGTTCGTCCTGCTCGACGTCGACGGGCCGGAGTCGATGCCGGCCGCGCTCGAGGCCCTGGCGCTGGGCGAGCCGCAGCTGGCCGTGCGCGGCGGGGTCGTCAGCGTGCCCCGGCTCGTGCGGGCCGGCGCCGGCGACACGCTCGTCCCGCCGCCCGGGCCGGGGGCCTGGCGGCTGGACCGGGCCGCCGACGGGTCGCTGGACGGGCTGGGGCTCGTGCCCGCGCCCGAGGCCGACGCGGCGCTGGGGGCCGGGCGGGTGCGGGTGGACGTACGCGCGGCGGGCCTGAACTTCAGGGATGTCCTCATCGCGCTCGGCATGTATCCGGGCGAGGCGTGGCTGGGCAGCGAGGCGGCCGGCGTCGTGACCGAGGTCGGGCCGGGCGTGACCCACCTCGCGCCGGGCGACCGCGTGATGGGCCTCGTCCCGCACGCGTTCGCCTCCCGCGGCGTCGCCGACGCCCGCACGCTTGTGCCGATGCCGGACGGCTGGTCGTTCGAGCAGGCGGCCGGGATGCCGGTCTGCTATCTGACCGCCTGGTACGGCCTGTTCGACCTCGGCGGGCTGCGCGCGGGGGAGCGGCTGCTCGTGCACGCCGGGACCGGCGGGGTGGGCATGGCCGCGCTGCGGCTGGCCCGGCACCGCGGCGCCGAGGTCTTCGCCACCGCGAGCCGGGCCAAGTGGGACACGCTGCGCGAGCTGGGGCTGGACGACGAGCACATCGCCTCCTCGCGCGACCTGGCGTTCGCGGCGAAGTTCCCGCCCGTGGACGTGGTCCTGAACTCCCTCGCCGGCGAGTTCGTCGACGCCTCGCTGGGCCTGCTCGCCGAGGGCGGGCGGTTCCTGGAGATGGGCAAGACCGACGTCCGCACCGACGCCGAGCCGGGGTACCGGGCCTTCGACATGCTCGACGCGGGACCCGACCGGATCGGCGAGATGCTGGCCGAGATCGTGGCGTCGTTCGGGCCGCTGCCGGTGACCGCGTTCGACATCCGCCGGGCGCCGGAGGCGTTCCGCTGGATGAGCCAGGCCCGCCACACCGGAAAGCTGGTGCTGCGCGCGCCCGGCCCGACGTGGCCCACCGACGGCACGGTCCTGGTGACCGGCGGCACCGGCACCCTCGGCGCCCTGGTCGCCCGGCACCTCGTGGCCGAGCACCGCGTGCGGGACCTGCTGCTGGTCAGCCGCTCGGGTATGCACGCGCCGGGTGCCGAGGAGCTCGCCTCGGAGCTGGGTGCCCGGGTCGTCGCGTGTGATCTCGCCGATCGGGAGGCCGTCGAGCGGTTGCTCGCCGCGGAGCCGATCCGGGCGGTGGTCCACGCGGCCGGGGTCACCGACGACGGCGTCATCGCGTCGCTGACCCCCCAGAAGCTCGACTCGGTCCTGCGCCCCAAGGCGGACGCGGCCTGGCACCTGCACGAGCTGACCCGCGACCGCGACCTGACGGCGTTCGTGATGTTCTCCTCGGCCGCCGGGGTGCTCGGCACCGCCGGGCAGGGCAACTACGCGGCGGCCAACGCGTTCCTCGACGCCCTCGCCGCGCACCGACGGGCCCTCGGCCTGCCCGCGCACTCGCTGGCCTGGGGACAGTGGGCCCGCACCAGCGGGCTGACCGGGCGGCTCGCCGAGCGCGACCTGGCCCGGCTGTCCCGCGGCGGCCTGCTGCCCGTCGGCGACGAGCAGGGACTCGAACTGCTCGACGCCGCGGCCGGTGGGCTCGCGCCGGCGCCGGTCCCGGCCCGGCGCGACCTGGCGGGGCTGCGCCGGCGCGGCGGCGACCTGCCTGCGGTCCTGCGCGGGCTCGTCCCCCCGGCGGCCCGCAGGGCGGCGGCCGAGCCGGCCGGCACCTCGCTCGCCGAGCGCCTGGCCCGGATGGCGCCGGCCGAGCGGGCCGACGCGGTGCTGGAGCTGGTGCGCGCCCACACCGCGGGCGTGCTCGGGCACGGCCGCGCGGACGCGGTCGACGCCCAGCGCAGCTTCAAGGAGCTCGGCTTCGACTCGCTCACCGCCGTGGAGCTTCGCAACCGCCTCAACGACGCGGCGGGCGTCCGGCTCACCCCGACGCTGATCTTCGACTACCCGACGCCGGTGGACCTGGCCGCCCACGTGCGGACCGCGCTCGTCGGCGACGACGCGGCGGCCCCCGGCGCGGCCCTGCTCGGCGAGCTGGACCGGCTGGAGTCGCTCCTGCTGGCCGCGCCGCCGGACCCGGCCCGGCAGGGCGTGCTGGTGAGCCGGCTCGAAGTACTGCTGGCCAAGGTACGAACCCCGGTCGAGGCGGGCGTCGCGGCGGCCGACCGGCTGCGCGACCTGTCCGCGGACGAGGTCCTCAGCTTCATCGACACCGAGCTCGGCATTTCCTGAACCCGCCCCCCAGCAGCGACAAGAAGCGCCCGAGGAGTGACAAGCGCATGGCGGACGAGAGCAAGCTGGTCGACTACCTCAAGCGGGTCGCCGGCGACCTGCACGAGGCGCGCAAGCAGCTGCGCGAGGCCGAGGACGCCCGTCACGAGCCGATCGCGATCGTCGGCATGGCCTGCCGCTTCCCCGGCGGGGTGACCTCGCCCGAGGAGCTCTGGCGGCTGCTGGTCGACGAGGTCGACGCCATCACGCCGTTCCCGGTCAACCGCGGCTGGGACGTCGACGGCCTGTACGACCCGGACCCCGACCGCCCAGGCAAGTCCTACACCCGCGAGGGCGGCTTCCTGCACGACGCCGACCTGTTCGACCCCGGCGCGTTCGGCATCTCGCCCCGCGAGGCCCTCGCGATGGACCCCCAGCAGCGGCTCATGCTGGAGACGGCGTGGGAGGCGATCGAGCGGGCCGGCGTCCCGATCGGCGCCCTGCGCGGCAGCGCCACCGGCGTCTTCGTCGGCTGCGGCAACCTCGGCTACCTCGTCGGCATGCAGCAGGCCCAGGAGGGCGTCGAGGGCCATTCGCTGACCGGCAACGTCGGCAGCGTCATCTCCGGCCGCATCTCCTACACCTTCGGCCTGGAGGGCCCGGCCGTCACCGTCGACACCGCCTGCTCCTCCTCGCTCGTCGCGCTGCACCTGGCCGTGCGCGCGCTGCGCAACGGGGAGTGCTCCCTCGCGCTGGCCGGCGGCGTCACCGTGATGCCGATCCCGATCGAGTTCGTCGAGTTCAGCCGCCAGCGGGTGATGGCCGCCGACAGCCGCTGCAAGTCCTACGCGGCCGCCGCCGACGGCAGCGGCTTCGCCGAGGGCGCCGGCATGCTGCTCGTCGAGCGGCTGTCCGACGCCCGGCGGCTCGGCCACCCGGTCCTCGCCGTGGTCCGCGGCTCCGCGGTGAACCAGGACGGCGCCTCCAACGGCCTGACCGCCCCCAACGGCCCGTCCCAGCAGCGGGTCATCCGCGCCGCGCTGGCCGACGCCCGCCTCGGCCCGGCCGAGGTCGACGCCGTCGAGGGGCACGGCACCGGCACCCGGCTCGGCGACCCGATCGAGGCGCAGGCCCTGCTGGCCACCTACGGCCGTGCCGCCGAGCGCACGCTGTGGCTCGGCTCCGTCAAGTCGAACATCGGCCACACGCAGGCCGCCGCCGGGGTCGCCGGGGTCATCAAGATGGTGCAGGCGATGCGGCACGGCGTGCTGCCCCGCTCGCTGCACATCGACGCGCCTTCGCCGCACGTCGACTGGTCCGCCGGGGCCGTCTCGCTGCTCGCCGAGGCGCGGCCGTGGGAGGCGGCGGACGGCCGGCCCCGACGGGCCGGTGTGTCGTCGTTCGGCATCAGCGGTACCAACGCCCACGTCATCCTGGAGGAGGGCTCTCCGTCCATTGTGGACAGCCGGGCAGTGGGCGACGCCGTGCTGCCGTGGGTCCTCTCCGCGCGGTCGGCCGCGGCCCTGCGTGCCCAGGCCGGGCGGCTCGACGGGGAGTCGCCGGACGTCGCGTACTCGCTGGCCGCCACCCGCGAGCCCCTCGAACACCGCGCGGTGGCGATCGCCCGGCCGGACGAGGCCGCCGCGGCGCTGGCGACCATCGCCGCCGGGGAGGCCGGCGAGCGGGTCTTCGCCGGGGTGGCCGACGTCAAGGGCAAGGTGGTCTTCGTCTTCCCCGGGCAGGGCGCCCAGTGGGCCGGCATGGCGGTCGAGCTGCTCGCCGCCGCGGAAGCCGACGCGGCCGACGCGGCCGACGCGGCCCCCGGGGCCTTCGGGGCCTTCGCGGCCTTCGGGGCCGAGATCGCCGCCTGCGACGCCGCCCTGGCCGAGTTCGTCGACTGGTCCGTCGCCGACGTCCTGCGCGGGGCCGACGGTGCGCCCTCGATGGAGCGCATCGAGGTCCTCCAGCCGGTCCTCTTCGCCGTGATGGTCGCCCTAGCCGCCCAGTGGCGGGCGCTCGGCGTGCGGCCCGACGCCGTCGTCGGCACCTCGCAGGGCGAGATCGCCGCCGCGTACGTCGCCGGCGCCCTCTCGCTGCCCGACGCCCTCCGCGTCGTCGTCCTGCGCAGCCGGCTCTTCGCCGAGGAACTCGTCGGCCGCGGGGCCCTCGCCGCCGTGAGCATGCCCCGCGAGCAGCTGGACGAGCGGCTGGCCCGCTGGAACGGCCGGCTCACCCTGGCCGGCGTCAACGGGCCGACCGCGCTCAACGTCGCCGGCGACGCCGACACCGTCGCCCGGTTCGTCGCCGAGTGCACCGAGGACGGCCACCGGGCCCGCGTCGTGCCGGCCACCGTGGCCTCCCACAGCGCCCAGGTCGACCCGCTGCGCGAGCGCCTGCTGGAGCTGCTCGCGCCGGTCGCGCCCCGCACCGGCGAGATCCCGTTCTACTCCACGGTCACCGGCGGGCCGCTCGACACCGCCGCCCTCGACGCCCGGTACTGGTTCGACAACTGCCGCGAGCCCGTCCGCCTCGACGCCGCCGTCCGGGCCCTGCTGGCCGCCGGGCACCGGCTCTTCGTCGAGTCCAGCGCCCACCCCGTGCTCGTCATGAGCGTGCAGGAGACCGCCGACGCCGCGGGCACCGAGATCGCCGCCGTCGGCTCGCTGCGCCGCGACCAGGGCGGCCCGGCCCGCTTCCTCGCCTCCGCGGCCGAGGCCCACGTCCGGGGGCTCGCCGTCGACTGGGCCGCCGCCTTCGCGGGGTCCGGCGCCGCCCGCACCGACCTGCCGACCTACGCCTTCCAGCGCGAGCGCTACTGGCTCGCGGCGGCCACCGCGACCGGCGTCGACGTCGCCGCCGCGGGCCTCGGCGCGGTCGGCCACCCGCTGCTCGGCGCGGCCGTGCAGACCGCCGGCGGCGAGCTGCTGCTCACCGGCCGGCTGTCGGCCCGCGCCCAGCCCTGGCTGGCCGAGCACGCCGCGTCCGGCACCGTCCTGCTGCCCGGGGCCGCGTTCGTTGAGCTGGCCGTCCGGGCCGGCGACGAGGTCGGCTGCGGGCGCCTCGTCGAGCTGGTCCTGCAGGCCCCGCTCGCACTGCCGGCCGACGGCGCCGTGCAGCTGCAGCTCGTCGTGGGCGCCGCCGACCCGGTCGGGCTGCGCCCGGTCAGCGTCTACGGCCGCCCCGACCCCGACGCGCCCTGGACCTGCCACGCCACCGGCCAGCTGGGCGCCCCCGGGCCGGTCGCGGAACACCGGACCGTCGCGTGGCCGCCGCCCGGCGCGGAGCCGGTCGACCTCGACGGCTTCTACCGGGCCGCGGCCGAGGCCGGGTACGGCTACGGCCCCACCTTCCAGGGCCTGCGCGCCGCCTGGCGCCTCGGCGACGACCTCTACGCCGACGTCGCGCTGTCCGGGGACCCGGACGCGTTCGGCCTGCACCCGGCCCTGCTCGACGCCGCCCTGCACCCGATCCGGCTGGCCGGCGGCGACGACCGGCTGCGGCTGCCCTTCGCGTGGGGCGACGTGGAACTGCACGCCGCCGGCGCCACCGAGCTGCGGGTCCGGCTCGCGCCGCTCGGCCCGGACGAGTACGCGCTGACCGCCACCGACCCGACCGGCCGCCCCGTCCTCACCGCCGGCTCGCTGCGGCTGCGCGACGCCACCGCCGACCACGTGCGGGGCGCGACCGGCGACGCGGCGCTGTACCGCGTGGAGTGGGTCGACGCCGGCCTCGTCGCCGGCGCGGGTGCCGACGCGACGGTGCTGCGCGTCGCCGACGGCGAACCGCTCGCGGTGACCGCCGAGGTGCTCGCCGCCGCGCAGGCGTGGCTCGCCGACGAGCGCAACGCGGGCCGGCGCCTGGTCGTGGTGACCGAGGGCGCGACGACGGACGAGCCCGCGCTGGGCCCGGCCGCCGTCTGGGGCCTGATGCGGTCCGTCCAGTCCGAGCACCCGGACCGGTTCGTGCTCGTCGACGTCGACGAGCACGACGAGGCCGCCCTCGCGCGCGCCATCGCGTGCGGGGAACCGCAGGTGGCCGTGTGCGCCGGAACGCTGCGGGTGCCCCGGCTGGCCCGCCTGACGGGCGCGGCGCCGTCCCCGGTCACCCTCGGCGGCGACGGGACCGTCCTCATCACCGGCGGCACCGGCGCCCTGGGCGGCCTGCTCGCCCGGCACCTCGTCGCCCGCCACGGCGTGCGGCACCTGGCCCTCGTGAGCCGGCGCGGGCAGGACGCCCCGGGCGCGTCGGAGCTGGCCGCCGAGCTGACCGGCCTCGGCGCCGACGTCGTCGTGGCCCGCTGCGACGCCGCCGACCGTGAGGCTCTTGCCGCCCTGCTCGCCGAGCTGACCGCCCGCCGCCGCATCTCGGCCGTCGTCCACGCGGCCGGGGTCCTCGCCGACGGCACCGCCGAGTCCCTCACCGCCGATCAGCTGGCGACGGTACTGCGACCAAAGGCCGAAGCCGCCCTCAACCTCCACGACCTGACGCGCGGCCTCGGCCTCGACGCGTTCATCCTCTTCTCCTCCGGCGCCGGTACCCTCGGCAACGCGGGCCAGGGCAACTACGCCGCCGCCAGCATGGTCCTGGACGCCCTCGCCCAGCGCCGCCGGGCCGACGGGCTGCCCGCGCTCTCCCTCGCCTGGGGCTACTGGGACCGGACCGGCGACATGGCCGGCCACCTCGACGCCGGCCGCCTCGCCTGGATCGCCCGCTACGGCGCCGCCCCGCTCCCCGTTGAGCAGGGGCTTGCCCTCTTCGACGCGGCCCTCGCCGCCGGCGAGCCGGTCCAGCTGCCGCTGCGCTGGGACCGCGCGGTGCTGCGCCGCAGGGCCGCCGACGGCACCCTGCCGCCCATCCTGCGCGGCCTCGTGCGCGCGCCCGCCCGCCGCGCGGCCGAGTCCGGCACCGCCGCGTCCGGCCTGGCCGCCCGGCTCGGCGGCCTCCCGCCCGAGCAGCGCGACGCCGTCCTGCTCGACCTGGTGCGGGCCCGCGTCGCGGAGGTGCTCGGCCATGCCGGCTCCGACAGCATCGGCCCCGACCAGGCGTTCCGGGCCCTCGGCCTCGACTCCCTCACCGCCGTCGAGCTGCGCAACCGGCTCGCCGCCGCGACCGGCCTGCGCCTGCCGACCACCCTCGTCTTCGACCACCCCACGCCGGCCGCGCTGGCCCGCCACCTCGCGGGCGAGCTCCTGGGCGCGCCCGCGGCGGCCGCCGAGGCCACCGTGGCCGTGGCGACCGGCGAGCCGATCGTCATCGTCGCCACCGCGTGCCGCTTCCCCGGCGGGGTTCGCGGCCCGGAGGACCTGTGGGCCCTGGTCCGCGACGGCCGCGACGTGATCGGGCCGTTCCCCGGCGACCGCGGCTGGCCGCAGGACCTCTACGACCCCGACCCGGCCCGCTTCGGCCGCAGCTACGTGCGCGAGGGCGGGTTCCTCGACGACGCCGCCGGCTTCGACGCCGCGTTCTTCGGCATCTCGCCCCGTGAGGCGCTCGCCATGGACCCGCAGCAGCGGCTGCTGCTGGAGGCGTCGTGGGAGGCCTTCGAGCGGGCCGGGATCGACCCGGCCGGCCTGAAGGGCAGCCGGACCGGGGTCTTCGCCGGCGCCATCCACCAGGACTACGCCGGACAGGCCCCCGCCGACAAGGTCGAAGGACATTTCCTCAGCGGTACGTCCACCAGCGTGGTCTCCGGCCGCATCGCCTACGCCTTCGGGTTCGAGGGCCCCACCCTGACCGTCGACACCGCCTGCTCCTCGTCGCTCGTCGCCCTCCACCTGGCCGCGCAGGCGCTGCGGGCCGGCGAGTGCGCCCTGGCCCTGGCCGGCGGCGTGACGGTGATGTCCGGCCCGGGCATCTTCACCGAGTTCAGCCGCCAGCGCGGCCTCGCGCCGGACGCGCGGGTCAAGGCGTTCTCCCAGGGCGCGGACGGCACCGCCTGGTCCGAAGGCGTCGGCGTGCTGCTGCTGGAGCGGCTCAGCGACGCCCGCCGCCACGGCCACCCGATCCTCGCCGTCGTGCGCGGCTCGGCGGTCAACTCCGACGGCGCCTCCAACGGCCTGACCGCCCCCAGCGGCCCGTCCCAGCAGCGGGTGATCCGCCAGGCCCTGTCGAGCGCGGGCCTGCGCCCGTCCGACGTCGACGCCGTCGAGGCGCACGGCACCGGCACGGCCCTGGGCGACCCGATCGAGGCGCAGGCCCTGCTGGCCGCCTACGGCCGGGACCGCGACCGCCCGCTGTGGCTCGGCTCGGTGAAGTCGAACCTCGGCCACACCCAGGCCGCGGCCGGCGTTGCCGGGGTCATCAAGATGGTCGAGGCGATGCGCCACGGTGAGCTGCCGCGGACGCTGCACGTGAGCGCGCCGACGTCGCACGTGGACTGGGCCTCGGGCGCCGTCGAGCTGCTGACCTCCCCGCGCGTCTGGGAGGCGGACGGCCGACCGCTGCGGGCCGGCGTCTCCGCCTTCGGCGCGAGCGGCACCAATGCCCACGTGATCCTGGAGTCGGTCCCCGCCGCCGACCGTGCGCCGTCTTCGTCTTCCGGGCCGGTGCCGCTG
>NZ_BAAARV010000047.1:12986-17020 GCF_039532525.1 Dactylosporangium salmoneum
GGGCTGCCCGACGTGGCGTTCTCGTTGGCCTCGGGCCGGGCCGCTCTGGAGCACCGGGCGGTGGTCGTGGCCGCGGACCGTGCGGAGGCGCTGTCCGGCCTGGCGGCGCTGGCCGCGGGCGATCCGGCGGCGAACGTGCTCGAAGGGTTCGCCGGTGAGCCGCGGCGAGCGGTGTTTGTCTTCCCGGGTCAGGGCTCGCAGTGGGTGGGCATGGCGACCGAGCTGCTGGCTTCGTCGCCGGTGTTCGCTGAGTGTGAGCGGGCTTTGGCTCCGTTGGTGGACTGGTCGTTGCGGGATGCGTTGACCGATCCGGAGTTGCTGGAGCGGGTCGATGTGGTGCAGCCGGTGTTGTGGGCGGTCATGGTGTCGCTTGCTGCGGTATGGGAGTCCTACGGAGTAACCCCCGCAGCCGTGATTGGTCATTCGCAGGGTGAGATCGCCGCGGCTGTGGTTGCCGGTGGGTTGTCCATTGTGGATGGTGCGCGGGTTGTGGTGTTGCGGTCGAGGGCGTTGCGGGCGATTGCGGGTCGCGGTGGGATGGTGTCGGTTGCGGCGCCGGTGGATCGGGTGCGTGAGCTGATCGACGGCCGGCTCTCTATCGCGGCGATGAACGGTCCGTCGGCGACGGTGGTGGCTGGTCCGGTTGAGGCGTTGGACGAGTTCGTGGCTTCCTGCGGTGAGGACGTCCGGGTGCGTCGGATCTCCGTCGACTATGCGTCGCATACGCCGCATGTGGAGGAGTTGCGCGACCAGATCTTGGCCGATCTCGAAGGCCTGAGCCCGATATCTGGGCGGGTTCCGTTCATATCCGCCGTGACGGGCGGGGTGATGGATATGTCGCAGTTGGATGGGACATATTGGTACACGAATCTTCGGCAGCCGGTGCGGTTTGACGATGCGGTGAATACCGCGCGGGGGCTTGGGCTTGACGGGTTCGTCGAGTGCAGTGCGCATCCGGTGCTGGCGCTCGGGGTGGGGACTCTGCGGCGGGATGACGGTGGGTTGCGGCGGCTGGTTGCCTCGCTGGGGGAGGCGTGGGCGCAGGGGATCGGGGTCGACTTCGGGCTCGGCGGCGGACGGCGGGTTGAGCTGCCGACGTACCCGTTCCAGCATGAGCGGTTCTGGCTGAGCGCGGAGCCGGGGGCGGCCGACGTTGCCGCGGCCGGGCTGCAGGCCGCCGGGCATCCGCTGCTGGGCGCGGCGGTTCGGCTGGCGCAGGCGGACGCGTACCTGTTGGCGGGGCGGGTTTCGCTGGGTGCGCAGCCGTGGCTGGCCGATCACGCGGTGGCGGGGACGGTGTTGTTGCCGGGTACGGCGTTTGTGGAGTTGGCGTTGCGGGCGGGTCGGGAGTGTGGGTGCCCGGTCGTGGAGGAGCTGACGATTCAGGCGCCGTTGGTGCTTGACGGGGATTCCGCCGTACAGGTGCAGGTTTGGGTTTCTGAACCCGATGCAGGTGGGCGGCGGGCGGTGACCGTCCACTCGCGACCGGGCGACGACGCGGAGTGGACCGCGCACGCGAGCGGCACCCTCGCCGCCGAGCCGTCCGGCGACGCCCGCGAGGATCTCGCCGCGTGGCCGCCGGCCGGGGCGGAACCGTTGGCGCTGGACGGGTTCTATCCCGCCCTGGCCGCCGCCGGGTACGCCTACGGCCCGACGTTCCAGGGGCTGCGGGCCGCCTGGCGCGACGGCGGCGAGCTCTACGCCGACGTCGCGCTGCCCGGGGACGCGGAGGAGTTCGGTCTGCACCCGGCGCTGCTCGACGCGGCCGTGCACGTCGTCGGGCTGGCGGGCCTGGACCGGCTGCGGGAGCAGACCCGGCTGCCGTTCGAGTGGCGCGGGGTCGAGCTGGCCGCGGTCGGCGCCACGGCGCTGCGGGTGCGGGTCTCGCCCTGCGGCGCGGACACGTACGCGGTCACGGCCGCCGACGCCACCGGCCGGTTCGTGGCCAGGGTGGGCGGCCTTGTGCTGCGGCCGGTGTCGCTGGCGCGGCTGCGGCCCGCAAGCCCGCTCTACGAGCTGGCCTGGTCCGCGCCGTCCGAGCCCACGGCGGACCGGGTGAGCGACGTGACCATCGTCGAGGTCGGGGACCCCGGCGCGGACGTGCCCGCGGCCGCGCACCGCGTCGTGACCGAGGCTCTGGGCCTGGTGCGGCAATGGCTGGGGGAGGAGCGCCCGGCATCGGCCCGGCTGGCGCTGGTCACCCGCTCGGCGGTGGCGGTCGGCGACGAGGACGCGCCCGGGCTCGCCGCGTCGACGGTCTGGGGGCTGGTGAAGTCGGCCCAGGCGGAGCAGCCGGGCCGGCTCGTGCTGCTCGACGCCGACGACAGCGCGACCCCGGAGATGGTCCGGCGGGCGGTGTCCTCCGGCGAACCGCAGATGGCGATCCGGCAGGGGCAGGTCCTCGTCCCGCGGCTGGCGCCCGCCCGCGGCCTGATCCCGCCGGCCGAGGGACCGTGGCGGCTCGACACTCGTGGCGGTGGCACCCTCGAGGACCTCGCGCTGGTCCCGGCGCCGGAGTCGGCGGCGCCGCTTGAGCCGGGGCAGGTGCGGGTGGCGGTACGGGCGGCGGGGCTGAACTTCCGCGACGTGCTGGTCGGCCTCGGCATGGTGCCGGGCCAGATCGGCATGGGCAGCGAGGCGGCCGGCGTCGTGACCGAGGCGGCGGCGGACGTCACCGCGCTGTCCGTCGGCGACCGGGTGACCGGCCTGGTCTTCAACGCCTTCGCGCCGACCGTCGTGGTGGACCACCGCACGCTGGTGCGTGTGCCGGACGACTGGTCGTTCGAGCGGGCGGCGTCCGTGCCCATCTGTTACCTGACCGCCTGGTACGGGCTGGCCGACCTCGGTGACCTGCAGGCCGGTGAGCGGGTGCTGATTCACGCGGGCGCGGGCGGTGTGGGCATGGCCGCGATCCGGCTGGCCCGGTATTGGGGTGCGGAGGTCTTCGCCACGGCGAGCCCGGGGAAGTGGGGCACGTTGCGGGGGCTGGGTTTGGACGACGACCACATCGCGTCCTCGCGGGATCTGGAGTTCGCGGAGAGGTTCCCGGCGATGGATGTGGTGCTGAACTCGCTTGCGGGTGAGTTTGTCGATGCGTCGTTCGGTCTGCTGGCCGAGGGTGGGCGGTTCCTGGAGATGGGCAAGACCGACATCCGGACCGCGGGCACTCCGGCCGGGTATCGGGCCTTCGACCTGCTGGAGGCGGGGCCGGACCGGATCGGGGAGCTGCTGGGCGAGATTGTCGGGGCGTTCGAGCCGCTGCCGGTGTCGGCGTTCGACATTCGGCGGGCGGGGGAGGCGTTCCGGTACATGCGGCAGGCCAAACACGTCGGGAAGATCGTGTTGCGGATGCCCGGGCCGGTCTGGCCGACCGATGGAACGGTTCTGGTGACGGGTGGGACCGGCACGCTCGGTGGCCTGGTGGCCCGGCATCTCGTGCGCGAGCACGGGGTGCGGGACCTGCTGCTGGTGAGCCGTTCGGGCATGGACGCGGCGGGTGCCGAGGAACTGGCCGCGGAGCTGGGGGCCCGGGTCGTCGCGTGCGATCTCGCCGATCGGGCGGCGGTTGAGCGGCTGTTGGCCTCGGAGTCGGTCCGGGCGGTGGTCCATACGGCCGGTGTGATCGACGACGGGGTGGTGGAGTCGCTGACGCCGGAGCGGTTGGCCGCTGTGTTGCGGCCGAAGGTGGATGCGGCGTGGAACCTGCATGAGCTGACCGGCGAGCTGACCGCGTTCGTGTTGTTCTCGTCGGCTGCTGGGGTGTTCGGCAGTCCGGGGCAGGGGAACTATGCGGCGGCGAACACGTTCCTCGACACGCTCGCGGCGCACCGGCGGGCGCTCGGCCTGCCGGCGCACTCGCTGGCGTGGGGGCAGTGGGCGCGCACCAGCGGGCTCACCGGGCGGCTCGACGAGCGTGACCTGGCCCGGCTCTCCCGCAGCGGCATCGTGCCGCTCGCCGACGACGAGGCCCTCGCGCTCCTCGACGCCGCGACCGGCAGCGATCGGGCCGCCCTCGCCCCCGTACGCATCGACCT
>NZ_BAAARV010000048.1:0-60617 GCF_039532525.1 Dactylosporangium salmoneum
GGCGGCCCGGCGACCGCGTGCGGCAGCGCGACCGCCGCCACGGCCACCAGCGTGGCGGTCGCCGCGCCCACGCTGAGCAGCCGCCGCTGCCCGCGCGCCCGGCGCCCGGCCGCCACCACGTCTTCGACGCCCCGGCGCATCGGCGGCGCCTCGGTGAGGGCGTCGGCTCGCGCCTGTTGCAACAGCTCCTGCATGTTCTGCGTCATGACGCCCTCTCGATGTGTCCCCGTCCCGCGACGGTGTCCAACGGTTCGGCGACGTCGAGCCGCTCGCGCAGCCGCGCCAGCCCGCGCGCGGTGTTGGTCTTGACCGTGCCCTCGGGGCAGCGCAGCGCCTCGGCGGTCTCCTGCACGGTGCGCCCTTCGAGGTACCGCAGCACCAGCACGGCCCGCTGCTGGATCGGCAGCTCCTGCAGCGCGCCGAGCACGGTCAGCCGGTCGACCACGGCCGGCGTGCCGTCCCGCACCGGGGGCTCCGGCAGGGTGTTCCCGGCCGTGCGCTCCCGCCGCCACCAGGGCCGGCGCACCTCGTCCACCGCGGCCCGCACCACCATCGTGCGGGCGTAGGAGTCGGGCCGGTCGACCCGGCGCCAGCGGGCGTAGAGCTTGGCCAGCACCGTGCACACCGCGTCCTCGGCCAACTGCCAGTCGCCGCAGGTGAGATACGCCAGGCCGCGCAGCTGGTCCATCTGCGCGGTGACGAACTCCCGGAACGCCGCCTCGTCGTTCGTGTTCACCGGTCGGGACTCCAATCGTCGCGCTGGCTAGACGGGCGTCGGCCTTTCGTGCGTTTCAGCCTGCGCCAACTTTTCACACGAAGATGTCCGGCTCCGCTGCGTGCGGAGCCGGACATCGGCGGATATCGCGGGTCTTACATGGATGAGGCGGCGACGAAGGTGTAGCCCGCGCCCTGCACGCCCTCTACCGTCGTCCTCAGGTAGCTCACGTCGACGTACGGGTGGAAGAAGAAGCTGGCCACGCCGTCCTTGACCACCCTGTTCAGCTGGGCCGAGGCGACGATGTCGGCCGGCAGGTGCGCCGGGTGGTTGTTGTACGGCTCGAGCTCGATGTTGCCGAGGTTCTCCGGGTAGGTCAGCACCCCGTAGATGTCGCGCACCGGGTACGGGAAGAACTGCCCGATGATCCGCGAGTTGTCCAGCGTGCCGCCGCGCAGCGCGCCCACCGGGTACAGGCCCCGGTCGTAGCGGGTGGCGAACGTCGCCGCGACCGCCCGGTTGTCCGGGTCGGAGCCGGCGTAGTGCGGGAACTCGAAGGTCGTCGGCCTGCCCAGGCCCGCCTTGGCGAAGGCGGCGAAGCTCGCGTCGATGCGCTGCTGGGCCCAGGCCTGCGAGTCCTCGGTCACCGGCCCGTCGTAGATGACGTTGTCGGTCGCCGGGTCGACGTGGGCCTGGTAGAACTCGAAGTCGTCGGCGCTCACGCCGTTGTACGGGTTGTCCTTGGCCGCGTACTGGTGGGTGTACCCGTGCATCAGCAGCGTCCCGCCGTGGGCCTGCATGTTCTTGAGCGCGGTCACCACCTGCGGCCGGTCGGCCAGCGTGTACGTCTGCGGCACCCCGTTGTTGTAGGCGCCCTTGGCGTCGACGTAGACCGGGTAGACGGCCACCGAGAACGGGACGTTCTTGCTGGACAGGTACGTCGTGATGGCGTTGAGCTCGGCCGGGTCGGCGTCGGGCCCGACGTCCTCGATGCGCACCAGCGCGCGGTGGCGCTCGGCGGTCTGCGGCGCCAGGGTCTCCTCGAGCAGGCCGGCGAAGGCCACGTACCGGTCGTCGGCGCTCATGTAGGCGTAGGGGATCTCGCCGAGGTAGGTGAAGTTGCCCGAGCGCACGCCCCAGGACAGCGCCGAGCCGTCGGTGCGCACGGCGTCGCCGATCGCGGTCGCCTTGCCGGCGTCGCTGATCGTCGTGCCCATGATGCCGGCGAGGTTCTGCGGGTCGCGGGTGAAGCTCTTGCCCTTGTAGTTCACCTTGTTCACGGCCGACACGTCGAACTGCGTCCAGGTGAAGCCCCGGTTCGCGGCGAAGTTCGGGTCGCGGGCGGTGAGCTGCCAGATGTTGTCGTAGGCCCAGATCACCGGCTTGGTGGTGGCGGTGACGTCGTCGAGGAAGGCGGCCGGCACCGGCTCGTCGTACGTGGAGCCCATGTAGATGACGGCCTGGTAGTCGGCCAGCTCGCCGGCGGCGTAGTCCACGACGGGCTGGGCCGTCCACTCGCCGAAGTGCGAGGCGAGGTTGGCGGTGGCGATGGCGTACTGCTCGCCGAGGAAGCCGTACGGCCCGGTGGTGTCGTAGAGGACCAGCGTCTTGCCGGCCGAGCCCGGGATGCCGGCCCCGCTGCGGGTGTTGACCAGCGGCGCGGCCGGGGTGGTGACGACGGTCGCCGGGGAGACGGGCGAGACGTTGCCGGCGGCGTCGAGCGCCTCGACGGTGAACGAGTACTGCGAGCGCGCGGTCAGCCCGGTGACGGTGGCGCTGGTGGCCGTGACGCTGATCGGGGCCGGGCCGCCGCTCACGCGGTACGACACCACACCCCGGTCGTCGGTGGACGCCGCCCAGGAGAGCGCCACGCTGGTCGCGGTGACCTCGCCCGCGACCGGGGCGCCCGGCGCGGTCGGCGCGGTCACGTCCGGCGGGGGCGGTGGGGTCAGGGTCGTGAACTCGGCGGCGGCGCTGGCCGGCGAGGCGTTGCCGGCGGCGTCGAGGGCCTTCACGGTGATCGAGTGCGCGGTCGACGGCGTGAGGCCCGACAGCGTGGTCGTGGTGTCCGGCGGGTTGCCGGTCAGCGTGGCGATCGGCGTGGTGCCGGCGCCGTCGAAGAGCTGGTAGCCGGTGACGCCGACGTTGTCCGTGGCCGCGCCCCAGCTGACCGTGGCCCCGGTGGTGGTGACGTCCGCGACGCTCGGGGCGCCGGGCGCGCTCGGCGCCGTACGGTCGCCCACGCCGGTGGTGAAGGCCCAGACGTACTGGTCGCTCAGGACTCCCGCGCTGTTCTTCACCTTGACCGTGATGGTGTACCGCGTGGAGTCGGCCAGCGTCGAACGCGGCACGAACGTGAACGTGTGGGTGGGCGCGTCGTAGGTGTAGTACGCCGCCACGGCCGCGCCGCCGCTGGTCTTGACGAACGAGTACCGCAGCGACGCCGGGTCGGTGGGGTCGTTGAACGTGATCGTCGGGTGGACGCCGACCGCTACGCCGGTCGAGTTGTTCTTCGGGGTGACCGCCGTGACGGCCGGGGCCGCGGCGTGCGCCACCGTCCCGAGCCCGCTCACGGCGATGGTGCCGGCCACGACCGACCCCATCAGCTTCACCGATGTGCGCACCGCGTGCCTCGCCTCTCTCTCAGCATCTTTCCGGGAAAAGGCGCCCCGGCTCCGTGTCAGGAGCCGGGGCCCTTGGTGGTACTGCGGATCAGCCGGCGCAGTAGACGTACGGCGTGACGGTGACGGTGCCGGAGTTCGCGGTGCGGCTGAACTTGACGATCCAGGTGCGGGTGGTCTGGTCCGTGCTCGACGCGTAGGACTGCGAGAGCGTT
Source organism: Dactylosporangium salmoneum (assembly GCF_039532525.1). Classification (NCBI taxonomy): domain Bacteria; kingdom Bacillati; phylum Actinomycetota; class Actinomycetes; order Micromonosporales; family Micromonosporaceae; genus Dactylosporangium; species Dactylosporangium salmoneum. The sequence continues at coordinate 3,552 of NZ_BAAARV010000048.1, forward strand.
GCGCCGGCCGAGACGCCGCCGCCGACCGCGGTGGTGCCCACGGCGCAGGTCATCGTGATGGTCTGCGAGCTGGAGTTGGTCAGCACGACCGGCGTGCTGGTCGCCTTGGTCAGGCCGTCGCCCTCCGGGCCCTGGGCACCGGTCGCGCCGGTGTCGCCCTTCGGGCCCTGTGCGCCGGCCGCGCCCTTGATGTTGCCGATGACCGACCAGGTGGTGGCGTCGGTCTTCTTGTACAGCGTGAAGTCCGTCGCGTTCAGGTAGACGTCGCCCACGGAGCCCAGCGCGGCGGCCGGTGCGCCGGCGCCGGTCAGCATGGAGCTGCCGTTGCTGCCGTTCGCGCCGTCCTTGCCCGCGGCGCCGTCCTTACCGGCCGTGCCGTCCTTGCCCGCGGCGCCGGCCTCGCCGGTGGCGCCTGCCGCGCCCGCCGCACCAGCCGCGCCGGTGTCGCCCTTCTCGCCCTTCTCGCCCTTGAGCGAGGCGAGCCACTGCTCCGGGGTGCCGGTGAACAGGCCGGCGTCGATGACCATCTGGTACGCGTCCTTGCCGTCGGTACCGTGGCCGACCAGCGACTGCAGCCACTCGTCCACGGTGCCGATGGTGGGGTCGGCGGCCTTGGCGATGTCGTACGCGCTGGCGCCGGGCATGCCGGGCAGGCCCTGTGCGCCGGTGTCGCCCTTCTCGCCCCGCTCGCCCTGGGCGCCCGTGTCGCCCTTCTCGCCCTGCGGGCCGGGGGCGCCGTCCTTGCCGTTGACGCCGGGGATGCCCTGGAGGCCCTGCTCGCCCTGATCCCCCTTGTCGCCCTTCTCGCCCTGCGCTCCGGTGGCGCCGTTCTCGCCCTGCGCGCCGGTCGCGCCGGTGTCGCCCTTTTCGCCCTGCGCGCCCTGGGCACCAGTGGCGCCGGTGTCGCCCTTCTCGCCCTGCGCTCCGGTCGCGCCGGTGTCACCCTTTTCGCCCTGGGCGCCCGTCGCACCCTGGGCGCCGGTGTCGCCCTTTTCGCCCTGCGCGCCCTGGGCACCGGTAGCGCCGGTGTCGCCCTTCGCGCCCTGGGCGCCGGTGTCACCCTTGTCGCCCTTCGCACCGGCGGCGCCGGCGGCACCCGCCGCGCCAGTGTCGCCCTTCGGCCCCTGAGCGCCGGTGGCACCCGCAGCGCCAGTCGCACCAGTCGCGCCCGTGGCACCAGTCGCACCCGTCGCACCCGTCGCGCCGGTCGCGCCCTTCGGGCCCTGGGCGCCGGTGGCACCCGTCGCGCCGGTGGCGCCGGCCGCGCCCTTGTCGCCCTTCGCACCCTGCGGCCCGGTCTGACCCTGCGGACCCACCGGACCCTGCGCGCCGGTCGCGCCGGTGGCCCCGGTCGCGCCCTTCGGGCCCTGGTTGTTCCACGTGATCTTCTGCTCGCCGCTCTTGCAGCGCTGGCCGCCCTGGTAGTCGATGACGCGAAGCGCACCGGTGCTGGTGTTGCGGCACCCGGTGATCACGCCGGTGCCGGAGTCCGGCACCGCGCCGTAGGCGGTGGCGCCGACGCCAATGAGGACGGCCGCGGCGGTCGCGCCGATGGCGGCGATCTTCTGCTTCTTGGACTGGAACACGAGCTCTCCCGAATCTGGCGTGGCGGACTTGGTGCTACTTGCTGACGACGACGCGCTCGGACGGCCGCAGCTGCGGCGGCGCGGGCGGCGCCGGCATCTCGCCGTTCCTCGCAGGCCGGCTCTCCGCGGCCGGCGCCTTGGGTGCCGGGGCGCCGCGGTGCGCCACGCCGAAGCCGACGCCGAGGGCCAGCGCCACCGCGGCGACGCCGGCGGACAAGCCGATGACGACCTTCTTGTGCACGTGGACTCCTCGGACGCAGGGCAGGGCGAGGCCACCGCGGGACACGCGGGGGCGGAGATGGTGGAGAAAAAACGCGAGCGTCAGAACGAGCGCACCGGAATCTCCCCTTGGAACACACACAGTTGTCCGGGGCCGGTTTCGCCACTGGCTCCCCGCCGGGCCGATTCGGCGACCAAGATGGACGCCCGGCGGATCACTGCCTTCCCGTCAGCCCGTTGCCGGGCTGGTCAACTCAAGGTAGCCGCCGGGGTGCAGAAGCGTTGTCGGGCAACGGGGGCGCCAACCCATCGCCATCCGGATGACAGGCACCGCGGGCGGCGGGCCCTACCCTGGGGGGAGCTACGCGTGTGGCCGCCCGGGCGTCCCCTGAAGTTCACCGGCGGCGCCTCCGGTTAGGCGTAAGAATGGGCCCATGAAGCTGGGCTTGCACTATTGGAACTTCGCCAAGCCGACGCCCGAGCCGGTGGCGATCGCACCGACCCTGCGCGAGACCGTCCTGATCGCCGAACAGTCCGGGATTTCCTCGTTCACGGTCATGGACCACTACTTCCAGATGGAGGCGAGTGCGCCGGCCGACGAGCCGATGCTCGAGGGCTACACCACGCTGGGCTACGTCGCCGCCCTGACCTCGAAAATGTCGCTGGGACTGCTGGTGACGGGCGTGATGTACCGCCACCCGGGCCTCCTGGCGAAGATCGTCACCACGCTCGACGTGCTCTCCGGCGGCCGCGCCCGGCTGGGCATCGGCGCGTCGTGGTACGAGCGCGAGCAGCGCGGCCTCGGCGTGCCGGTCGTCCCGATGGCCGAGCGCTTCGAGCGGCTCGAGGAGACGCTGCAGATCTGCCTGCGGATGTGGAGCGGCAAGGTCGGCGAGTTCGACGGCGAGCACTACAAGCTGACCGAGACGCTGAACGTGCCGGCCCCGATCAGCGCGCCGCACCCGATGATCATGATCGGCGGCGGCGGGGAGAAGAAGACGCTCCGCCTGGTGGCCAAGTACGCCGACGCCTGCAACCTCTTCGCCACTTCTCCGGAGGACGTCGCGCGCAAGCTCGACATCCTGCGCGAGCACTGCGACGCCGAGGGCCGCGACTACGACTCGATCATCAAGACCGCGGTGGCGGTACGCCCCGTGCTCGACGACGTCGACGGCTGGCTCGGCTACGTCGAGGCCCTCGCGGGGCTGGGCATCACCGAGGTCCAGACCATGCCCGACCGGGACCCGGTCGCCTTCGTCACCGAGCTGGGCGAGAAGGTGCTGCCCCGGCTGGCCACCATTTAACCGTCCGCTGTAGACGGTCGCTGGCGAAGCGGGCCTCCTCCCGGGGTGGGGGGCCCGCTGGCCTTGTGGCCGAAATTGTCGGGCCATTAGGGGCTAAAAGTCCGATTAGCGAAACCTGTCTGGGTCTCGGGCGTTGAACTGGGACGATGAGAGTCTTGGTTACGGGCGGGGCGGGTTTCATCGGCGGCAATCTCTGTCGGGAGCTGGCGGCGCACCCGTCGGTCAGCGAGGTCGTCGCGTTCGACGATCTCAGTACCGGAAGCGAGCGCAACCTCGACGGGATCGAGGCCCGGCTCGTCGTCGGCAGCATCCTCGACCGGCCCGCGATCGACGCGGCCGTGGGGGAGGCCGACGTGGTCATCCACCTCGCGGCCCGGCCCAGCGTGCCCCGGTCGGTGGCTGACCCGCTGCGCAGCCACCTCGTCAACGCCAACGGGACCATGCACGTGCTCGAGGCCTGCCGGGCCGGGAACACGCCGATCATCTCGGCGTCCTCCTCGTCCGTGTACGGGCCCACCCGGGTGCTGCCCAAGCACGAGGAGCTGCCCACCCGGCCGCAGAGTCCCTACGCGGCGAGCAAGCTGGCCGCGGAGTCCTCGGTGCTGGCCTACGGGGCCACGTACGGGCTGCCGGTGCTGGCACTGCGGTTCTTCAACGTCTACGGGCCGTTGCAGTCGGTCGGGCACGCCTACGCGGCGGTGATCCCCACGTTCGCCGACGCGGCGCTTCGGGGGCTGCCCGTCCACGTGCACGGGGACGGGCAGCAGACCCGGGACTTCACGTACGTCGGGTCGGTCGTGCGCCTGTTGGCCGACGCCGCGGTGCGCCGGGTCGCCAGTCCCACTCCGGTGAATCTCGCGTTCGGGACCCGGACCTCGCTGCTGGAGCTCGTGGACAAGATCCGGGGGCTGGTCGATCGGCCGGTCGAGGTGGTCTTCGACCCGGCGCGACCGGGGGACGTGCGGGACTCGCAGGCCGACTCGCGGCGGCTGCAGGAGCTGTTCCCCGGCCACGGGCCGGTGCCGCTGGACGAGGGGCTGGCCGCGACGGTCAGCTGGTACGAGCGGCAGATAGCGTCGGCGAGCCGATAGTCACGGCGGGAACGACGCACAGGTCGGCCATCGCGCCGATCAGCGCGGCCGGGTCCGCCGAGCGCGAGAGGGCGCGGGCCAGCTCCGGCTCCAGGGGCGGTACCGCCACGTGGGAGATGAGCGGGTGCAGCGGGCGCTCGTCGGACTCGCCGGGGGCGAAGAGCTCCTCGTGCCGCTTCTCGCCGGGGCGCAGGCCCGTGTAGACGATCTCGATCGGGGCGTCGCCGATGAGCTGGCGGGCCAGGTCGTCGATGCGGACCGGGGTGCCCATGTCGAGCACCAGCGCCTCGCCGCCGGCGCCGAGGGCCGCCGCCTGGATGACCAGCTGGACGGCCTCCGGGATGGTCATGAAGTACCTCGTGACCTCCGGGTCGGTCACGGTGACCGGGCCGCCGGCGGCGATCTGGGCGCGGAAGGCGGTGACCACCGAGCCGCGGCTGCCCAGGACGTTGCCGAAGCGGACGTTGAGGTAGCCGTGGCGGGCGGTCAGGCGCTCGGTGATCCGCTTCGAGTAGCCGAGCACGCTGGCCGGGTTGGCCGCCTTGTCGGTCGAGATGTTGACGAGCCTCGCCACGCCGGTGGCGGCGGCCGCCTCCAGCACGTTGAGGGTGCCCAGCACGTTGGTCTGCAGGGCCTCGGCCGGGTGGCGCTCGAGCAGCGTCAGGTGCTTGAGCGCGGCGGCGTGGAAGACGACCTGCGGGCGGCGCGCGGCGAAGACGGCGTGGATGGTCGCGGCGTCGCGCAGGTCGGCCAGGATCAGCGACGGGTCGTCGAGCAGGGCGCGGCCGCGGATCGACAGCTGCACGGCGTGCAGGGCCGACTCGTCGCGGTCGAGCATCATGAGCTCGGCGGGGGCGAACTGGTGCAGCTGGCGGCACAGCTCCGCGCCGATCGAGCCGCCGGCGCCGGTCACCAGGACGCGCCGGCCGGTCAGGTAATCGCCGATCGCGGCCAGGTCCGTGTCGATCTGGCGGCGGCCGAGCAGGTCGGATAGCTCCACGTCCCGCACCTCGGAGACGTTCAACGGGCGGTCCAGCGAGTCGTTGAGTGACGGCAGTACCTTCACGAAATACGATGAAATATCGGATATCTCCGAACGGAGCGCTCGCAGCAGGGAGCCGTCCGTGTTGCGGATGGCGAAGATGACGCCCGCGGCGCCCGATGAGGCGAGCGCCCTGCGCAGCGCGGTGCGGCCGCCCAGGATCGGGACGCCGCTGATGCGCAGCCGGTGCTTGCGCGGGTCGTCGTCGAGGAATCCGGCCGCGCGGTAGCCGCAGTGCGGGTCGCGCTGCATCGCGGCGAGCAGGCGGTGGCCGGCCGCGCCGGCGCCGTAGATGAGGACCGGGACCCGGGACGCGGCGCGGGCCGAGCGGCGGCGGGCCCGCCGGGCCCAGCGCAGCGCCAACATGGCCGGCAGCGCGACCACGCCGCCGAGCGCCGGGACGGAACGCGGCGCCGGGGCGAGCGCGGCCAGCAGGCCGCAGGCGATCGCCACGGTGGCGACCAGCGCGCGCACCTCGGCCGCCGACGCGTACTCGTAGCGCCGCCGGTACAGCTGCACCGGCCACGCCACGGCGGAGTGCAGGGCCGCGGCCAGCAGCACGGTGCCCGCGGCGGCGGCGAGCGGAGGGCGGTCGGGGGCGAGCGCGGCGGCGAGGGCAAGGCCGCCGGTCCAGGCGAAGAGGTCGGTCGGCCAGTCGCCGGGCCCCGCGGGTCGGTGATCGTCCACGCGACGATTCTTCACGAATTACCCGCTTATTTCGGCGTAAAAGCCGTATCGCACCCCAAACCCCGGGGCGAGATGTCACGCTGAGTCGAACAAGCGGCTACGGGAGGTCATGGCGTATGGAGCTGCGCGACTACGTCAGCGCGGTCCGCAAACGCTGGTGGCTGGTGGCCGCCGCGGCGTGCCTGGCGCTGGTCGCCGCCGTGGTGGTGACGGCCAGGACCGCCCCGACGTACGCCGCCGGCGTCACGTTCTTCGTGAGCACGCCGAGCACCGGCGTCACCGACGCGTACCAGGGCGGGCTGTTCTCGCAGCAGCGGGCGCGCTCGTACGTGACGCTCGTGGGCAGCGACCGGCTGGCCGACGCCGTCGCCGCCGATCCCTCCGTCGGGCTCGACGCCGGCGAGGTGCAGCGGCGCATCTCCGCGCATACGGTGCCGGACACGGTGCTGCTCGAGGTCACCGTGGTGGACACCGACAGCGCCCGCGCGCTGCGCGTCGCCCAGGCCGTCGCCACCAAGTTCTCCGCGCTGGTGGCCACGATCGAGACGCCGCCCGGGGGCAGCGCGCCGACCGTGCGGGTCGACGTGGTCACCGGGCCGCGGGTCAGCACCGACCCGATCAGCCCGCAGCCCGCGCGCAACTTCGCGATCGCGCTGCTGCTGGGGCTGATCGCCGGGGCCGGGCTGGCCGTGCTGCGGGAGATCCTGGACACCAGCATCCGCTCGGCCGCGCAGCTTCGTCAGGCCACGCGGAAGGCGATTCTGGCCGCCGTACCGCACGATGCCCACGCCCTCGAATCCCCGCTGCTGGTCGAGGACGCGGCGTGGTCCCCGCGCGGCGAGGCGATGCGGCACCTGCGCACGAACCTGCAGTTCGTCGACCCGGACCGCCGGGCCCGCTGCGTCGTGGTGACCAGCGCGCTGCCCGACGAGGGCAAGTCCACGATCGCGTGCAACCTGGCCATCGTGCTGGCCGAGGCGGGCCACCGGGTGCTGCTCGTCGACGCCGACGTGCGCCGGCCGAAGCTCGCCGAGTACCTCGACCTGGAGGGCGCGGTCGGCCTGACCAACGTGCTCGTCGGCCAGCTCGACCTGGACACCGCCGTGCAGCGCTGGGGCGACCGGGAGCTGTGGGTGCTGCCCAGCGGCTCGATCCCGCCCAACCCGAGCGAGCTGCTCGGCTCGCAGCAGATGACCCGGCTGCTGGCCGAGGTCAGCGAGGCCTACGACTACGTGGTCGTGGACAGCTCCCCGCTGCTGGTGGTCACCGACGCCGCCGTGGTGGCCAGCCGGGCCGACGGCGCCGTGCTGGTGACCCGGGCCGGGCGCACCTCGGTGGCCCAGGCCCAGGCCGCGGTCCACGCGATCGAGGCGGTCTCGGCCCGCCTGTTCGGCTGCGTGCTCAACGGCGCCAAGGGGGCCGTCGGGGACGCCTACACGTACGCGTACTACGGCCCCTCCGAGGGCGCGCACCGCTCCGCCCGGGCCTTACCGGCGCCGGAGCAGGCCGTCACCCCGCCCGAGCCGGTCAAGGCCGGGACGCGAGGAGCCTGAGGATGTCCTCGATCGTGCCGGCGCAGTCGCGGAAGCCCTCGATCGGCCCGCCGAAGGGGTCCTCGAGGTCGTCGTCGTCCGGCCGGCCCGGCTGCAGCCGGCCGCGCACCCGCCCGATGGCCTCCAGGGTGACCGGCCCCGGCGGGAGCGCGGCGAGGTACCGCCCGTACTGGCGCAGCGTGAACGTGCGGCCCGCGGTGGCCGGGGCCAGCGTCACGCAGTGCGCCCGCTCGGCCCGTCCGGCGGTGAGCACCAGGTCGGCCCCGATCAGCAGCGGTGCCTCGACCCGGCGGCTGGCGAAGCCTCCGGGGTCGGCGCCGCGCTCGCGCAGCACGGTCTCGGCGTGTGCCGGCATGCAGAGGCCGGGCACCGCGTGCGTGCCGGCGCTCTCGGCGGCCAGGCCGAGCGAACGGGCGAGCCGCTCCGCCATCGCGGAGCGGCACAGGTTGGCCCGGCAGACGAAGAGCATCAGGGCCGTCTCCCGCGGGGGTGAGTGGTGAACGCGCGGATCCATCTCTCGGCGCCGGACGTCTCCGGCGTCGAGGAGCGCTATCTGGTCAACGCGCTGCGGTCCGGCTGGGTCGCGCCCGTCGGCCCGGATCTCGAGGAGTTCGAGCGGGAGATCGCCCGGCGGTGCGGCACCGCGCACGCCGTCGGGGTCAGCTCCGGCACCGCGGCGCTGCACCTGGCGCTGCTGGCGCTCGGCGTCGGGCCCGGCCAGGCGGTGCTGGTGCCGACGCTGACCTTCGCGGCCACCGCCAACGCGGTGGCCTACACCGGCGCCGAGCCGGTCTTCGTCGACAGCCTGGCCGGCGACGGCAACGTCGACCCCGACCAGGTCGCCCGGGCCGCAGCCGACCTGCGCCGGGAGGGGCGCACGGTCGGCGCGGTGCTGCCGGTCGACCTGTTCGGCGCGGTCGCCGACCACGAAGCCGTCGCGGCCGCGGCCGGCCCCGGCGTGCCGCTCGTCGAGGACGCCGCCGAGGCGCTCGGCGCGACCCGGGACGGGCGGCCGGCCGGCTCGTTCGGCCGGGCCGCCGCGCTGTCCTTCAACGGCAACAAGATCATGACCACGTCGGGCGGCGGCATGCTCGTCACCGACGACAGGGCGCTGGCCGCGCGGGCACGGCACCTGGCCACGCAGGCCCGCGAGCCGGTCGCCCACTACGAGCACCGCGACGTGGGGTACAACTACCGGCTCAGCAACCTGCTGGCCGCGCTCGGCCGCGGGCAGCTGTCCCGCCTCGACGAGATGATCGCCCGCCGGCGGCAGCTGCGCGAGCGGTACCTCAGGCTCTTCGCCGCCGCCGAGGGCACCCGCGTCCTGGGCGAGGGCGACCCGGGCGCCAACTGCTGGCTCACCACGCTCGTGGTCGAGCCGGGGCGGGCCGGTTGGGAGGCCGCCGACCTCGGCGCGTGGCTGGCCGCGCGGGACATCGAGACCCGGCCCATCTGGAAGCCGATGCACCTGCAGCCGGTGTACCGCGACCGCCGCGCCTGGCTGACCGGCGTCGCCGACCGGCTCTTCGCCTCCGGCCTCAACCTGCCCAGCGGCTCCGGCATGCGCGAGGATGCCCGGCGACGAGTCTTCGACGCCGTGGCCGAGTTCCTGGACCAGCGGCGATGAGGCGCGCGCTGGACCTGCTCGGCGCCGGGTTGGCCGCCCTGCTGCTCGCCCCGGTCATCGCGGCCACCGCCGTCTTCGTGCGGGCCACGCTCGGCGGACCGGTGCTCTTCCGCCAGGAACGGGCCGGCCGCCACGGCGAGCCGTTCACCCTGGTCAAGTTCCGCTCCATGCGCGACGGGCCGGGCAACGACGCCGAGCGGCTCACCGCGGCCGGCCGCTTCCTGCGCTCGACCAGCCTCGACGAGCTGCCCGCCCTGTGGAACGTGCTGCGCGGCGAGATGAGCCTGGTCGGCCCGCGGCCGCTGCCGGTGTCCTACCTGCCGCGCTACAGCGACGAGCAGCGGCGCCGGCACGACGTGCGCCCCGGGATCACCGGCCTGGCCCAGGTCCGCGGGCGCAACGCGCTGTCGTGGGAGGAGAAGTTCGCCTACGACCTGGAGTACGTGCGCAACCGGTCGCTGGGGCTGGACCTGCGCATTCTGGCCGAGACCGTGCGCACGGTGCTGCGCCGGGACGGCATCACGGCCGCGGGGGCGGCCACCTCCCACGAGTTCCAGGGTGTGCGGCGATGAAGAACGGGCTGGTGATCGTCGGCTGCGGCGGGCACGGGCGGGAACTGCTCATGATCGCGCGGGCGGCCGGCCAGCCGGTGCGCGGCTTCGTCGACGACGGGCCGAGCCAGCGCAACCTCGACCGGGTCGCCGCGCTCGGGGTGCCGTTCCTCGGCCGGAGCTCGCGGCTGAGCGACGAGCGCCCGTCGATCGGCTACGTGATCGGCATCGGCGACCCCCGCATCCGCGCCCGCATCGACGAGGACCTGCGCCTGCACGGCCTGCCGGCGGCGACGCTGGTCCATCCGGACGCCACCATCGGCCCGGACGCCGTGCTCGGCGAGGGGTTCGTGGCGTTCCCCGGCGCGCGGGTCACCACCAACGTGACCACCGGCCGGCACGTGCACCTCAACCAGAACAGCACCGTCGGGCACGACACCGTGTTGTCGGACTTCGTGCAGGTCAACCCGCTCGCCGCGATCTCCGGCGACTGCCACGTCGGGCCCGGCGTGCTCATCGGCACCACCGCCTGCGTCCTGCAGGGCCTGCGGATCGGCGCCGACGCCACCGTCGGGGCCGGGGCCTGCGTCACCCGCGACGTCGAGCCGAAGTCGACCGTGAAGGGGGTGCCGGCCCGATGAGGGTGGCGCTGGTGATCAAGACCGACGAGGGCGGCCGCTGGACCCTGCCGCACGTCGACGAGCTGCGCGAGCGCGGCCACGAGGTGGTCGCCGTGCTGCCGCCGGGCAGCGACGGGCAGCTGCGCAAGGCGCTGCACGACCGGGGCGTGGACGTGGTGCAGTCCGCGTTCGACTTCCGCTTCCGCCCGGCCCCGGCGACCCTGCTGGGCCTGCTCGGGCTGCGCCGCCAGCTGCGGCGGCTGGCCCCGGACGTGCTGCACTACCACCTGTATGCCTCGGCCCTGGCGGTCCGGCTGGCCGCGCTCGGCTGGGACGTGGCCCGGGTGCACATGGTGCCCGGGCCGCTGTTCCTGGAGTCGCCGCTGATCCGCCCGGTCGAGCGGCTGCTGTGCCGGCTCGACGACGTCACCATCGGCGGCAGCGAGCACATCGCCCGCCGCTACCGCGGGCTGGGCCTCGCCGGGGAGCGCACCCCGGTCGTCCCGTACGGCGTGGACGTCGAGCGGTTCGCCCCGCCCACGCCCGCCTACCGGGCCGCCTCCCGCGACGCGCTGTGCGTCGACGACGACACGTTCGTGGTCTGCATGGTCGCCTACGTCTACGCCCCGAAGCGGCTGGTCCACCGGGGCCGCGGGGTGAAGGGCCACGAGGTGCTGCTGGAGGCCTGGCGGGACTTCGCGCGCGACCGCCCGGACGCCCGGCTGGTGCTGCTCGGCGGCGGCTTCGACGCGGCCGGCGCCGCGCACAAGCGGCGGCTGCTGGAGCGCTTCGACGTGACCGCGGACCGCTCGATCGAGTGGCCCGACTCGGTGCTCGACGTGCGCGACTGCTACGCCGCCGCGGACTGCAGCGTCTCGCCGTCGCTGTCGGAGAACCACGGCGCCGCGCTGGAGGCGGCCGCGATGGGCGTGCCGAGCATCGTCTCCGACGCGGGCGCCCTGCCGGAGACCGTCGACCCGGCCTCGGGCTGGGTGGTGCCCCGCGACGACCCGACCGCGCTGGCCGGCGCGCTGCGCGAGGCCTACGCCGACTTCCGGGCCGGCACGCTGGCCCGCCGGGGCGAGGCCGCCCGGGAGCGGGCCGAGCGGCTGTTCGCACAGGGCCCGGCCGCCCGCGCGGTCGCCGACGTGCTGGAGCGCGCCGAACGCCGGCGCCGAGAGTGCCGAGCCGGCGCGCAATGATCACCACCAAGATCAGGTCTACCAGAACCCGGACCCCCAGGACCTGGGCCGGCAGAATCCGGACCGGCCGGCCGCGGGCCCACACCCGGCACCGGCAGACCCCGGTCCGCCCGTCATTCGTCTCGAACGTCGGCTGGGGCATCGCCGGCAACGGCGGCTACGCGCTGTGCCAGTGGCTCGTCCTGGTCGTCATCGCCCGGCTGGGCACGCCGGCGATGGTCGGCGACTACGCGCTCGGGCTCGCGGTCGGCGCGCCGGTGGTGCTGCTGGCCGGGCTGTCGCTGCGCACGGTCCTGGTTACCGACCCCAACGGCGAGCACCCGTTCCGCCGCTACCTGCGCGTCCGGTTCGCCAGCATGGGCGCGGCCCTGCTGGTCATCACCGCCGTGGTGCTGCTCTTCCACCTTCCGGCGGCGGTGGTACTGCTGGTAGGCGCGGCCAAGGCGTTCGACGGCGTCGGCGACATCTACCTCGGCCTCCTCCAACGCCACCACGACCAGCGCAGCATCGCGGCCGCCCAGCTGGTCAACGGCGGGCTGACGGTGGCCCTGACCGCGGCCCTGCTCTACGGCACCAGCAGCATCGCCTGGGCGGCGGCCGGCTCCGCGGCGGCCTCGCTCATCACCTGGCTCATGTGCTGCGCGCCCTTCGCCGGCCGGTTCCACAACCGCCCCGACCCGCGGGCGCCGCGCCACACCCACCGGGCCGCCGGCGGGGTGCCCGGCCTGCTGTGGACCGCGCTGCCCCTGGGCCTGGCCTCCGGGGTCTCCTCGCTGACCGTGAACGTGCCGCGGTACGGGCTGCAGGCGCACCTCGGCGCCACCGCGCTCGGCGTGTTCGCCGCGGCCGGGTACCTCGTGCTGACCGGCAACGTGTTCTTCTCCGCCGTGGCGCAGACGCTGCTGCCCCGCCTGACCGAGCTGCGCGCCAACGGCACCCCGGAGGGCTTCCGCGGCCTGCTGTACCAGGCGCTGCTCGGCGTGGCGGTGGCCGGCGGGCTCGGCGTGTGGGGGGCCGGGCTCTTCGGCACCGGGCTGCTGCGCCGGCTGTACGGCGAGGAGTACGCCGACTCCTCCGCACACGGCGGCGCGGTACTGGCGGTGCTCACCCTGGCCACCGTCGTCGGCGGCGCCTGCTTCGTGCTCGACGCCGGGCTCTCGGCCGCCCGCCGCTTCACCGGCCAGCTCGCGGTGAACGCGGCCGTGCTCGGCGCCGCCGGCCTGGCCGCCCTCGTCCTGGTGCCCCGCTACGGGGCGCTCGGCGCGGCGTGGGCCACCGCGGTGGCCGCCGTCGTGCACTGCGCCCTGAAGTGGGAGGTGCTGCGGCGTGCCCTTTGACCTCGCGGCGCAGCCCTGGGCGTGTGTGTGCCTGGCCGCCCTCGCGGTGCCCGTGCTGCTGTTCGCGGGGGGCCGGCGGGACATGCTGGCCTACCTCGCCGCGTACTTCTTCGTCTTCGGCTTCGGCCCCGTGCTGAGCTACCTGCTCGGCGGCACCATCTACTTCGGCACCAACACGGCACTCATCGGCCGGGCCGCCCTGGGCCTGCTGCTCGCCTTCGCCGGCGTGCTCGCCGCCGGCCTGCTCGTGCGCCAGCGCCGCGACCTCGCCGACCCGAGGACCGTGCCCACCCACCGCCGGCTGCCGCTGGTCCCCGCCGTCTCGGCCGTGCTCGCCCTCTACGGCCTCGGCGTGCTGGCCTGGGGCGGCCCGGCGTTCGTGGCCGGCACCAAGCTCGACCGCATCGCCGTCGCCGGACCCGGCCACTACGACTACCTGCTGCTGCAGATGTTCGCGAGCGCGCTGTACTTCGTCGCGCACGAGACCTCCACCGGCCGCTTCGCCTACCGGCTCAACCTGGCCGTGTACGTCGCCTACTGCCTGGCCACCGGCGAGCGCGACTTCGTCTTCGTGCTCTTCGCCCTCGTGCTGCACCGCGAGATGGTCCTGCGCCGCCGGCTGCCCCGCTCGGTGGTGTGGGGGGCGGCGCTGCTGCTCGGCGCGACCGCGCTCTTCGGCCTGCGGGGCGGTGACGCCGGCGGGTCGGCCGCGGGCCAGATCCTCAACCAGGGCTCGGTGCTCTTCGTCGACACCTGGGTGATGACCCACGTGCCGTCGGCCGAGCCCTACCAGCACGGGGCCAGCTACCTGCACGCGCTGGTCAACCTGGTGCCCGGGCACCCGCAGCCGCCGCTGGCCCAGTGGCTGGTCGACCGCTACGCGCCCGGCAGCGCGTCGGGCTACGGCTTCTCGCTCACGGGGGAGGCGTACGTCAACTTCGGCCTCGCCGGCATCCCGGTGGTCTTCGCCGGGCTGACCGCGGTACACCGCTGGCTGGCCAACCGGATCGACCGGGCCCCCGGCTACGCCTACGCCAGCCTGCTGTTCACGGTCGCGTGGATGTACGGCTTCCGCGGCGAGAGCGAGTCGCTGGTCAAGACCTGCGTCTACGGCGTGCTCTTCTACGGCGTGATCCGGCTGGTGTCCTCGAAGATCGCGCCGGGCGACGAGCCGGGGGAGAGCGACGCCGGGGTGGGGAGGGTGGCCGCGTGCGCCTCGTCGTGAGCAGCGAGCAGCGCTACCTGCGCACCCCCGACGGGCGGGTGTGGTCCACCACGGGCGCCGCCAATGACTTCTGGCAGCGGTACCGCGCCGTCTTCGCCGAGGTGCGCGTGGTGGCCCGGGTCGCCGACGTGGCCGGCCGCCCGCCCGAGGCGGCCCGGGTCGACGGCGACGGCGTCGAGGTGCACGCGCTGCCGCACTACGTGGGGCCGGTCGGCTACCTGCGCCGGCTGCCCCGGCTGCGGGCCGCGCTGCGCGCCGCCGTGGGGCCCGGCGACGCGGTCCTGCTGCGGGTGCCCTCGTCGATCGGCGCGCTGCTGCACCGCGCGCTGCGCAAGGCGGGGACGCCCTTCGGGCTGGAGGTGGTCGGCGACCCGTACGACGTGTTCGCGCCCGAAGCGATCCGCCACCCGCTGCGCCCGCTGCTGCGCCGGTGGTTCACCCGCCGGCTGCGCGCCCAGTGCCGGTCCGCCTCCGCGGTGGCCTACGTGACCGAGCGGGCGCTGCAGGCCCGCTACCCGGCCGCCCCCGGCGCGGTGACGGCCGCCTACTCGAGCATCCAGCTGGAGGAGGACGCCTTCGTCGAGCGCCCCCGCCGGGACGCCGGCGCGCCCCGGGTGGCACTGCGGCTGGTCAGCGTCGGGTCGCTGGAGCAGCCGTACAAGGGCGTGGACGTGCTCGTCGAGGCCCTGCCGCTGCTGGTGCGCGCCGGCCTGGAGCCGAGCCTGGTGCACGTCGGCGACGGCCGCTGCCGGCCCGTCCTGGAGCGGCTGGTGCGCGAGAAGCGCCTCGGCGGCCGGGTCGCCTTCGCCGGGGCCGTGCCCGGGGGCGCCCCCGTGCGGCTGTTCCTCGACGACGCCGACCTCTTCGTGCTCCCCTCGCGCACCGAGGGCCTGCCCCGCGCGCTCATCGAGGGGATGGCCCGCGCCCTGCCCGCGGTGGCCAGCAAGGTCGGCGGCGTCCCGGAGCTGCTCGGCCGCGACCGGCTGGTCCCGCCCGGCGACCCGGCCGCGCTGGCCCGCGCGATCACCGCCCTGGCGGCCGACCCCGCCGCCATGGCCGCCGCGTCCGCGCGCAACCTGGCCCGGGCCCGCAACTACTCCGCCGAGACCCTCACCCGGCGGCGCGCGGACTTCTACCGCGCCCTGCTTGTCCTCACCGCCCCCGATCGAGTCGAGGAGGTGGTCGGTGGTGCCGATTGAACATCTCAGGAAGCTGCTGCGCACGCGCCGTCGCAAGATCGTGGCGGCCGCCGTCGTGCTGGTCGTGGTGCTGGCCGGGGCCGGGCTGCGACTGGCGGTCGTGGGCGCCGACGCGGCCGCGCACCTGCAGCGCGCCGCCGAGCTGGTCGGCGACCTGGAGCAGCAGCTGCGGGGCGGGGACCTCGCGGCCGCCCGGGTCACCGTGGCCGAGCTGCGCCGGCAGACCCGGGCGGCCCGGGACGACGCGCACGGGCCGAGCTGGCGGCTCGGCACCGCCGTGCCCGGGGCGGGGGACGACCTGCGCGCGGTCGGGGCGGTGGCCGACGCCGTGGACGCCCTCGCCGCCAAGGTCCTGCCGCCGCTGCTCGACGCGGCCGACGGGATGAGCGCCGCGATGGGGCGCGTCTCCGGCGGCGCGGGGGCCAGCGAGGCCGACCTGGACACCGTGGCGGCGGCGGCGCCGCGCATCGAAGAGGCGGCCGGGGTGGCCCGGGCGGCCCAGCGCCGGCTCGCCGCGCTGGACACCGGCGGGCTCACGGGCCGGGTGCGATCCGCGGTGCGGCAGGTCGACGACGGCCTGGACCGGGTGGTGCCGCTGCTCGACCCGGCCGCCCGGGCCGCCCGGCTGCTGCCGGCGCTGCTCGGCGCCGGGGGGCCGCGGACGTACCTCGTCCTCTTCCAGAACCTCGCCGAGGTGCGGGCCACCGGCGGGATGCCGGGCGCGTTCGCCGTGCTGCAGGCCGATCACGGCAAGATCAGCCTGGTCGAGCAGGGCACGGCGGCCAAGACTCTGCGCGAGTTCGACACCCCGGTGCTGCCGCTCGACCCGGACCAGGAGGACCTGTTCACCAACCGGCTCGGCACGTACCCGGCCGACGTGAACCTCACGCCCGACTTCCCGACCGCCGCCGCGCTCATCCGCGAGATGTACCGCCAGCGCTCGGGGCGCTCCGTGGACGGGGTGTTCGCGACCGACCCGGTGGCGCTGGCCTACCTGCTGGGCGCGACCGGCCCCGTGACGCTGCCGACCGGCGGGCAGCTGACCGCGGCGACCGCCGTGCGCCAGCTGCTGTCCGAGGTGTACCTCAAGATTGCCGCCGAGCCCGACCAGGACGCCTACTTCGCCGGTGCGGCCAAGGCCGTCCTCGATCGGCTGATGGGCGGCGTGCCGATGAGCAAGAGCCTGGTCTCGGCGATGTCCCGGGCGACCGACGAGCGGCGGCTGCTGGCCTGGAGCGCCCATCCGGAGGAGCAGGCGGAGATCGCCGGGACCCCGTTCGCCGGCACCCTGCCCGCGGACGACGGCGCCCGCCCGTCCGTCGGCGTGTTCCTCAACGACGGCACCGGCGCCAAGCTCGGCTACTACCTGACCCGCTCGGTGAGCCTGGAGACCGGCCGCTGCCTGGACGGCGGCGCCCGCCCGCTGCGGGTGACGATCACGCTCGGCTCCACCGCGCCGGCTCAGGGCCTGCCGCGCAGCGTGCTCGGCCTGGGCCTGGCCGGCGACTACACGGTGCGCACCAACGTGATGGTCTACGCCCCGCCCGGCGGCTCGCCCGTGTCCGCGCGGCAGGACGGCGCCGAGGTCGACTTCGGCACAGGCCTGGACAAGGGGCGCGAGGTCGCGGTCTTCACCGTCGACCTCGCCCCGGGGGCGCACAGCACGCTCGTCGTGGACCTCGTGACGGGCCCCCTGCCGGCCCAGGAAGCGGCCGAGCCGCGATTGATATTGACGCCCGGAATCAGCCCCTGGACGACTCGGTTGCAACCCGGCCGCGCATGCGAGAAATAGTCCGGTTTTCCCATAACGAGGGGATTTGGGGGACTACGGTGATGATCGGGGAGAGGAGAGGGAGAGCAATGCGAGCCCGAACAAGAACGGCGCTGTCATCATTGGCCGGCCTGGCCGGCGCAGCTGTCGCGGCGGCCGTGCTCGGCGCGCCGACCAACGCCCAGGCCGCCCCCGAGGCGGCATATCCGGCGCCCGCCCCGGTGATCCGGGTCAGCGCGGCCTCGGTGACCACCGGCCAGGCGGTGCGACTCTCCGGTCGCGGCTTCATCGCCGGCGAGTCGATCGCCATCAATGTGCAATACCGCGTGACCCGCAACTCGGGCGGTTTCGACAACCCGTGGGGCGTGAACGTCAACGGCGACCGCCGCGCGGACGCCCAGGGCCGATTCTCGGCCCGCGTGCGGCTGGGCATGCCCGGCTACGCGATCATCAAGGTCACCGGCAAGGAGTCGCACAAGACCTTGAAGGTCGCCGTGCGCGTCCAGCCCTGGAACAACCCCTGGGGCGACGACTTCTTCGCCGGCACCCCGCTCGGGGCTCCGGCCAGTGACCGCGGCCACTGGGACGGCCACAACCGTCCGGCCGGCTTCTTCGGCCCGTTCCGCAACGGCTGGTCGCCGTACAAGCTGTCGGCCAACGAGACCGACACGGTGGCCACCCCGGTCGAGCACCGGCAGGATCACCTCACCTACGGCGCGGACCTGATCCCGGGCATCCTCGGCCTGACCGCCCTGGTCGGCAGCGCCCTGGTCACCCGCCGCAGCGGCCGCCGCGCCCCGCGCTGACGCCGCTGTCCCGAACGGATCCATCCGGGCGCCTGCGTTCGTGATGAGTCCGACATATCACGATATTTAGTAGATCCACAGCGCCAGATCCACAAGACGAGATCCATCGCGATCGAGTCCAAGCCCGGCCCGTCGGTGCCTACGCCCGGCGGGCCGAGTGGTTCCCGGATAGGATGATCATGGGCAAAGTCGTCATCATCGGGCAGGGCTACGTCGGCCTGCCGCTGGCCATCCGCGCCGTGGAGGCGGGCGACGACGTCGTCGGCCTCGACACCGACACCGACCGCGTGAAGTCGCTCGGCGCCGGGCTCTCGTTCGTCGAGGACATCTCCGACGAGCGCCTCGCCCGGGCCCTGGAGACCGGCCGGTACCGGCCCAGCGACGACTACGCGGACGCCGCCGGCTTCGACACCTGCGCCATCACGGTGCCCACCCCGCTGACCGACGGGGTGCCCGACATCAGCCACATCGAGCACGCCGCCCTGCAGATCGCGCCGCACCTGCGGCCCGGCTGCACGGTGATCCTCGAGTCGACCACCTACCCGGGCACCACCGAGCAGGTGCTGCGCCCGCTGCTGGAGCACGCCAGCGGCCTGCGCACCCCCGACGACTTCCACCTCGGCTACAGCCCGGAGCGCATCGACCCGGGCAACCCGACCTGGCACCTGGACAACACGCCGAAGCTCATCTCCGGCATCGACGAGAGCTCGCTGGCCGCCACCCGGCACTTCTACGAGCGCTTCGTCCAGCGCCTGGTGCCGGTGTCCGCCCCGCGCACCGCCGAGCTGACCAAGCTCTTCGAGAACACCTTCCGGCACATCAACATCGCCCTGGTCAACGAGCTGGCGATCGTGGCCAACCAGCTCGGCGTGGACGTGCGCGAGGCGATCGGGGCGGCGGCCACCAAGCCCTTCGGCTTCATGGCCTTCGACCCCGGCCCGGGCGTGGGCGGGCACTGCCTGCCGATCGACCCCTCCTACCTGTCGTGGCAGGTCAAGCGGGAGGTCGGGCAGCGCTTCCGGTTCATCGAGCTGGCCAACGACGTGAACGAGGGCATGCCCCGCTACGTCGTGCAGCGCCTCGCCGCCGGGCTCAACACCCGCTTCAAGCCGGTGAACGGCAGCCGCATCCTGCTGCTGGGCCTGGCCTACAAGAGCAACGTCGGGGACCTGCGCGAGTCGCCGGCCCGGGCGGTCGCGGAGCTGCTCGTCGACCTCGGCGCCGACGTGCGGGCGGTCGAGCCGCACGCGCTGCCGCGCGACGTCGGCACGCTCGGCGGGGTCACCCTGGTCGACCTGACCGCCGTGGAGGTGATGGCGGCCGACGCGGTGGTGCTGCTCACCGACCACGACGACTTCGACTACGGGCTGGTGGAGGAGCATGCGCAGTACATCTTCGACACCCGCAACCGCATCGGAGGGCGAGTCGTCGAGCGACTCTGAGCGGTCACCCGTGAGCCGTCCTCAGGTACGTCCGGTAGCCTGCCGCGGTGATCGTCGCGCCGACCCGGCTGCTGCTGATCCGCGCCGGGCTGGTGTTCGGTGGCGCGGCGGTGCTGCTCGTCGAGCTGCTGTCGGCCGTGGGCCTGCTGCACCGCCCCGTGATCATCGCGCTGTGGGTCCTGGCCGCCGCCGCGGTCGCGTACTTCGGACACAAGCGCCTCCTGGCCGTTGTCCCGAAGTTCCGCGAGTTCTGGAGCACGGGCGCCCGCGGTGAGCGGGCGATCGCCGTCGTGCTCGGCGCGCTGTTCCTGGCCGACCTCGTCGTCGCCCTGGTGGCGCCGCCCAACAACTTCGACTCGCAGACCTACCACCTGCCCAAGGTCGAGCACTGGGCGGCGCAGGGCAGCGTCGCGTTCTACCCGACGGTCATCGACCGGCAGCTGGCGATGGCGCCGGGTGCGGAGTACATCCTCCTGCACCTGCGCCTGCTGACCGGCGGCGACGGGCTCTACAACCTGGTCCAGCTGGCGGCCGGCCTCGGCGGGGCGCTCATCGCCTCCCGGATCGCCGCCCAGCTCGGCGGCGGCCGGCGGGCCCAGCTGGTGGCGGCGCTGATCTTCGGTACCACCCCGATCGTCGTCCTCGAGGCGACGAGCACTCAGACCGACCTCGTGGTCGCGCTGTGGGTCGGCAGCGTGGCCACCCTCGTCCTCGACGAGCTGCGTCGGCGCACCCCGTGGCCCGCGGTGCTCCTGCTCGGCACGGCGGCCGGCCTCACCCTGCTGACCAAGGCCACCGGACTGCTGGCCGCGGGCCCGCTCCTCGTGCTGTGGTTCGTCGCCCAGCTGCGCCAGGGCCCCGCGGTGCGCTCGGCCGGGCGGGCCATCGCCGGCGCCGCGATCGTGGCCGGCGTGATGGCCCTGGTCGCCGGGCCGTACCTCTGGCGCGTCGAGTCCACCTACGACAACCCGCTCGGCCCGGCCCACCTGCGCGGGTCGATCTCGATGCAGCGCCACGACCCGGCCTCCGTGCTGATCAACGCGCTGCGCATCGCCGAGACCGCGCTGCAGACCCCGGCCGGCCCGGTCGGCGCGGACGCCATCCGCGGCCTGGCCCACGCGATCGGCGTCGACCCGGACGGGCGGGACATCACGTACTGGAACGAGACGTACCCGTTCGAGTCCTGGCCCCCGGACGAGGACCGCGTCTCGCTGCCGGTGCAGGGTGCCCTCGTGCTGATCGGCGCCGCCGTCCTGCTGTGGCGCCGATCGCCGGCCCGCCTCTACGCCGCGATGTTCTGGCTCGCCGTCCTCGCCTACGTGGTCACAGTCAAGTGGCAGCCGTGGGGAAACCGGCTCATCGTGTTCCTCATCCTGATGGGCACCCCGCTGGCCGCCCTGTGGGTCGACGGGCTGCTCGCCGCCCGGCGGCGCTGGGTGGCCGGGCTGACCGTGCTGGTCCTGGCCGGCGGGGCCGCGGCCGGCGCCTTCTCGGTCGGGTTCGGCTGGCCGCGCCGCCTGGTCGGGCCCGGCTCGGTCTTCACCACGAGCCGGCTGGACGAGCGGTTCATCCGCCGCCCGGAGTGGAAGGCCGACTACGTGTGGGCGGCCGACGCGGTGCGCGCCTCCGGGGCGAAGCGGGTGGGCATCGTGCAGGGCTACAACACGTGGGAGTACCCCTGGTGGGTGCTGCTGAAGGGCCGGGACCTGGTGCCGCTGCAGTCGCTGCAGCCGGACCTGAAGGCGCCGGGCCTGGAGACGGTGGACGCGCTCCTGTGCGTGCAGCCGCCGAACGGCTGCGCCTTCTTCACCCCGCCGTCCTGGTCGTCCCATACGCAAGGGGTTGTGACGTACGCATTGCCGCCGAAGGGGTAGGACCGCCCGCATGGAGCGGACGATGCGAGCAGTCGGATATCGGACGGCCGGCGGGCCGGGCGTGCTGGAGGACCTCGAGCTGCCGGTGCCGGAGCCCGGCCCGCGCGACCTGCTGGTGCGGGTGGAGGCGGTATCGGTCAACCCGGTCGACGTCAAGACGCGCGCGGGCGACGACCCGGGCGGCCGCCCGCGGGTGCTGGGCTTCGATGCGGCCGGCGTGGTGAGCGCGGTCGGGGCCGAGGTGAGCCTGTTCGCCCCCGGCGACGAGGTCTACTACGCCGGCGCGATCGACCGGCCCGGCTCCGACCAGCAGCTGCACCTCGTCGACGAGCGTCTCGCCGGGCGCCGGCCGCGCACGCTGACCCCGGCCGCCGCGGCCGCGCTGCCGCTGACCGCCATCACGGCGTGGGAGACCCTCTTCGACACGATGACCGCCGAGCTGGGCCCGATCGGCGCCGAGCAGCTGCGCAAGGCCCACGAAATGGTGGAAGACGGACACATGACCGGGAAGGTCGTGGTCGCGGGGTTCTGAGGCGGACCGTCTAGGGTGGTTGGGCAACCCGCTATGTGCCCCTGCCCCGCCCGCCCGGAGGTTCGTCGTGGATTGGCCCCCGTTCCTGCAGCTCAGCGTGCCGGTCACGCTGGCGGTGTGGGTCGTCGTGACGGCCGTCACGCTCTGGCGGTCGCGCACGCGGCTGCCGGAGATCGGTCCGGCGCTGACCACCCCGCCGGGGGAGGAGCCGCCCGCGGTGGTCAGCCTCATGGTGAACCGGTGGCGCCCCGACGAGGACGCCATCGACAGCACGCTGCTCGACCTGGCCGCCCGGGGCTTCCTCGAGCTGCGCCAGCCCGGGGACGACCCGGCCGAGACCACGGTGCGCCTGCGCAAGGGCGACGGGCGCAGCCTGACGCCGTACGAGCAGCAGGTGCTCGACCGCGTCCAGCGCCTCGCCGTTGCCGGCGAGGCGTCGCTGACGAGCCTGGCGTTTCGCAGCTGGTCGGAGGCGCGCCGGTGGCGGAGCGCCTTCTACCGCGAGGTGATCGAGGAGGCCCGCACCCGCGGCCTGTCCGAGCCCCGGCTGTCCCGGCGCATCCGCCGCACGCTGCTGGGCACGGCTCTGGTGCCGGCCGGCTGCATGTTCGCGTCCTGGATGTGGGTCGCGGCCCAGCTGCACGCGGGCCTGGCCGACCAGATCACCGGCGCGCTGATCGGAGCGGGCGCGGTGTTCCTGGCCATGTACCTCGCGGTCGAGCTGCGCTGGAGCGACCGCAGCACGCCCCAGGGCATGCGGGTGGCCGCCGAGTGGCTGGCCTATCGCGCCCACCTCGTGGCCGTGGAGGGCGTGACCGACCTGGCCCCGGCCGACGTGGCGTCGTGGGGCCGGGAGATGGCGTTCGCCTCGGCGCTCGGGGTGCTGCCGACCGAGGAGGCGCTGATGCGCTCCCGGGTGGCCCTCTAGGCCCCTTCGGGGCGGCCCGCGCTAGGCCTGACCGCGCAGCAGCAGCGTCAGGAACTCCGCGTTCGACTGCGTCTTGGCGAGCCGCTCGAGCAGCTGCTCGGTGGCCGGTTGGCCGCTGGCGCCGAGGGCCTTGCGCAGCCGCTGCACGGCGAGCAGTTCGTCCGGGTGCAGGATCACGTCGTCGCGGCGGGTGCTGGACCCGTCGATGTCGATCGCCGGGAACACGCGCCGGTCGGCGAGCCGGCGGTCCAGCTTGAGCTCGGCGTTGCCGGTGCCCTTGAACTCCTCGAAGATCACGGTGTCGCCGGTCGAGCCGGTCTCCACCAGGGCGGACGCGATGATGGTCAGCGAGCCGCCGTTCTCGATGTTGCGCGCGGCGCCGAGCAGGCGCTTGGGCGGGTAGAGCGCGTTGGCGTCGATGCCGCCGGTCAGGATGCGCCCGGAGGCCGGGGCCGCGTTGTTGTACGCCCGCCCGAGCCGGGTGATCGAGTCGAGCAGCAGGACCACGTCGTGGCCGAGCTCGACGAGGCGCTTGGCCCGCTCGATGGCCAGCTCCGCCACGCCGGTGTGCTCGCCGGCCGGGCGGTCGAAGGTGGAGGCGATGACCTCGCCCTGCACGGAGCGCTGTATCTCGGTGACCTCTTCGGGCCGCTCGTCGATGAGCAGCACCATGAGGTGGCACTCCGGGTTGTTCTTCGCGATGGCGTTGGCGATCGCCTGCAGGACCATCGTCTTGCCGGCCTTCGGGGGCGAGACGATGAGCGCCCGCTGGCCCTTGCCGATCGGCATGACCAGGTCGATCAGCCGGGCGGTGAGCTGCCGCGGGCCGGTCTCCAGGCGCAGCCGCTCCTGCGGGAACAGCGCGGTCAGCTTGGCGAACTCGGGCCGGCTGCGGGCCCACTCGGGGTCGTTGCCGTGCACCGTGTCGAGCCGGGTGAGGGTGCCGCCGTTGGCGCTGCCGGTGAGCGCGTCGCCATGGCGCAGGCCGTAGCGGCGCACCATCGCGGCGGGGATCGAGACGTCGTCGGGGCCGGGCAGGTAGCTGTCGACCCGCAGGATCATCTTGTCGCGGTGGACGTCAACGATGCCGGCGACGTCGCGGGCCTCGCCCGAGGTGGGCGGCTGCGGCTGGTTGGCCGGGCGGCTGTGGTCGCGGTTGCGCTGCGTGGATCGGGTGCGGCGGCGGCCCTGGCCGGGCGGGTTCTGCTTGGGGGTGGTGCGTTCCAACACATCAGTTGGGGCCATATGGGTCCTCCTAGGACTGTTCGGCCGTGGGGAAATGAGGATCTCCAGCTACGCGTGTCGGTGGCCGACGAACCTGGACTGCGCTGCGTGTGCGATGGGCTGCGTGTGCGGTGGCCGCCTGGCTTCCTACGCGAGAGCGTGACACGCGGTGGCGAAGGGCGTCCCCGGGCGGCAGATAGCCGACTTCCGCGGGACTGGCTCGACCGTAACCCGAACCGGAACCGCGAGCAAGCCCTGCGCTGGCGTGGCGCGCTACCGTGCGGCACCCGAACGGGTCCCG
Source organism: Dactylosporangium salmoneum (assembly GCF_039532525.1). Lineage (NCBI taxonomy): Bacteria > Bacillati > Actinomycetota > Actinomycetes > Micromonosporales > Micromonosporaceae > Dactylosporangium > Dactylosporangium salmoneum. The sequence goes on from NZ_BAAARV010000048.1 coordinate 27,673, forward strand.
TCGCGGCACCGGGCCGCCGGTTCCATGAATGGTGTCACGGAGCACACCAACCGGGGGGTTGACATGAACACGACGTTCGACACGGTTCGCGCCGAGGCCCTGTTCGCCTCTGTCCTGCAGGCCTCGCAGGAGCCGACGCCGGCCCAGGTGCGCACCGCCGTCACCAGCACGCTGCGCCGCTACGGCGTCACCGGGTGCGCCGCGCGGGTGGCCGGCGAGTTCGGAGAGTACCCGGAGACCGCCGCGGCCCGCATGGCCTGGGCGCTCGAGATGATCCGTTCGGCCTACCAGGAGCTCGCCTCCCGCGAGTTCGCCTACGCCGGCTGAGGGCCCCGATCCTGACCGGGACCACGTTTCCGATTGCGGCCGACGCGGTATCACTTGAGTTGTGGACCTTCGACTGACCGTCGACCTGCCGCGCGATCTCGACCGGATGAACACGCTCCGGCACGCGTTGGACGGCGCGCTGGCCGGCCTCGGTGTGGCCGAACAGGCCCGCACAGACATCGCCCTGATCGTCAATGAGACATGGGCGAACGTGATCGCTCACGTGCGAGTCGGTGTGGCCTTTCAGGTCCGGGCGATCGTCGACGAGGAGCAGTGTGTGATAGAAGTCACTCACCCCGGCGAGCCGGTCGCCGATAGCTTCAACGCCCCGATCGCCTCCGCGCATTCCCTCCGGGTCGTGCAAAGTCTCGCCGACCACGTCGACGTCGACGATGACGGCCTGCTCGTGAAGGTCACCAAGCTGCTATGACGACCGAGTTCACCGCCCGGGCCACCCCCTCCGGGGACGGGACGGTCACCGTGACCGCTTCCGGCGAGCTCGACATGACCAGCGCCCCCGAGCTGATCACCGTCCTGCGCGAGGCGATCCGCGCGCACGGCCCGTCGCGGGTCGACCTCGACCTGACCGCCGTCACCTTCATGGACTCGACCGGCCTGCAGGTCCTCGTCGCGGCCAACCGCGACGTCGGCGGCGGTTTGCAGATCACCGGCACGAGCCCGGCCGTACACCGGTTGCTCCAGCTCACCGGGGTATTGGAGGAATTCGGGTTGTCACCGGAGCGTTCTGCCTAACGGGCGACCGAACCAATGAGCAACCGTACTGTCCCCGCACCGGCACCTGGACAGGAGTTAGCTGGACCACAGCAGGGAGATTCCAGCAGGAGGTCTGACGATGGAGTCCACGTTCCAAGCGGTCCGCGCCGAAGCGCTCTTCGCCTCCACGCTGCAGATGTCCCAGAGCCCGCTGGCCGCCGACGTGCGTGCCGCCGTGACGAACACCCTGCGCGGCATCGGCGTGCAGGGCTGCGTCGCCTGCGTCGCCACCGAGTTCGGCGACCATCCCGAGTGCGCCACCACCCGGATGGGCTGGGCGCTGCGCATGATCAAGGACGCCTACGCCAACTCGTGCACCCCCGAGGTGTTCGCCGAGCCCAACGTGGCGCTCGCCTGAGCGGCCTCCGACCGCCGCGCAAAGGGGACCCGTAGACACCTAGACGCCCCATAGATACTGCAAAGCCCCCGCCGAGATGCTCGGACGGGGGCTTGCTACTCCTTCGGCCGTGAAGCGGGTCTCGGCCTACGACTAAGGGGGTGTGTCAGACCGCGCGGATGTTGTCGGCCTGCGGCCCCTTCTGGCCCTGCGTGATCTCAAACTCGACCTTCTGGCCCTCGGTCAGCTCGCGGTAGCCGGTGGCCTGGATCGCCGAGTAGTGCGCGAACACGTCGGGTCCACCGTTGTCCTGCGAGATGAAGCCGTAGCCCTTCTCCGAGTTGAACCACTTCACCGTGCCTGATGCCACGTGTAACTCCTTAGCGACGTCGCCCCGATCCGCACCTCACGGATCAATGTTGAAACAGGCACACGCCACAGTGGAGACGGTAGCTCCCGCGCTGCGAAAACGCAGCCCCGGTATCGGCATGCGGACCCGATCGACGACCAAACTGAAATGCACAAGCAAACCTTGCGGACACTCAGCGTATTGCTCTACTCAACAGTCGGTGATACAGCGACCATCTTCAACGCCCTTGTCTCGCGTAGGGCGTAAACATCTAGTACAGTCGGCTCAGCTCGCATCGTCCGAACGGCTCTGTTTGGGCGTGGGGTCCCGTCCAGCAGCGGCGGGCCGGCCCCGGTGAGCCCGCAGGTCTTGCACCGGCACTCAAGAAACGGGTGCTGAGAGCGACTCCCGACCGGCGTGGCGGCGCATGCCTTCCTTTTTTCTCCCGGCGCAGCAGCAGTCTGCGCCCAGGCCGCCGCCGGTCACCCGCACCAGAAGGGTCAAACCCATGACCGTCTCCGTCGACCGTGCCATCGATCGCGCTCTCGCCGAGTCCGCCGCCCAGACCCAGGGCGGCCAGGCCGCCGGTGATGCCTCCAGCGGCACGAGCACCCGCGCCACCGACGCCCAGGCCCGGGCGCTGCTCTCGCTCATGGCCGACCTCCCGGCCGGTGCCGACCGGGAGCGGGTCCGGGCCCGGCTGATCGAGCTGTACATCCCGCTCGCCGAGTACCTCGCCCGCCGCTTCCGCAACCGCGGCGAGCAGTTCGACGACCTGGTGCAGGTGGCGAACCTCGGCCTGATCAAGTCCGTCGACGGCTTCGACCCGTCGCGCGGCGCCGCGTTCACCAGCTACGCGATCCCGATGATCGTCGGCGAGCTCAAGCGCCACTTCCGGGACAAGGGCTGGGACGTGCGGGTGCCCCGCCGCCTGCAGGAGCTGCGGCTGGAGATCAGCAAGGTCTCCGGCACCCTCGCCCAGGACCTCGGCCGGTCCCCGACGGTCGCCGACCTCGCCACCCGGCTGGGTGTGAGCGAGGAGGACGTCATCGAAGGGCTGGACTGCGGCCAGGCCTACCGGGCCCTGTCGCTGGACGCGCCGGCCGGCGACGGCGCCGACGCGGGCGCGGCCGGCCTGGGTGACCTGCTCGGCGCCGAGGACCCGGACATGCGCAACGTCGAGAACCGCGAGGCGCTGCGGCCGCTGCTGGCCAAGCTGCCGGAGCGGGAGCAGAAGATCATCGCGATGCGCTTCCACGGCAACCTGACCCAGTCGCAGATCGCCGCTGAGCTGGGCATCTCCCAGATGCACGTGTCCCGGCTGCTGGCCGCGGCCCTGCGCACCCTGCGCACCGAGCTCAGCGCCATCGCCGAATAGGGCCGAATCGACATAAGGCCGAATCGACATCGCGGTCGGGCCGCCCACCGGGGCGGCCCGGCCGATGCGTGAAAATGCCGTCGAAACGGGCATTTCCGGTCCACGCCCGAAGGTGTCATCTGAACGCGATATCGTCTACCTCCCGGCGGACCAACTGAACGCCGATACGGAGTGTGCCTGTGGTGACGGTGACGCATCCCAGTACCGCTGACTCGGTCGAAAGCCCGGCCGGCCGGCGTCGCGGCGCCGAGGTCGCGCGCGTCCTGGTCGCCCTCGCGCTGGCCTGGCTGGTGCCGCTGGCCGCCCACCCGCTGCGGCTCGACGCGCTACTGCCGCTGCTCGTGCTCGCCGGGACCATGGCGATCCAGCGCGGCGCCACGGGCCTCGTCGATCGGTTCGTCGTGGCCTGCGCCCAGCTGTTCGGGGCCGCCTGCGTCTTCGGGCTCGGCACGACGCTGTGGCCGGGGCACCTCCACCCGACGCTGGTCACCGGCGTCGCCCTGAGCGTGCTCGTGATCATCGCGGGGGCGACCGGGCGGATGCGGTTCGACGTCCGGCACCTGCGCAAGATCCGGCGTCCGGCCGACATCCTGCTCGCGGTCGCCGTGGCCGGGGTCTCGCTCGTCGCGCTGGTGCCGTACGCCGCAAGGGACCTCGGCGGGCGGCTCGGGCTCCCGCTGGCCGGCGAGGACATCGCGCGGCACTACCTGCTGTACGACGCGATCGGCCGGACCGGCGGGTACCTGTTCATGCGCCCCTCGGCGCTGCGGCCGTACGTGCCGGACGAGGAGCTCAACGGGATCGCGAACTACCCGCAGGGCCTGCACTTCGCCTACGCGGTGCTGGGCCGGTTCGTCTCCTCGACCACCGGCGACATCTCGGCCGACGCCGCCGTCGACGTCATGATGTGGCTGCTGATCGGCACCTTCCTGCTGCTCGCGCTGGCCGTGCTGTGGGCCGTGCGCCGCCTGGCCGGCCCGGGCACCTCGCCCGCCCGGCTGCTGCCGGTGCTGCTGCTCGCCGGTGCCTGGCTGGTGCTCGGCGACCCGGTCACGGTGCTGTCCCGCGGCTACCCGAACGAGCTGGCCGGCCTGGCCTGCGCGGCCGTGCTCACCGCGATCGTGGTGCGCCCGCTGACCCGCGTCGGCGAGCAGACGGCGACCGTCGCGCTGCTGCTGGTGGGCCTGTCCTTCTCCTACCCGCTCTTCCTGCCCTTCGGCGGGCTGGCCGCGCTGTGGTGGATCCGCCGCGCCCGGCTGTGGCGCTTCTGGTGGGGCTGGCTGACCGCGGCGCTGGTCGCGCTGGTCGCGGCGGTCGGTCCGCTGACCGCCGCGACCGCCTCCAGCGGCTCGCAGCTGCTGCTCAACGGCACGGCCCGGGTCGTCGACCGGCCGGCCACCGTGGGCCTGCTGGTCCTGGCCGTGGTCGCGGTGCTCGTGCGCCGCGGGCTGCGCGCCCCGAGCCACCGGGCGGCGCTCTTCGCGCTGGCCGTGGCGGCCGGGATGGCGGGCGGCCTGGGGCTGTACCAGACGGTCACCCTCGGCCACCCGGTGTACTACTTCGACAAGCTCCTGCACCTGCTGATCGTGGTCTGCCTGTGCGCGCTCGGCGGGCTGGTCCGCTTCGCCCCGGGCCTCGGCGTGGCCCTGCGGGTGGCGGTCGCGCTGCCGATCGTCGCCGCGCTGGCCGTCGCCGGCGGCGAGTGGCACACCGCCCCGGTCGCGCCCGGCGTCAAGCTGGCGCTGGGCAAGGATCGTGGCTCCCCGGAGGCGGCCCGCGACGCGCTGTTGATGACCCGGATGTTCCCGGGCGGCGGGGCGGTCAGCGTCGACCTGATGGGCAGCCCGTGGCGCAACTGGTCGGCCACGCTCGGCGCGGCCGCGCTGCAGCACAACTACCGGTACTTCCCGGCCTGGTCCGGCCTGCTGTACCCGGGCGCGGCCGGCAGGGCGAGCACGATGGATGATCTCGACAGGCTGGTCCGGGAGAGCCCGGTGCCGGTGCGGTTCTTCGTGCACGACCCGGAGGCCAGTTTGCTGGTCGTCGATGGGTCGAACCCCCGCCGCCCGAACGTCAAGCCAGGTCAGCCGCTTCCCGTGGCCTTCGGCGACCCCGCCGCGCCCACGAATGTGGCGGCGGCCCGCGCGCTGGCCGCGAAATATCCGACGAAAGTGCAGGTCGTGTACGCTACGCCAGCGAACCCATAAGGACTCTGTGTGGTGGCGCAGCACCGCAACCGAGACGGATTGGTCATCGTGCAAAGACCCGAGGTCAGCGTTGTAATTCCCACCCGTAATCGTCCGGAGCTGGTGGTGCGCGCCGTGCGCAGCGCGCTGGCGCAGACCGTGCCGGACATCGAGGTCGTGGTCGTGATCGACGGGCCGGACCCGGCCACCGTCGAGGCGCTGCGGGCGCTGGGCGACGAGCGGGTCCGCCCGGTCGAGCTGCCGGCCTCCGGCGGTGCGCCGAACGCGCGCAACCGTGGCGTAGATCACGCGCAGGCCGACTGGGTGGCGTTCCTCGACGACGACGACGAGTGGCTGCCGGAGAAGCTCGCCACCCAGCTGGAGCGGGCCCGGTCCTCCGGCGTATCCCTGCCGATCGTGGGTAGCCGCCTCTACATGCGCACGCCGCGGGCCGAGCTGATCATGCCGCGCCGCGTCCCGGCGCCGGGCGAGCCGATCAGCGAGTACCTCGCCGTGCGCCACGGGCTGTTCCACGGCGACGGGTTCATCCAGACCTCGACGATCATGGCGCCCACCGCCCTGCTGCGGAAGGTGCCGTTCGCCGATGGCCTGCGCCGCCTGCAGGAGCTCGACTGGACGTTGCGCAGCCTGCAGGAGGAAGGCGTGGACCTGATCTACGCCGAGGAGCCGCTCGTCATCTGGTACGCCGACGAGAACCGCCCCCGGATCAGCTTCGACGCGCCGTGGAAGCAGTCGCTCGAGTGGCTGCAGCAGACGCGGCCCCGGGTCACCCCGCGGGCCTACGCGGCGCTGGCGATGAGCGTGGTCGGTTCGATGGCCGCGGCCAGCCGCAGCCCGCGGGTCTTCTTCGACCTGCTGCGCGAGGCGCGGCGGCACGGCAAGCCGAGCTTCACCGACTACGTGACCTTCCTGCAGGTCTGGCTGGTGCCCGCCGGCCCTCGCCGGGTGGTCCGCGACTTCTTCCTCAGCCGTGAACGCCGGACGCGGACGGACGTTGGATGACCCTGACCAAGGGCCGGGCGGCGGGTGCCGTCGCGGCGATCGTGATCGCGCTCCTGGCGGGCGTCCTGGAGTACACCCGGACGGACTCGCTCGGGCAGTCGGCGGAGGCCTTCGCGGCCGGCCTGATCGCCATGGCCGTGGTCGGGCTGGCGCTGAGCCTGCCGGGCATCACGCTGCAGGGCCTGGTCCTCGGCGGGCTCTTCGTCCTCGCCGGTATGCTGACCTGGACCGCGACCAAGCGCCCGGGGATCATCTGGGCGGTCCTGGCCGTCGAGGTGGTCGTGTTCGCGGTGTGGGCGTGGCCCTGGCTGCGCTCGGCCCGGTCGCTGCCCCGGCTCGGCGCGGCGTGGCTCGGCCTCGCGTACTGGGTCTTCGGCGTCGCCGGCGCGGTGTTCGTCGCCCACTGGAAGGTGGCCGGCCAGCGGGTCGCCTACGCCGGTGTGTTCACGCTCGCCGTGCTGGCCGTCATCGCGCTGAACCACAAGCGCCGCGGCAAGGACCTCTCCGTCGGCATGGCGGCGGCGATCCTGCTCGGCATCGCGGCGCTGCTGCTGGTCGGCGCGGGCAGCCTCTTCGACTCGGTGCACGCCATCCCCGACAACGCGTCGGCGAAGGTGATGACCAACCGCTTCTGGGGCGGCCCGGGGCTGTTCTACCACCCGAACTCGCTGGCCGGGCTCATGGCCGTGGCCGGCATCCGGATCGGCTTCGACAAGGCGATGGCGTGGTGGCAGCGCCTCGGCGTGGGCGCGCTGGCCGCGCTGGTGCTGTCGATCTCCGACTCGCGCACCGGGTTCGTCTTCGCCGCGGCCGGCGCGCTCGTCCACCTCGCGCTGGTGCTCTTGCGGCGGGGCGACGACCTGGACCGACTGCCGTCCCGCTCGGCCTGGCTGTCGGTGGCCACCCCGTTCGTGGTGCTGGCCATCGTCGTGACGCTCGGCGGCGGGTACCAGTTCCTGCTGCGCGACCGGTTCTCCGATGATCAGAACGACGTGACCAGCGGGCGGACCGACACCTGGCGGCAGGTCTGGGTGGACTGGAAGCACGCCGGGCTGGCCGAGAAGGCCTTCGGCGACGCGCGCACCTCGCGGGCCGTGGTGTGGCGGGTGGACGACGGCAACCCGATCGAGGGGCCGCGGCGGGATCTCAACACCGACAACGCGGCCGTCGGGGCGTTCCGCCGGGGCGGGGTCTTCGGCGCGGGCGCCTTCCTGCTCGGGCTCGGTCTGCTGTTGTGGCACGCGGTGCGCCGCCGGCCGGACGGATCCCTGCCCCCGGCGTGGTTCACGATCGGGGCCGTCGCGGCCGTGCCCACCATCGCGACCGAGGACTGGCTGATCGGCGGCACGAACGGCGCGATCTGGCTCCTGCTCGCCGCGGGCGAGGCCTGGACGCTGCTGCGTCCGGCCGAAAAGCCGTCGGTCGATGTCCTGGAACCCGCGATTTCCTGATTTCCCTCACTTTTTCGGACATTCCGGTTGATTGCCCAGGGACCGCTGCACCGTTAGTTTGTTAGGTACCAGAACGAACTAGCGGTGCCCTCGGCGGGGCGCCCCCTACCGCCTCACACCCCCCTGCTCAGCGGTATCGGCGACCGTTGCGCGAAGCCCTTCGTACGAGGAGCTTTCGTGTTCAACGTTCAAAGGCGTGCCCTCCGCACGTCCATCATTGCCGCGGTGCTGCCGCTCGTCGCCGGGTTGGTCGTAACCCTGCCGACGCCGGCCTCCGCGGAGCCCGTCCCAGCCGTACAACAGCAAATGCCCCGAGCCGCCGCAGCGACGCCGTTCGACGTGCTCGTCTTCTCGAAGACCGCGGGCTTCCGCCACGACTCCATCCCGGCCGGCATCGCCGCCATCCAGGCGCTCGGCGCGGCCAACGGCTTCACCGTCGACACCACCGAGGACGCGGCCGCCTTCACCGACGCGAACCTGGCCAAGTACGAGGCCGTCGTCTGGCTCTCCACCACCGGCGATGTCCTGGACGCCGACCAGCAGGCCGCCTTCCAGCGATACATCGAGCACGGCGGTGGCTACGCCGGCGTGCACGCCGCGTCCGACACCGAGTACGACTGGCCCTGGTACGGCGAGCTGATGGGCGCCTGGTTCACCAGCCACCCGGCCCAGCAGCAGGTCACCGTCAAGGTCGAGGACCCCGCGCACCCCTCGACCAAGGACCTCCCGGCCAAGTGGTCGCGCTTCGACGAGCTGTACAACTTCCGCACCAACCCCCGGGGCAAGGTGCACGTCCTGGCCAGCCTGGACGAGACCACCTACCAGCCGGGGTCGGGCGCGATGGGCGCCGACCACCCCATCGCCTGGTGCCACGACTACGACGGCGGCCGCTCCTGGTACAGCGGCCTCGGCCACACCCAGGAGTCCTTCTCCGACCCGCAGTTCCTGGGCCACCTCCTCGGCGGCATCGAGAGCGCGGCCGGTGTGGTCAAGGCCGACTGCAGCGCGTCGCAGACCGCCAGCTTCGAGAAGGTCACGCTCGACAGCAACACCAACAACCCGATGGAACTCGATGTCGCCCCCGACGGCCGGGTGTTCTACATCGAGCGCGACGGGCGCGTGCAGATCGTCAAGCCGGACACGCACACGACGGTCACCGCGATCACCGTCCCGGTGTTCACCGGCAACGAGGACGGGCTGCTCGGCATCACGCTGGACCCGCACTTCGCGCAGAACCATTGGGTGTACCTGTACTACAGCCCGGCCTCCGGCTCGCCCCGCAACATCCTGGGCCGGTTCACCGCCAACGGCGACTCCATCGACCCGAGCAGCGAGAAGCAGCTGCTCACCGTCACCACCCAGCGCAACACGTGCTGCCACGAGGGCGGCACGATGACGTTCGACAGCCACGGCAACCTGTTCCTGGCCACGGGCGACAACACCAACCCGTTCGAGTCCAGCGGCTACGCGCCGATCGACGAGCGGCCCGGCCGCGAGGACTACGACGCGCAGCGCACCGCGGCCAACACCAACGACCTGCGGGGCAAGGTCCTGCGGATCACGCCGCAGGCCGACGGGACGTACACCGTCCCGGCCGGCAACCTGTTCCCCGCCGGCACGGCGAAGACCCGGCCCGAGATCTACGCCATGGGCTTCCGCAACCCGTTCCGCATCGGCGTCGACCCGCTGACCGACACGCTGTACCTCGGCGACTACGGTCCGGACGCGGCCCAGGCCGACCCGAACCGCGGGCCCGGCAACACCGTGGAGTGGAACATCGTCGGGCAGCCGGGCAACTACGGCTGGCCGTACTGCACCGGCGCCAACGCGGCGTACCGGGACTTCACCTTCCCGTCCGGCCCGTCCGGCCCCGCGTACAACTGCGCGGCGCCGGTCAACGACTCGCCCAACAACACCGGCCTGACCAACCTGCCCCCGGCCATCGCGGCGACCGTCGACTACGACTACGACGGCAACCCGCGCTTCCCCGAGATCGGGGGCGGCGGGGCGCCGATGGGCGGCCCGGTGTACCGCTACGACGCGAACAACCCCTCGGAGAACAAGTGGCCGGCGTACTACGACGGCAAGGCGATCTTCGGTGAGTGGAACCAGAGCAAGATGTACACCATGCAGGTCTCGGCGGATGGAAAGTCCCTTGTGGACATCAACCAGCTGCTGCCCGGCATGTCGTTCATCCGCCCGATGGACATGGCGTTCGGCCCGGACGGCGCCCTGTACCTCCTCGAGTGGGGCACCGGATTCGGCGGTAACAACGACGACTCCGGCGTCTACCGCATCGACTACGTGGCCGGCAACCGCGCCCCGATCGCGCAGGCGGCCGCCCAGCCGACCAGCGGTCAGGCCCCGCTGACGGTGCAGTTCTCCAGCGCCGGCTCGCGGGACCCCGACGGCCAGGCGATCACCTACGCCTGGGCGTTCGGCGACGGCGGCACCTCGACCGAGGCCAACCCGTCGCACACCTACACCACCAACGGCAACTTCACCGCCCAGCTGACCGTCACCGACGACGGCGGGCGCACCGGCACCGCGAACGTGCTGGTGACCGTGGGCAACACGGCGCCGACGGTGAAGCTGACGATCCCGCCGGACGGCGGCTTCTTCGACTGGGGCGACCAGGTGAAGTTCACCGTCGAGGTGAGCGACCCCGAGGACGGCCAGATCGACTGCTCGAAGGTGCAGGTGCAGTACCTCCTCGGCCACGATGAGCACGCCCACCCGCTGCAGCAGTACACCGGCTGCTCCGGCAGCGTGCAGACCGCGCTGGCCAGCGGGCACGGCGCCGACGCCAACGTGTTCGGCGTCATCGAGGCGTCCTATGTGGACAAGGGCGGGGCCGGCGGCGCCGCGCCGCTCACCGGGCGCTCGCTCGTCCAGCTGCAGCCCAAGCGCAAGCAGGCCGAGTACTTCGCGGCCACCGGCCGGGTTCCCGGCGTCAACTCCGGTGGTGACCCGGGCGTGAAGCGGGAGACCACCGGCGACCCGCTGGGCGGCTTCCAGAACATCGGCTTCGTCGAGGAAGGCGACTGGTTCTCCTTCGCGCCGGTCAACCTGACCGGGATCGACAGCCTGCGGCTGCGGGCCGCGAGCAACAACGCCAGCGGCGGCACCATCCAGATCCGCACCGGTGCCCTCGACGGGCCGGTGGTCGGCTCGGTGGCGGTGCCCGGCACGGGCGGATGGCAGACGTACGTCGACCTGTCCGTCCCGATCACGCCCAGCACGACCTCGGGGCCGTTGTACTTCATCGCGACCGGTGCCGGTGCGGGGTACAACATCAACTGGGTCGACTTCCTGGGTCGCGGCGTGACCGACAATGCGCCGCCGATCGTCACGGCGGCGGCCAACCCGACGAGCGGCACCGCGCCGTTCAACGTGTCCTTCACGGGCACCGCGACCGACGCGGAGAATGACAACCCGCTCACGTACGCCTGGGACTTCGGCGACGGCGGCTCGGCGGCGACGGCGAACGCCTCGCACACCTACACCGCGCCGGGCGTGTTCACGGCGACGCTGACGGTGACCGACGCCCGCGGGGCCAAGGGCACCGCGAGTGTCCAGGTGCGGGTCGACGCGCCGAACACGGCGTGCTTCGGGGCGCACTCGGACGACTTCCTGGGCTCCACACTGGACCGTACGAGATGGACGGTCGTGCGGGAGACTCAGGCGCTGTCCGTGAGCGGTGGCTCGCTGCACCTGCCCACCTCCGCCTATGACCTCTACGGCAGCACCAACGGCGCGACCAACCTCGTGCTGCAGCCCGCTCCGTCCGGCGCCTGGCAGGCCACCGCCAAGGTGACCCTGCCGACGACGGCGAACTACCAGCAGGCCGGCCTGATCCTCTACGGCGACGACGACAACTACGCCAAGCTGGATCTGCTGTACTCCGGCGGCCGGAAGGTCGAGTTCATCCGGGAGACTGCCGGCGCGCCGCGTAACGAGGCGGCCGACAGCATCACCGCGCAGCCGGGCGACACGTACTACGTCCGGCTGACCTCCGACGGCACGAACCTGACCGCGGCGTACTCCGCCGACGGCACCACGTTCGTCCCGGTCGGGCGGTCCGCGGCGCTGGCCGGCATCGCCCAGCCGCGGGTCGGGCTCTACGCGCTCAACGGCGCCACCACGGCGCCGGTGGTCGACGCGACGTTCGACTGGTTCGTGATCAGCCCGGACGACCCGCCGGCCGGCGTGGACCCCAACGACGAGTTCACCGGGCCCACGCTGGACCACTGCCGGTGGAACGCCATCGTGCGGGAGGACTCGACCGGGTACCGCATCGTCAACGGCAGCCTGCAGATCGACGTGCCCAACGGCGACATCTACGGGACCGGCAACAGCGGGCCGCCGAACTTCATCCTGCAGAAGGCCCCGGCCGGGGACTTCACGCTCGAGACGAAGGTCGACGGGTCGCAGTTCAACGAGCAGTACCAGCAGGGCGGGCTGATCGTCTACGTCGACGATGACAACTACGTGAAGCTCAACACCATCGCCGACAACCAGCCCGGCCAGACGGTCGCCCGGCGGATCGAGTTCCGCAGCGAGATCGGCGGGGTGGTGCAGAACCCGCAGCCCGATGCCGGGAACCTGACCTCGGGCGTGTGGTACCTGCGGCTGGCCAAGGTGGGCTCCGCCTACACGGCGTCCTACTCGGCCGACGGCACCGCCTGGACCACGCTGGGCACGCTCACCTCCGCGCTGAACGGTGCCAAGGTCGGTCTCTACACCCTCGGCGCGGGCCAGACCGCGTCGAAGCCGGCCTCGTTCGACTACTTCCACGTCACCGGCGCTGACACGACGCCGCCCACGGTTTCGTCCACTGTGGACGGCACGGCGGTGAACGGCTGGTACGCCGGCCCGGTCACCGTCACGCTGCGCGCCTCGGACGGCCGGATCGAGTACCAGCTCGACTCGGCCACCGCCTGGGCCGCCTACGCCGACCCGATCCAGGTCGGCGGCGACGGCACCCACCAGGTCCGCTACCGCGCCACCGACCAGGCCGGCAACGTCTCGGCGGTGCAGACGCAGGAGGTGAAGATCGACGCCACCGCGCCGGTCACCACCGCCTCGTTCGCGCCGGCGACCGACGCCGGCTGGCACAACGGGGCCACGCCGGTCGCGCTCGCCGCGACCGACACCGGCTCCGGGGTGACCAAGGTCGAGTGGTCCCTGGACGGCGGGGCGTGGACGCCGTACACGGCGCCGGTGAACGTCACCGGCGAGGGCGAGCACGAGCTGCTCTACAAGTCGACCGACGCGGCCGGCAACGTGGAGACGCTGAAGTCGGCCATCCTGAAGATCGACGCGTCCGCGCCGACCGTCATCGTGGCCGGCCTGGCCGACGGGCAGCTCTACGGCGACAGCCAGGACGTCCGGGTCACCTGGCAGGCCATCGACTCGACGTCGGGGATGAAGTCCGTCGCCGGCTCGCTCGACGGCCGGGCCTACCAGACCGGCACGCTGCAGGCGATGTACGAGCTGGACCTCGGGATGCACAAGCTGACCGTGGTCGGCACCGACAACGCCGGGAACGCGACCACCACCACGGTCACGTTCTTCGTCTCGACCTCGTTGCGCGACATGCAGAACCTGCTCGACCGGTTCAAGGCCACGGGGCGGCTCCCGAGCAAGGCGTACGACAAGCTCTCGGGCTCGATGGACAAGGTCCGCAAGGCCGAGGCCAAGGGGAACGACACCAAGACGCTCAAGGAGCTCGCGGCGTTCCGCGAGCTGCTGACGGCGTCCCTGGTGCCCGAGGCCGAGGTCCGGGACACGCTGATCCGTGACACGGACGCGATGACGATCCGGCTCGGCGGGACGCCTGTCAACCAGGCCGGCGTCAAGGCCAACTCGGGCAAGTCCCTCAAGGGCGCCGGTCGCCTCCCAGAGGATCCGAGCCGGTTGTGACGCTGCTCAACCTCCTGTTCTCGCTCGTTCTGCTCGCTCCTTCCCCCGCGGCTCTCCACCTGGAGGTCGCGGGGGACGGGGCGACGGGGGTGACCGTCCGCGCGTCCGGCGCGGACGGTCGGCCCGCCGAGTCCGACGTCCGGCTCGTCCTCACCGCCACGGCGGAGGGCGGCCGGACCGTCGGCCCGGTGCAGCTCAACCCCTCCTCGGAGGGGCGGGGCTTCTACACCTCGGGTCCGGTGCTGTCGCCGGGCCGGTGGACGGTCGTGGTGTCCTCCGGCCCGGACAGCGCCTCGGCGGTGATCGAGGCGCGTCCGGCGCAGACGCCTCCCAGTCCCTCCGTCGCCGCGGCTCCGGCCGCTGCACCGGATGCCTCGCCGCGCTGGTGGATCTGGGCGCTGCTGGGCGGGGCAGTCGTATTCACCGGAGTCGCGTTCGTGCGGCTGCGGCGCTCCTGAAGCGTCAGGACCACGACCGACGCCAGGAGGAGCAGGCCGCCCGCCGCCGAGGCCGGGGTGAGCGGCTCGTGAAGGATCAGCGCGCCGAGGGCCACAGCGGCCAGCGGCTCGCCGAGGGCGACCACCGACGCGGTGGTCGCCCTCACCACGGTCAGCCCACGGAAGAACAGCGCGTAGGCCAGGGCGGTCGGCACCGCGCCGAGGAACGCCAGGAGCCCGAGCGTCGCCGCCGTCGGCCGCGTGGTGAGCCCCTCGATCGCGGCCGGCGGCAGCAGCGCGAGCGCCCCGACGGCGAACCCGCCGAGCGCCGAGTCGTACGGGTCGTCGGTGGACGCCCGGTTGAGCAGGGTGACCGCGGCGTACCCGGCCGCGGACAGCAGCGCCACCCCGATGCCGGCCAGCGGGTGCCGGCCGGCGTGCGGGTCCTGGGCCACGAGCAGTACCAGCCCGGCCAGGGCGATGCCGATCGTGATCGGGCTGCGGCGCTCGCCGAGGAACACGCGGGCGCCGATCGCGATGAGCACCGGCCCGGAGCCGAGCGTGACGACGGTGGCGACGCCGATGCCGGCCAGGTCGATCGCGACGTAGTACGCGGTCTGGTAGACCGCCATCCCGAGCCCGTTGGCGACGAGATGCTTCGGGTTGAGCTTCTTCGGCCGCCTGACCAGGACCAGCAGGGCGAGGCCGCCGACGTACCGCCAGAAGGTGACGGCGATCGGGCCGAGGTCGCTGTGCCGGTAGAGCAGCGCGGCCGCGAAGCCGCCGACGCCCCACGAGACGGCGGCGATGGCTATGTAGAACAGTCCCCGCCCGACGGGCAGGGCACGCGAGTGTGCCATGGATGTGTCTCCCGGTTTCCGGATGGTCGGTGATCGCTGATTCCGGGCAGCGGCCACCGACCCGGGTTCACGTCACCGGGTTGCCAGGGAGCTCCGTCTGCCCGCTACCGAGTGGGCGGCGGGCACACGACACGTAGACACACGCCGCGCACGTTACCGATCAGGTGACAAGTCGGCGACATTCTTTTGATGATCAACACGCAGCGCGACCGCGACACACCGCGCGACACGCCACTGACCGGCGCATATTTGCGTCGTCGTGACTATTCGTGTACGCGAGTTCGCCTCATTGTCACCATTCGATGGGATGACCCGCCTGGTGAGATCCGTTTACGCTGTAGCGACACGCACAGCCGGAGGTCGCGCCGTGGCCCATCACACCCCCGCCACGTTGGCACAATCCACAGGTGACCTGCCCTGGACCCTCAACGGGGGCCGCGGCATTTTTGGTCTCGACCCGGTCACCGGAGCCATCGTCCTGTGGTTCGGTTTGATGGCCTTCATCATTCTGTTCGTGCTCCTCGCCGCGTTCCTCGCCCGGTGGAGCCTGTACCGCCTGAACCGCGCCGACCGCCGCGCCGCCGCCGAGGAGGCCGAGGCCAGCCTGAGCCCGGCCGAGCGCGCCCGGCTGCGCATCGAGGCCGGTGAGCTCACCCGCCAGGCCGCCGCCACGGCCGCCGCCGCCAAGCGCGCCCGGATCACGGTCACCGAGACCCAGGCCCGCACCGTCTCCGCCCAGCAGGCCCGCGAGGTCGCCTGGGCGGCCTTCGACGTGGCCCAGAAGGCCTACCAGGAGGCCCTGGTCGCCGCCGGCCAAGCGGTGCCCGAGGCCGTCGCCTCGGAGGAGGGCGAGGACGCCAAGCGCGAGGTGTCCCGCGCCGCGCTGGACGCCTTCAAGCGCGGCGACATCACCGTCGATGCCCTGGAGCAGGTCTTCAAGGGCGTGGCCGGCGCC
This sequence comes from Dactylosporangium salmoneum, assembly GCF_039532525.1. Classification (NCBI taxonomy): domain Bacteria; kingdom Bacillati; phylum Actinomycetota; class Actinomycetes; order Micromonosporales; family Micromonosporaceae; genus Dactylosporangium; species Dactylosporangium salmoneum. The sequence continues at coordinate 43,675 of NZ_BAAARV010000048.1, forward strand.
GACCCGCTGCAGGAGCTCGCGGCCCGCGAGGTCGAGCTGCGCCGCACCGCCGAGAGCCGGGCCCGCCGCCTGTACGAGGCGGCCGCGGCCGCCGAGCGCGCCGCCGTGACGGCCGCGGACGTGGCCGTGGTGGCCGCGGCCGCCCTGGCCCAGGAGGCCGCGGAGGTGGCCGAGGAGGCCGCGGAGCTGCGCGACACCCTGGACGCGGCGCGGCAGGCCGGCATCACGGCGGCGACCATCACGTCTCGCCGGCGCGTCCCTCGCCAGCGCAACCGCAACTCCCGCTCGGAGCCCGACCCGAAGGCCGTCGCCACGGAGGCCGCCGCCTGACGGTCCGCGGATCAGGCGGACTCCGGCAGCTCGCTTGCGCCGGTATGGTCCGGCGCGTGCGGAGCCGCGCCGCTGTCCGGGTGCTCGGTGGCCGGGGCGGACGGGTCGAAGCGCATCTCCGAGAGGGCCTGCTGCAGGCGGGGGAGGTCGGCCTCCGCGAGCTGGAACGAGGCCCGGCAGATCTTGTCGACCCACAGGGAGACGACCACGGTGCCGCGGTGCGGATGGCACGTCACCCGCATCGTGCGGTCGTCGCCACGCACGTCGGAAAACACATCGCCCGTCTTGGGCAGCGGTACCAGCTCACCCATGGACCCATGCTGAGGCACTGAACGCTGGTTCAGCAAGCGTTCAGTGCCTCATCATCCGAGATATCGCCCGGCGCCTATCGATCGACGCGGACCAAGGCGCTGGGGGACGGGTGCTCCAGGACCACCTGGGCCGGGTGCGGCACGCCGGACGAGGGGTCGAGGGACAGCCGCGTCACGGTGTCCGAGTGCTGGTTGGCCACGCACAGGGCGTCGTCCAGCACCACGAAGTGGCGGGGCCAGGTGCCGCCCGTCGAGACCTCGTCGATCGGCAGGAGTCCGCCGGACTCGACGGCGAAGGTGGTGATGGTGTCGTTGCCCCGGTTGGCGACGTACAGGTGACGGCCGTCGCGGGACAGGGCCAGCTCGCTGGGGAAGTTGTCGCCGACCGGCTGGACCAGGCAGGACGGCTTCACGTCAAGCAGTTCGAATCCCGAGGTGTACGTCGAAACCGTGGACGCCAGCTCGTTGGACACGAAGACACGCCCATCGGGGTGGAAAACCAGATGCCTGGGGCCCGTGCCCAGGGGCTGGACCGTCGTGGTGCGCAGGTGCTCGAGGAGGCCGTCCGGGGTCAGGCGATAGTGCACGATCGCGTCCATGCCCAGGTCCACGGCGTGCACCGTGGTACCGCGGACGGTCACCTGGTGGGCGTGCGGGCCCTCCTGCCGGTCCGGCACCACGCTGGCGCCGGCGTGCTGGGCCAGGTCGGTGCGCCGGTCCAGGCGGCCGTCGGGGGCCAGCGCGAAGACGCTGATGCTGCCGGTGGCGTAGTTGGCCGCCAGGAGCCGGTCGCCGGCCAGGGCCAGGTGGCACGGCGCCCCGCCACCCGTCGAGAGGGTGCCCAGCAGCGTGCCGTCCGGTGCGAACGCCGAGACCGCGCCGGCGTCCAGCTCGGCCACGGCGTAGCGGATGCCGGTCGGCCCGGCGGTGAGGAAGCTGGGCGCGGGCGTGCGGACCGGTGGGGACAGCGGCTTGAAGTCGTCGTCGTAGGTCGAGTACTGGTCTGCGTAGGAGCCGATGAGCAGTGGCACCCGACCAAGCCTAGGCTCCGGTGCATGGGCGTGCAGCGTGGACGGCCCCTGATGCCCGGCTACGGCATCGACGAGGGCGAGGACGGCCTGCTCGAGTGGGACATGGTGCTCGGGCGGCTGCGCGATTCGCACAACTACTGGCTGGTCACGGTCCGCCCCGACGGGCGTCCGCACGCGATGCCGGTCTGGGGCGTGTGGCTCGACGGCGCGATGTGGTGGTCCAGCTCGGTCCGGTCGCGCAAGATCCGCAACCTGCGGGCCAACCCCGCGTGCACGATGACCACCGAGGACGGGCGGTCGCCGGTCATCCTCGACGGGGCGGCCGAGATCGTGACGGACGGTGCCGCCATCCGGGCGTTCCTGGAGGCGACGAACCTGAAGTACGACGCGGGGCTCGACATCGGCTTCCTGGAGCCCAGCGTCAACGCGACCGTGCGGGTGGCTCCCCGCGAGATCTTCGCGCTCGAGGAGGCGCGGTTCGTCCAGTCGCCCACCAAGTTCACCCTCGACGGTAGGGCCAACCCCACCACGAAGCCGGGGGGCTGACCGGCTCGATCACGACGGCCGGAAACGCGACGCTTTTGTGCATGACAGTTCTGGTTGACGCGCAGCGGTCCACGGACTTCGCCGCCCTGTCCCAACGCATCCGCGCCGCCGGGCTGCTCGAGCGGCGCCCCGGGTACTACGCCGTCCGCCTCACCCTGGTCGCAGCCCTCTACCTCGGCGGCTGGGCCGGCCTCGCGGCGACGCACAGCCTGTGGTTCGGCGTCGTCCTCGCGGTCGCCTACGCACAGGTCGCGCTGGTCGCCCACGACCTGGCCCACAAGCAGGTGTTCCGCGGCCGCCGGTGGTCGGAGGCGCTGGGCATGCTGGCGGGCAACGCCGGCATCGGCATGAGCTACGGCTGGTGGATGAACAAGCACACGCGCCACCACGCCAACCCCAACCACGAGGACCACGACCCCGACGTGGCGCCCGACATCCTGGTCTGGTCGACCCGCCAGGCCGAACGGGCCCGGGGACTGGCCCGGGTCATCGGCGGCCACCAGGCGCTGCTGTTCTTCCCGCTCCTGTTGCTGGAGGGCTTCAACCTCCACGTGCAGAGCGCCCGCGCCATCCCGTCGGTGAAGCGTCGCCGGATCGAGGGAATCCTGTTGTACGGCCACTTCGCCGCCTACCTCGCGGCCGCCTTCCTGCTGTTCTCGCCCGGGATGGCGATCGCCTTCATCGCGGTACACCAGGGGCTCTTCGGTCTGTATCTCGGCCTGACGTTCGCCCCCAACCACAAGGGCATGCCGGTGCTCACCGCCGACGACGAGCTCGACTTCCTCCGCAAGCAGGTCCTGACCTCGCGCAACGTGCGCGGCGGGGTGTGGTTGGACGTCGCGCTGGGCGGCCTGAACTACCAGATCGAGCACCACCTGTTCCCGAACATGCCGACCCCGCACCTGCGCCGGGCCCAGCCGATCGTGGAGCGCTACTGCGCCGAGATCGGGGTGCCGTACCACTCGGCGACCTTCGTCTCGTCCTACGCCCAGGCGCTGCGGCACCTGCACGAGGCCGGCGCGCCGCTGCGGCGGTAACTTCGGGGCGTGGACCATCTCTCCCTCGCCGACTACCGGGCCCGGGTCGCCGCCATGTACCTGTCCGACGCGGACCTGGCGGAGTTCCGGGCCCGGCGCGACGACCTGTTCGCCACCCACCCGCAGTCCGCCGCCCCGGGCCCGCTGCGCTACTTCCCGCCCTCCGACGAGTACGTCGCCGAGGTCGCCGTCGAGCCCGCCGAGGGCGAGTTGGAGATCGCCACCGGCGGCCCGGACGGCGTGCTGCGCTACGAGCGGGCCGGCCACCTCGCCACGCCGTGGGGCCGGCTGACGCTGTTCTGGATGGCCGCGTACGGCGGCGGCCTCTTCCTGCCGTTCCGCGACGGCACCAGCGGAAAGGAGACCTACGGGGCGGGCCGCTACCTGACCGACACGGTGAAGGGCACCCACGGCCGCGGCGTGGACCTCCTGCCCGACGGCCGCGTCCGGCTCGACTTCAACTACGCCTACAACCCCTCCTGCGCCTACGACGACGCCTGGGCCTGCCCGCTCGCCCCCTTCGAGAACCGCCTGACCTCGCCGATCCGGGCGGGCGAATTAACCTACGCGTGATTTCGGGTGGTTTGTGATAGTTTGCCCGGCGGCTCGCACGCTTCCCCACACGAATGGACGACAATGGAGCAGTCGCAGGTCAGGCGCCGGCTGGGATCAACGCCCCGCGAACGGGGGTCGAGGAACGAGGCGAGCTGTCCCGATATCTTCGAACTGGCCGATGGGCGTTTCGCGGTGATCGGCACGGATATGACGGGCGATCTGCGGGGCCAGTTGCCGCCGGACGCCGGGGTGGCGAGCTACGAGCGCATCGTGGTGATCAGCCGAGACACGCTGCTGCACGCAAAGCGCGACATTCCCGATTTCTAGGCATCGCTATCGCGTTCCGCCGGGCGAGTGGCTTGGTACGCCTCCTCGCACAGCAGGTCGAAGTCGCGCTCCGGGGTGCCGGAGTCCCGCATCGCCCGGCGGAACTGCCGGACCTCGCCCCAGAAGGCGCGGATCACCGGGTTCTCGAATTGATCCAGCAGCATCGCCTTGACGTAGCGCTCATCCCGATCGCCGGTGCGGTAGAACAGGCCGTGGTAGTTGAGCACCAGGTTCGCGTAGAAGTACTGCTTGCGCAGCTTCGGTGAGAGATCCGAGTCGTACCGCGACCACACCTCGGCAAGGTCCTCGTCGTTGATGGCCAGTTCCGTGAGATGCATGTGCAATTCTCGGTAGACGGCCTCGGAGGAGCGGTGTAGTTCGCGCTGGGACTTTTCGGTGGCTTCGCGTTGCATGCGCAATTCCGCGCGCTGCATGCGCAGCTCCTTGAACTGCACCCACAGGGTCAGGCCGACGACCATCAGGGCGAAGACCGAGAAGATGCCGTTGACCACGGAGAACGCGTCGCTGAGCTGGTCCCAGCCGCGCGGCGCCTGTGTGCCGGTGACCAGGCCGGCGGCGCCGATGCTGGCCAGGCCCAGGACGGCGGCCACGGCGAGCACGATCAGGATCAGCCCGGCGACGATCAGCGCGCGCGCCGGTGCGGCGCGACCGGCAGGATTGCTGCTCATCGCACACCCACCTCCCGAGGAGGGCGACCAGGCATCCATCATGAGCGCGCGGGCCGACCGCGGCCGAACGTATTCCGTGACTCTTTATTGAATGAATCGTGAATGAGCACCGTGGGCCCCGGAAAATTGTCCGGCGGCATTGGCACGTGCAAATTCAAGGGCGTCAGCCCATGCTCCAGATCTGGTTGTCGGTGGCCTTGCAGTCCCAGATGATCAGCGGGGTGCCGTTGCCGGTGCCGCCGTTGGCCGCGTCCAGGCAGCGGTGGGAGTTCGGGTTCTCCCACGTGTTGTTCGCGCGCCGGACCCATTTCTGCGCCGCGCTGCCGTTGCAGTCGTACACCCACACCGTGGTGCCGTTGTCGGTGCGCGCGTTCTGCACGTCGAGGCACTTGCCGGTGTCGGTGAGCAGCGTCGCGCCCGTGTTGAGGTCGCCCTGGGCCCGCCAGTGCTGGTTGGTGCCCCGCGGGTCGCAGGCGTCGAGCATCACCGAGGTGGAGTTGCGCTGCGCGCGGTACTCCACGCACTTGCCCGACTGCTTGCCGATCAGCCGCCCCGAGGTGGGTGCGGTGACCGGGGGCGGCGGGGAGGGGCTGGCCGAGCCGGGGGCGGCCGAGGCGGAGGGGGCGTGCGACGCGGAGGCCGAGGCGGGCCGGCTGCGCGAGGCGGAGGCGACCGGGCTGTTCTGCGCCGACTGGGAGTCGTCGGGCGACGCGCCCGCGTTGCCGGCCTGCGGGGTGGGGGCGGCCGGCAGCGAGACGCCGGGCACGCGAGGCGTCAGGCCGTTGTCGCGGCCGCCACCCGAGCTGTCGCGGCGCAGCGCCTGAAACACCACGCCGGCGGTGATGAGCAGGATCAGCACGGCCACGGCCACGGCGCCGACCGGGAGGCGGCGCCACCGGGCGGCGCGCCGGCGGGTGCCGCGGTAGTCGGCTTCGTCGTCGGGGTCCACCTCGGCCACGATCGCCAGCGCGGGCGCCTCGTAGTCGGCGACCGTCGGCGAGTCGTCGGCCGGCAGCATCCCGACAGGGAGGAGCTCGCCCTCGACGGTCTCGACCGGCTCGGGTTCGGGCTCGGCGACAGGCTCGACGACAACCTCGGGGGCAGGCGCAGCCTCGGGGGCAGGCGCAGCCTCGGGGACGGGCGCAGGCTCGGGGTCGGGCGCAGGCTCGGCGAGCTCCGGATCGTTGGTGACGCCCGGCAGGGTCACGATGAACTCGAGATTGTGCGGCTCCGCCGGGTCGAGCAGCTCGGCGGCGTCGGCCCGGGCCGCGCCGCCCAGCGTGCCGACGGTGTCCGGGTCCGGCTCGTCCGGGTCGGGCACGGGCACGGCGGGGATCGCGGCCGTCGCCACCGCCGTCGGGCCGTCCGGGCGCCGCTGGTGCGGCACGTCCGGGATGGTCGGCCGGGCCGGGGTGAAGGGCTCGGGAAGGGCCGCGTCCGAGGGCTTCGGCGTGAAGACCGGGGTCGGGGCCGGGGCCTCCGGAACGGCCGCCCAGGCCACCGCGGTGGGCCCGTCCGGGCGGCGCGGATGGGGAATGGCCGGGAAGGTGGGCTTGTCCGGGGTGAACGGCTGTGGCAGGACCGGGGCCGCCGTCGAGGCCGTCGGCGCCACGCGGTGGCGGGAGCTGGACGAGACCGGCTGACCGCCCGATTCGTCCGCGTCTTCCCCGTCTCCAGCGACGGACATGCCGAAAAACCCCCTCCGGTGGCCGGTACTGCCCGGAGCACCGTAGCTTGCGTCAGCAACAACGCGCGACCGGCCGTAAGTCCGATGCCTGTCATTCCAGTGGCGATCGCCCGGTAAGTTTTCCGCATGGTGCCAGAGGACTGGGAAACGATCGCGGCGCAGCATACGGTGTGGGGTCGCGTCCGGGACGGGCAAACGCACCGCGACAAGGCCGTCGCCTTGGCCGGGGAGCTGGCGGCGGCGAGGGCGCGCGCGGCCAGGGAACTCGGCGACGATCCCTGGCAGGACGGGGACTTCGCCGCCCGCATGTCCCGGCAGGTGGCCCGCCTGGTCGACCTGCTGCCCGACGGCGAGGTGCTGTCGGGCGAGGAGGCGCTGCTGCTGGTCGCCGTACCGCTGCTGCATGACGCCCTCTGGGCGGGCCTGGCCGCGCACGAGCGCGGCGTGGAGCCCGGCGACCTGGAGCCCTCGCAGGACGCCACCAGCGACCGGGCCGCGTTCGAGCGCTTCACCCAGACCTACGCGCAGCCGCACCGCCGGGCCCTCGCCGCGATCCGCGCCGGGCGCCGGGAGATCGCGGCCGAGCTGGGCTGGTGGCTGCTGCACCGGTGGATCGGCCGGCGCCCGCAGGCCTACCAGCCGGAGACGATCGCCGCGCTCACCGGCTACGCCGCCGGCGGGCGCACGGCCGAGCTGCTGCGCGCGATCCGGGCCGACCCGGCCTTCCTCAACCGCCACGACCGGCCGGAGGCGCTGGAGTCGCGCCGCGGCGAGGTGCGCGAGCGGCTGGTCGGCTTCCTGCTGACCATTGCCCGCGGGCTGGCGATCGAGGTGACGGTGCTGCCGGAGGTCATCGGCGAGCACCTCGGCATCGGCGACCCGGTCACCGCCGGACAGGTGCTCGACACGGTCCGCGACGGGCGCTGGGAGGCGCGCGGCGCCACGCTGGTGCTGGGCGCGGCCTGCGCCCACCCGTCGATCGAGGTGGCGCTGCGGGCGCACATCGACACGCTCAACCAGCTGCTGGCCGAGGCGCAGCGGGCCGCGGCCCGGGACGACGAGCTGCAGCCGCTGCGCGGGCTGCCCAACCGGGCGGCCACCGACGAGGTCGGGCCGCTGGTGCGCGACGGGTTGCCGGCCTACCAGTCGGCCGGCGTGCGCTTCCGGCTCGCCGAGGACCGGGTGCGCGAGCTGCTCATGGGCGAGCAGCTGTACGGCGACCCGGCCCTGGCCATCCGCGAGCTGTACCAGAACGCGCTGGACGCCTGCCGCTACCGGGAGGCCCGCACGGAGTACCTGACCCGGGCCCACGACCGCGAGCTGGCCTGGGACGGGAAGATCAAGTTCGTCCAGGGAGTCGACGAGCAGGGCCGCGGCTACCTGGACTGCAGCGACAACGGCATCGGCATGGGCGTGCGCGAGCTCAGCGAGGTGTTCTCGCAGGCCGGCGTGCGCCTGGCCGACCTGCCCGAGTTCCTCGAGGAGCAGGCCGAGTGGGCCCGCCTCGACCCGCCGGTGCAGCTGTTCCCCAACAGCCGCTTCGGCATCGGCGTGCTGAGCTACTTCATGCTCGCCGACGAGCTCACCGTGGAGACGTGCCGGATGGGCCGCGACGGCCAGCCCGGCGAGCGGCTGCGGGTGTCGATCGCCGGCCCCGGCAGCCTGTTCCGCATCCAGGACCTCGGGCGGGGCACCGAGACCGGCACGACGGTCCGGCTGCACCTGCGCGAGGGGCTGACCGTCGCCTCCGTCGAGGAGCTGCGCAAGCTGCTGTGGGTGGCCGAGTTCGCCACCGAGGCCAGCGACGGCGTGCAGAGCCAGCTCTGGGCGCCGGGCGAGCTGTCCGCGGCCGCCGGGGTGGTCGACGACGAGGAGGACGAGGACGAGGAGAGCCTCGGCGCCGGCTTCGTGGCCGCCGAGGGCTCGCGGGTGTGGTGGTGCAAGGGCAACGGCGCGCTGCTGGCCGACGGCCTCTACGCCGGCAAGGAGATCTTCGGCGCGGTGGTCAACCTCAACCGCGACCTCGCTCCGCGCCTGTCCGTCGACCGGACGAAGATCCTGGCGTACCGCGAGGACGACGTCGACCGCCTGCTCTGGGAGGCCGTCCCGGCCCTGACGGCGCCGGGGACGACCCTGCTGGGCTACGACTGGCTGTGCCGGCTCGCCCCGGTGCGCCCGCTGGTCGCCGACCTGGTCTTCGAGCAGGCGATCGAGCGCGGCCACGGCAAGTGGGAGATGGACGGCGAGACCGTCGACGCCGCCGTCACCGGCTGCTTCGTGGCCAACGACGGGCCGGTCGGCGGCCCGGACGAGCTGGTCGAGTGGCGGCTGACGGCGCTGGCCGCCGGCGGGCGCTACCGCAAGGTGCTCAAGCCCGGCCCGGACTGGAAGCGCGCGATGCGCTCCCGCCCGTCCGACGCGCTGCTGCTCAGCGTCGACGTGGACGGCACCGGCCCGTGGCTGGACCCGGTCGACATCGTGCCGCTGGTGCACCTGGTGCGGGCGGCCCGCAAGACCGGCCGGTCGGCCCCGGAGGTCGCGGCCCGGCTCGACGCGCTGGGCTACGAGCCGTCGGTGGGCGCCGAGACGGTGGGCGTCGACCCCGACGACCTGATCTTCACCAGCCGGGACGTGGACGGCACCCGGCCGTGGCTGCAGCCCGACCAGCCGGTGCACCTGGTGCACCTGCTGCGGGCGGCGCACCGCAGCGGCCGCAGCGTGCACCAGGTGGTGGCCCGGCTGCGCCAGCTCGGCTTCGAGGTGGACGTCGACGTCGACGTGCTGCCGCTGGAGCAGTTCGGCCCGAAGGACCTCACCATCGCCAGCCGCGACCTCGACGGCTCCCACCCGTGGCTGGACCCGCGTGAGCCGGTGACCCTGCTGCACCTGCTGCGGGCCGCGCACAAGGTGGTGCTGCCGGCCGACGAGACCGCGGCCCGCCTGGCCCTGCTGGGCTACCAGCTCGACAGCGGCTGGGACACGCTGGTCACCGAGCCCGACGACCTGGTGCTCATCGCCCGCGACCTGGACAGCACCTCGCCGTGGCTGGACCTCAGCGAGGAGGTGGCGCCGATCCACCTGCTGCGGGCGGCCGAGCGCACCTCCCGGCCGGTCGCCGAGGTGGCCGCCCGGCTGCGCTCCTTCGGCTTCAAGCTGGGCGGCAACCTCGACGCGATCGAGGTGGTCAAGCTGGAGCCCGAGGATCTGCAGCTGGCCAGCCGTGACCTGGACGGCTCGCAGCCGTGGCTGGACTCCTCCCGGCCGGTGCCGCTGATCCACCTGCTGCGCGCGGCCGAGTCCACCGGCCGCGAGCTGCGCGAGGTGGCGACCCGGCTGGCCGCCTGCGGCTACCGGGTGGACGTCGACCCCGACGCGATCCTCATCGACCACCTGGAGCCCGACGACCTGACCATCACCAGCGAGGACCTCGACGGCTCGGACCCCTGGCTGGACCCGATGAAGCCGGTGCCGACGATCCGCATCCTGCGCGCCGCCCAGCGGACCCGGCGCAGCGTGCACGACATCGCCGCCCGGCTGACGTTCCTCGGCTACGCGGTGAGCCTGCACGGGGCCGGCCCGTCGCTGGACCAGGTGGAGCCGGACGACCTGCTGATCACCAGCCGCGACCTGGACGGCTCGCAGCCGTGGCTGGACCTGGACGAGCAGGTGCCGCTGCCGCACCTGCTGCAGGCGGCCCGGCGGGTGCGCCGCCCGGTGCACGAGATCGCGGCGCGGCTGGAGACCCTGGGGTACACCGTGGATGTGGATCTCAGCAGCATCGCCGTGGACGCCGTGAAGCCCAACGACCTCCTGCTGGCCAGCACCGACCTGGACGGCTCGCGGCCGTGGCTGGACGCCTCGCAGCCGGTGCCGCTCAACCACCTGCTGGCCGCCGCGCAGAAGATCCGCAAGCCGATCGAGGAGGTCAGCACCCGGCTGCGGGCGCTGGGCTACTCGGTGCCGGACGTCGACACCCGGCTGCCGCGGCTGCGCCCCGGAGGGGTGTAGCCAAGGCGGCGCCGACTGTGGCCTGAGTTACGCGGTGGTCGACCCGGGCCCAGCCCATGGGTCAGAATGCATCGATGCCTCCCTATTGGCCGGTGCTTCGGGACCGGGTGTTCGCGCGGGTCCTGCCCGGCCTCGCCCTCTCCGCGCTGGGCGACGGGATGAGCGCGGTGGCGATCGGGTGGCTCGCGGTGCAGTACGCCCCGCACCACCAGCGCGGGCTGTGGGTCGGGCTCGCCGTGGCCGCGTACACGCTGCCGGGGGCGGTCGGCGCGATCGTCCTCGGGCCGCTGCTGCGCGGCCGGGGCGGTGCCCACCTGGTCGGCCTCGACGCGGCGCTGCGGGCGGTGTTCCTGGGCGCGGTACCGCTGCTGGCCTGTCTGGACGCGCTGACCATCGGACGCTATGCCGCGCTGCTGGCCGGCTCCGCCCTGCTCTCGGCGTGGGGCTCGGCCGGGCGGTACACGCTGATCGCCCAGGTCCTTCCGGCCGACCTGCACCTGCCGGCCAACGCGCTGCTGACGCTGATCACCGAGGCCGCTACCGTGGCCGGCCCGGTGCTGGCCGGGCTGCTCATCGCCTGGCTCGGCGCGCCGGCCGTGCTCGCCGTCGACGCGGCCACGTTCGCCGTGCTGGCCGTGTGCTTCGCCGCGGTACGGGCGAGGGCGCCGCTGGTGCGCCGGGACCAGCGCTCGGCCGGCCTGGCCACGATCCGGCGCAACCGGGAGCTCCTCGGCCTGACCGTCCTGTCGTGCTGGTTCTTCCTGCTCTTCGGCCCGATCCCGGTGGCCGTGCCGGTGTTCGCCTCCTCGGCGCAGGATGTCGGGCTGCTGTACACCTCGTTCGGCGTGGGCGCGGTCATCGGTGCGATCGCCACCGGGCACCTGCCCCGGCTGCCGCTGTGGCCGGTCACCATCGGCTCGGTGATCGCGTTCGGGCTGCTGCTGACGCCGCTCGGGCTGGGCCTGCCCCGCTGGGCCGACCTCCTGGCGCTGGCGCTCGCGGGGCTGGCCTGGGCGCCGTACCCGTCCACGAGCGTGGCCCTGTTCCAGCGCGCGGTGCCGGCCGAGCGGCTGCCGCCGGTGCTGGCCGCCCGGGGCGCGGTGCTGGTCGTCTCGACGCCGCTGGGCACCCTGATGGGCGCGCCGCTGGTGCAGGCGGCCGGGGCGGCGACGACGCTGGTGGCGTGCGGGATCGCGACCGCGGTGCTGGGGGCCGTTGCGCTGGTCGTGCGGGTGCGGGCGCCGATGCTCCGTGCCTCGTGCAACTGACGACGCGCCCGTCTCCTGCGTAAAGACCGTCTCCTGCATGAAGATCAGCCCGGATAAGTCGGGCGCTGGCGCGCCACGACTTATCCGACTTATACCCCGGCAGGGCTTAAGTCCGAACTGCGCCATTCGAAGAGTCGGGCGATCATCAGGGTTCTCGACGCTCAGCGACCGACGGGATGACCCGTGCCCGTCCTTCCGCCATCGCTGCTGGAGCCCTTGTGGGCGGAGTTCGCCACGTTGCTGTCCGTTCGGCGTGTGCGCCGCCGTCGCCGCCGGATTCCGGATCGGGTCGTGTTGGAGCACCTCGTCGAGGCCCTGGCGCATGGTCCGGCCCCGGGATGTCACCATCCGGCGCCATCGGGTCGTGTTGGAGCACCTCGTCGAGGCCCTGGCGCATGGTCCGGCGGCGGGCGTGCGCCGCCCGGGCTGCCCGGGATGTCACCATCCGGCGCAGTTGAAGGCCTTAGGGCCGCTGTAACCGCAAAAGTCGCCTGTCAGGGTATAAATCCGACATGTCGTGGCGCGCCAGCGCCCGACATGTCGGGAACCGGCCGGTTTTAGGCGACCTCGTCGAGCACGTTGCGGTGCGAGCAGAGCCGCCGCGTGTACTCCCGGAGCGCGTCGATGGCCTCGTCGACGTCCTCGGTCAGCACGTCCGGCAGGTCGATCAGCAGCCGCCGCCCGTCCACGGTGGCGTAGCCGCTGACCTCGAACCCGCTGTCGCGCACCCAGAGGTCCACCCCCAGGTCGACCGTCGTCCGCCCGTAGCGCAGCACGACGCCGACCAGCGCGAAGGGTGCCTCGCCCGGGCCGATCCGCCCGATGAGCTCCCAGTGCAGCGGGCCGTGGGTGGCGGCGACCTGTTGGCCGTACCGCTGGAAATCCTCACACGCCTCGCTGAGTGCGCCGAGCAGTGTGGCGGCTCCACTCGATCTCGCGTCCATGGTCATCCTCCTGCGGCTCGATAGGCGGCGCCCACCTGGGTTGGGGTGGTGCCGTTGCTGTAGAGGCCGGTGTCGCCGGACTTGCTGGTGTAGAGCAGGAACCAGCTGTAGCGCTCGACGTAGGACAGGCCCTGCAGCATCGCCGTGGAGCTGTTCACGAACGCGACCTGCTGGTCCGTCGACGGGTAGACCGTGCCGTTGTCGAAGCGCATCAGCGCGTACTCGGTCAGCCAGATGGGCAGGTGATAGCGGTTGTAGACGTTCTGGATGTACGTCTTGAGCTGGTTGGTGGCGTTGGCGGAGAAGTCGCCGCCGTACCAGTGCAGGGTGATGAAGTCGACCCGGTAGCCGCGCTGCTTGATGCCGGTCATGAACTGGTCGAACCAGCCGCCCGGGGTGTCCGCGCCGTAGGCGGGGGCGGGGCTGCCCAGGCGCATGCCGGTCGCCTGCAGCTGCGGCCACAGGTCGAGGACCTGCGCCGGGGACATGTTCGACTGCTCCTTGAGGTCCGGCTCGTTGAAGGCCAGCAGGGTCTTGCCGTTGGCCTTCGCCTTGGCCAGGTCGGACGACAGGTTGCCGCCGCCCCAGACCATCGGCACGAACTCGACGCCGGAGACGCTGGCCACGGGGCTGGGGGACCAGTCGTAGTACCAGTCGGCCTTCACATCCTTGATCGCCGGGGCGTTGCTGGCGCCGAACTTGTCGTTGGTGCTCACGCCCTTCTTGGCGCTCTTCGTGGCCGGGGGTGGCGGCGCCGGCACGGTGGTCTTGCTCGGGGTCGGGCTCGCCGGGTTGCTGCTCGGGACCGAGCTCGGCGCCGGCGGCGGGGCGGCGTCGGAGGTAACGAGCTGCGAGGGGGCGGCGGTGGTGACCGCCGGCTGCTCCTCGCCCTGAGTGGCGATGTAGACGACGCCGGCGGTCCCGGCGATTGCGACGGTGGCGGCGATGCCGACCAGGGCCGGCTTGGCGGCGGCGACCCACCCCGCGATCATGGCCTTGAGCCCACCGGCCTTCACCGTCACGGCTGTGCCGGTAATGGTGCCCGTGCCGCTGGCCGCAAAAGCCATGAGCGCCGCCGGTACCGGCACGAGCGCGATGCCGGCCAGCAGCCGCTCGGCGGCGATCATGTCGGACCAGGCGCGGTCGCAGCGGTTGCACTCGCGGGTGTGGCGGGCCAGGCGCTTGCGCCACAGCGCGGTGGGGCGCCCGTCCCAGCTGTGCAGCACCGCGCTCAGCTCGGGGCAGCGGGGCCGCACGGCCAGCGCCCGCACGACCGCCCGGGCCGCGTCGAGCTGGGCCTTCATCCGCTGGATGCGCACCGCGGCGTGCTGGCGGGTCAGGTGCAGCGCCTCGACGACCTCCTCGCGGTCGAGCTGCCCGGCCGCCTCCAGCCACCACAGCGACAGCAGCTCGCGGTCGTCGTGGTCGAGCCAGCGGGTGGCCTCGGCGACCTCCTGGCGCTGGCCGGACAGGCGCAGCCGGGTGATCGCCAGGTCGGCGAAGTCGGCGCCGGGGTCGGCCGTGTCGGTCGGATCTGCCCGGTCGCCGACGAGCGGCGCCTGGACCTGGCGGCGGTGGCGGTCGCGGACCTGGGACATCGCGATGGCGACCGCCCAGGAGCGGAAGCTGTCGGGCTCGCGCAGCCGGGGCAGCCCGTCGACGATGCGCAGCATCGTCTCCTGCACCACGTCGTCGACGTCCGCGTGCCCCTGCAGCGCGCGACCCACGATGTTGTAGATCAGCGGCAGGTACTCGCCGACCAGGACATCGAGTGCCCGTTGGTCGCCGGCTCTCGCCGCGATCACCGTGGCCGTGCTCATCAGCGCCTCCTGTCGAACTTATTCAGGAGACGTGGCTGCGCAGGGTCAATAACAGCTTCCAGAAAACTACTTTCGGTTACGCCTTTAGCGCAGTGCGTCTGCCGTTTTCGGCGGTTGAGCTGTGGCTGCTGGGTGCGAACGGGGCGGGTGGGGCACAATGCATGCTCGTGACGACCTCGATTCACCAGCGCATCGCGGAAGAGCTCGGCGTCAGGGAGCGGCAGGTGACCGCGGCTGTCGACCTGCTCGACGGCGGGGCGACGGTGCCGTTCATCGCCCGGTACCGCAAAGAGGCCACCGAGATGCTCGACGACGCCCAGCTGCGCACGCTGGAGGAGCGGCTTCGGTACCTGCGGGAGATGGAGGAGCGGCGGGCCGCCATCCTCGAGTCGATCCGCAGCCAGGGCAAGCTGGACGAGGCGCTCGAGGCGCAGATCATGGCGGCCGACTCCAAGGCCCGGCTGGAGGACATCTACCTGCCGTACAAGCCCAAGCGGCGCACCAAGGCCATGATCGCCCGCGAGGCCGGGCTGGAGCCGCTGGCCGACGGGCTGCTGGCCGATCCGAGCGTGGACCCGCAGGCGGCCGCGGCCGTCTTCGTCGACGCCGAGAAGGGCGTGGCCGACGCCGCCGCGGCCCTGGACGGCGCGCGGGCCATCCTCGTCGAGCGCATGTCCGAGGACGCCGACCTGATCGGCGAGCTGCGCGAGAAGATGTGGGCGCAGGGCCGGCTGGTGTCGAAGGTCCGCGACGGCAAGGAGACCGACGGCGCCAAGTTCGCCGACTACTTCGACTTCAGCGAGCCGTACACCAAGCTGCCCTCGCACCGGATCCTCGCGATGTTCCGCGGGGAGAAGGAGGAGATGCTCGACCTGGTGATGGAGCCGACGCAGGACCCGGAGGCGCCGTCGCTCTACGAGCCCGCCATCGCCTCGAAGTTCGGCATCAGCGACGCCGGGCGCCCGGGCGACAAGTGGCTCAACGACACGGTCCGGTGGGCCTGGCGCACCCGGATCCTGGTCCACCTCGGCATCGACCTGCGGATGCGGCTGTGGCAGGCGGCCGAGGAGGAGGCGGTGCGGGTCTTCGCGGCCAACCTGCGCGACCTGCTGCTCGCCGCGCCGGCCGGCACCCGGGCCACGATGGGCCTCGACCCGGGCTTCCGCACCGGCGTCAAGGTCGCCGTCGTCGACGCCACCGGCAAGGTGGTCGACACCCACACGATCTACCCGCACGTGCCGCAGAACAAGTGGAACGAGTCGATCGCGATCCTGGCCGCGCTGTGCCAGAAGCACAAGGTCGAGCTCATCGCGATCGGCAACGGCACCGCCTCCCGCGAGACCGACAAGCTCGCGGCCGACCTCGTCAAGCAGTTCCCGCAGCTCAGCGTGGTCAAGGTGATGGTGTCCGAGGCGGGCGCCTCGGTGTACTCCGCCTCCGCCTTCGCCTCGCAGGAACTCCCCGGCCTCGACGTCTCGCTGCGCGGCGCGGTCTCCATCGCCCGGCGCCTGCAGGACCCCCTCGCGGAGCTGGTCAAGATCGATCCGAAGTCGATCGGCGTCGGGCAGTACCAGCACGACCTCTCCGAGTCGAAGCTGAGCCGCTCGCTCGACGCGGTCGTCGAGGACTGCGTGAACGGCGTCGGCGTCGACGTCAACACCGCGTCCGCCCCGCTGCTGACCCGGGTCTCCGGCATCGGCGCCAGCTTGGCCGACGCGATCGTGGCGCACCGCGACGCCAACGGCCCGTTCCGCAACCGCCGGGCGCTCAAGGACGTCGCCCGGCTCGGCCCGAAGGCCTTCGAGCAGTGCGCGGGCTTCCTGCGCATCCCCGGCGGCGACGACCCGCTGGACTCCTCCTCGGTGCACCCGGAGTCCTACCCGGTGGTCCGGCGCATCCTGGCCACCACCGGCGGCGACCTCAAGGCCCTGATCGGCAACGGCACCGCGCTGCGCAAGCTCAAGCCGGCCGACTACGTCGACGACACCTTCGGCCTGCCGACCGTCACCGACATCCTCAAGGAGCTGGAGAAGCCCGGCCGCGACCCGCGCCCGGCCTTCAAGACCGCCGAGTTCGCCGAGGGCGTCGAGAAGATCTCCGACCTGACCCCGGGCATGCTGCTGGAGGGCGTGGTCACCAACGTGGCCGCGTTCGGCGCCTTCGTCGACGTGGGCGTGCACCAGGACGGGCTGGTCCACGTGTCGGCGCTGTCCCGCACGTTCGTGAAGGACCCGCGCGAGGTGGTCAAGCCCGGCGACATCGTGCGGGTGAAGGTGCTCGACGTGGACATCCCGCGCAAGCGCATCTCGCTGACCCTGCGCCTCGAGGACGAGGCCACGCCGGCCCCGCGCGAACGGGGCGAGCGCCCCGAGCGCCGCGAGGGCGGTGTG